>NZ_JBFANX010000007.1:0-45887 GCF_040675005.1 Amycolatopsis sp. NPDC049691
CACCTCGTAGGTCACGGTGTGGTGCTGGGTGGCCTGGTCGTGCACGTCGCTGATGGCCTTGCCGATCACCACCACCCACAGGACGCTCACCACCAGCCCGAGCACCGAGACGACGATCCCGGCGATCGAGAGCCCCTTGTTGGTGGCCTTCCCGGCCCGGACCCTGGCGACGCCGACCGCGGACAGGATCAGGCCGAGCACGACGAGCGGCCAGGCGACGACCCCGACGAACGGGATCGGCGAGAACACCAGCCCGACGAGGCCGAGGACGAAGCCGGCCGTGCCGAGGCCGTTGCGCGGCGGCGCCGGCCGGGCCACGGGCTGCTGGAGCGGGGTGTAGTCGGTCATCGGGGTTCCTTTCGCCGCTGCTGACGGCGAGCAGGTAACCAGCTGCGCGGCCCCGCCCGCGTCGTCCGCGGGACTCGGGCGCGCTACGACGAAAGTCGTCACCGCGGCGCCCGGGAACCAGCGAAAGGGCGGATGGCGGCGCCCGTACGCTTCTCCCATGGGACGGTCCGTGCTGGGCGTGGTGTGCACCGTGCTCGCCGTCGCCGCGAGCCTGGTGAGCGGGATCGCCAACGTGGCGCTGGAGATCAGCGTGGCGGGCAGCGACGAGCTCCACCCGACGGCCGGCGCGGTGCTGGGCTGGTTCCTCGGGGTCGGCGCGGCGGTCATGCTCGTCTGGCGGCACCGCTGGCCCCTCGTCGTCACCGGTATCGCGATCGTGCCGCCGCTGCTGCTGCGCGCGGACTCGCTGGCCGCCCTCATCGCCCTCGCCGCGCTCACGACCTACTTCACCGGCTGGTGGCGCTGGAGCGCGACGGCCCTCGTGTTCGCCGCGACCGGGCTGGCGGTGTGGCGCGACGTGGGCCGGGACGCGGAGCTGTCCCTGTCCGAGGCCTGGATCTCGACCGGGACGACCGGCGCCATGGTGGCCGGGGTCGTCCTGACCGCCGCGTTCTACACGGCGATCCCGCTCACCGTCGGGGTCGTCCGGCACAGCATCGCCGAGACGCGGCGCCGGACCGCCGAGCAGGCGGCCCTGCGCGACCAGGTGGCGCGCCGCGAGGAGCAGGCGCGGATCGCCCGGGAGATGCACGACGTCCTCGGGCACCGCCTTTCGCTGCTTTCGCTGCAGGCGGGCGCGCTCGAGGTCACCAGCGGCAGCACCCCGGACGCCGCGGAGGCGGCCAAGACCGTGCGGACGACCGCCCGGCAGTCGCTCGACGACCTGCGCCAGGTGATCGGCGTGCTGCGCGGCTCCGGGTTCGCCGACCGCCCGGCCGGCGGCCCCGCGCAGCCGCCCCAGCCGACGCTCGCCGACATCCCCGACCTGGTCACCGGCGCGCGGCAGGCGGGGCTCGCGGTCAACCTGACCGTCCTGCTCGACCAGGCCGCCACCGCCCCGGCGCAGCTCGGGACCGCCGCCTACCGGATCCTCCAGGAGGCGCTCACCAACGTCCTGCGGCACGCGCCGGGCGCACCCGCGGAGGTGTCGGTGCGCGGCGGTCCGGGCGCCGGGCTGCTCATCGAGGTCGCCAACCCGCTGCCGTCGCACCCGGTCCCCTCACCCGGTTCGGGCACCGGCCTCACCGGCGTCAACGAGCGGATCGCGCTCCTGGGCGGGACGCTCGCCGCGGGCCCGGCCGACGAGCGGACGTTCGTGCTGCGGGCCTCGCTCCCGTGGGTGGCGGCCGCGCCCTAGCATGGGCGGGTGAGCGTGCGCGTACTGCTCGTCGACGACGACCCGCTGGTCCGCACCGGGCTGTCCATGATCCTCGGCAGCACCCCCGACCTGGAGGTCGTCGCGGAGGCGGGCGACGGCGACGAAGCCGTCCAGCAGGTCGCGCGGCACGCGCCGGACGTCGTGATCATGGACATCCGGATGCGCCGGATGAACGGCCTCACCGCGACGGCGGCGGTGCTCGCCCAGCCGCGGGCGCCGAAGGTGCTGATCCTGACGACGTTCGACCTCGACGAGTACGTCTTCGAGGCCCTCGCGGCCGGCGCGAGCGGCTTCCTGCTCAAGGAGGGCTCGCCGCAGGAGATCATCGGGGCGGTCCGGGTGGTCGCGAACGGCGACGCGATGCTGTCGCCTCGCACGACGAAGCAGCTCATCGGCCAGTTCGTGGCGACCCGCGCCAACCCCCGCCGCGCCCGGGCCCAGGCGAGGCTGGAGCTGCTCAGCGACCGCGAACGCGAGGTCGTCACGGCGGTCGCGCAGGGCAAGCCGAACGCGGACATCGCGGCCGAGCTGTTCCTCAGCGAGGCGACGGTGAAGACGCACATCACGCGCACGTTCGCGAAGCTCGACGTGAGCAACCGCGTGCAATTGACCATCTTCGCCTACGAAGCGGGCCTGGTCACACCCTGACCTGTTGCGGAACGGGCTCCGCGAGCGATGTAACGGGTATGGTCTGGCCCGAGGACGACGCCCGGCACCGCGAGGTGCTGGCGGCGCTGCGTGCCTGGGCGCGGGAGATCGACGCGGTCCCCTACCCCGCCGGCCTCGACATCGACGCCCTGATGGCCCGCTACTACGACAGCCTGCGCGGTGACCCGGCACCCGGCACGGAGCTCGTGGTGACCACCACCGCCGAGGTCACCGTGCTCGCCGTCCACGGCGACCTCGACCTGGCGGGCAGCCTGCGGCTGCGGTCGCGGATCGGCGAAGAGCTCGGCCTGGCGCCGCCGGCCCTCGTCCTGGACCTGGCCGGCGCCACCCACTGCTCCGCCCGGGGCGTCGCCGTGCTCGTCGACGCGACCGCGGACGCCCGCGAGGCCGGCGTCCCCTTCGCGATCGCCGGCTGCGTCCCGGTCGTCCGCCGGGCGATCGAGGCGCTGGGCCTGGGCGAGACACTCCCGCTGCACCTCACGGCGGCGGAGGCGACCGAGTGGCTCCGGCTGCTGGAACGGCTCAACACGTTTCGGTGATCCGGGTCGGCGCCGGCCGATGACCCGCGAACACCGTCGCCGCCCGGGTCTACCGGGTTCCGGCCGGCGCCGTCGTCACCGCCGATTCGCCGAACCGGATTCCCTTGGCCTCCTTGCCGATCGCGGTCAGGACGGCGACCGCCACCAACCCCGGCACGACCGTCCACAAGAGAGCCGAGGAGTACCCGTGGGACTCCGCGATCGCCTGCTGGATCGGCAGGTTGAGCGCCGCGAGCAGGTTGCCCAGCTGGTAGGTCACGCCCGGGTAGAACCCGCGGATCGCGTCCGGCGACATCTCGGTCAGGTGCGCGGGGATCACACCCCACGCCCCTTGGACCATGATCTGCATCAGGAACGAGCCCAGCGCCAGCATCCCGGCGCCGTGGTCGAACGCGAAGATCGGGATCACCGGCAGGCCGAGCACCGCGGCCGTCACGATCGTTCGGCGGCGGCCGAGCCGCTCCGACAACGTGCCGAAGGTCAGGCCGCCGATGATCGCGCCGACGTTGTAGAGGACCGCGATCCACGTGCTCGTCGACGCGCTCAGCCCGGCGCCGCCGTTGTCGTGGGCCTTGAGGAAGCTCGGGTAGACGTCCTGGGTGCCGTGGCTCATCCAGTTGAACGCCGTCATCAGCAGGATCAGGTACCCGAAGCGGCGGATCACCTTCCCGTTCAGCAGCACGTCCCTGACCGACGTCCGCGTCACCGCGAGCTTCTCCCGGGTCGCCTCCCAGACCTCGGACTCGCGCACCCGGGCGCGGATCAGCAGCGTGATCAGCGCCGGGAAGATGCTCAGCACGAAGATCCAGCGCCACTCGAGGCCGAGTGCCGAGTGGAACAGCAGGTACGCGAGCGCGGCCAGCAGGTACCCGATCGAATAGCCGACCTGCAGCAGGCCGGAGAAGAACCCGCGCCGCTCGACGGGGATCTTCTCCATCGCCAGCGCCGCGCCGAGGCCCCACTCGCCGCCCATGCCGATGCCGTAGACGAACCGGAGGAGCAGCAGCACGGTGAAGTTCGGCGCGAACGCGCAGAGCAGGCCGGCCACCGAGTACAGCAGGACGTCGGCGATCAGCGGGATCCGCCGGCCGGCCCGGTCGGCCCACAGGCCGAAGAGCAGGGCGCCGACCGGCCGCATCACCAGGGTCGCCGTCGTGATGAACGCCAGCTGGGTCGCCGTCGCGCCGAACGACTTGTCCTTCGCGATGTCCGCCAGGACGAACACGACGAGGAAGTAGTCGAACGAGTCCATGCTCCAGCCGAGCAGCGCCGCGAGGAACGCGTTGCGCTGATCGGATGTAAGCGCTTTCTTGCCGGGTGCCGGTGCCGCTTCCCGTTCCGTCACGTTCGCCCCGTCCGTCGGTTTCCCACCGCAAGACCTCAGAGCTGGTCTAGCACCCACCAGGCCGCGCGGGCAAGGGCTACAGCGGCACGCGCGTCCGGACGCGCCGGCCGACGTCGCGGGCCCACGCCTTGATCCGGTCCCAGTCGCGGAAGTCGCCCGCGCGCTGCCCCGACGCCATCAGCCGCGGGATCAGCCCGCGCACGGTCGCCGGGTCCAGCCGGCCGCCGAAGGTCGCGGTGCGCTCCGCGTCGATGCGCGCGGCGAGCAGCGCCACGTTCGCCGGCAGGCTGACCTGGTGGGTGGCGGCCCCCGGGCCGCAGGGTCCGCTGTGGAACAGCCACACCGGGCGTTCGGCGAGCGCCCGGGCGTTGCGCTCCAGCAGCCGGACGGCCTCGGGCCGCCAACGGTGGTAGTACAGGGCGCTGCCGACGACGACCGCGGCGTAGTGGCCGACGGTCGCGACGTCGGCGGCGTCGCGCACGTCCACGCTCAGGCCGGCTTCGCCGAGCTCGGCAGCGATGACCTCGGCGATCTGCCGGGTTCCGCCGTGGCGCCCGGCGTAGGCGACGAGGACTGCGGTCATGCGTCCCATTGTCGGCCCTGCCGCGCGGTCCTGCGCCGTGGGCCGCGCACGATCCGCCATACGGGCGCTCCCGTGTTGCTCTCCGTGGCGCCCGGCCCGCCGCGGGGGACTCAGTCCGGTGAGAGGAACGCGGGTCGCTCCGCGGGATCGGGCGGGTCGTAGTACCGGTGGAAGACCGGGGTCTGGCCGCCCGACAGCGGCGGGACGATCCAGCTCCAGTCGGCCGGGCACCGCCGGCCGGACCGCTCTTCGCGGTCCAGGTGGGCCAGGAACCGCCGCGATTCGGTGTGGTGGTCGGCCATCGTCACGCCGGCCGCGTCGAACGAGTGCTGCACGGCGAGCGTCAGCTCGACCAGCGCCCGGTCCCGCCACAGCGTCCGCTCGGAGGCGGTGTCCAGCCCCATCAGCTCGGCGACGACCGGCAGCAGGTCGTAGCGCTGCTCGTCGGCCAGGTTCCGCGCCCCGATCTCGCTGCCGACGTACCAGCCGTTGAACGGCGCGGCGGGGTAGGTGACGCCGCCGATCTCCAGTGGCATGTTGCTGATCGCCGGCACGGCGTGCCAGCGCAGGCCGAGCCCGGCGAACCAGCGGTGGTCGGGGTGGGTCAGCGGCACCTCCAGGACGGCGTCCGCGGGGAGCGTGAACAGCCGCGGCTCGCCGGCGACGGCCTCGACGAGCAGGGGCAGGACGTCGAACGAGCCCCTGCGCTCGGGTGGCCGCCAGCCGAGTCTTCGCACCCGCTCGGTGAACTCGGCGTAGCGCGGGTCGCCGAGGACCGAACCGTCGTCCAGGCGGTACCCGGCGTACCGAATCAGCTGCTCGTTGTGGATGCGCGGTCCCGGCCCGGCGGGCGTGTCCGGGGCGAAGACGGTGATCGTCGGCCGGATCCGGCCGCCCCGGGTGGCCTGGCGGAGGTGGGTGACGCACTCGCCGGCGATCGCGGCGGCGTCGGTGACCCGGCGCCGGTCGCGGATGCGGAGGCTGCGCCAGTACAGCCGGCCGATGCAGCGCGCGGAGTTGCGCCACGCGACGCGCGCGCCGTACGCCAGCTCCGCCGCGGTGTGCCGGTAGGTACCCGTTTCGGCGATTTCCGCACGGACCTCCGCGAGCCGGGTCTCGAAGCGGTCGCCCTCGTCGGCGGCGCCTTCGGCGAACATCCGGTCCAGGAATTCCTCCGCCTCCGCGGAATTGACGTTCTGCTCCCCCGAGACACGCTGGTAGATCGGCAGCGAGGGCGTCACCCGCTCGGGTGTAACCGTCATCGCGCTCCCCCACTCTCCGGAATCGTGTTCT
Source organism: Amycolatopsis sp. NPDC049691 (assembly GCF_040675005.1). Lineage (NCBI taxonomy): Bacteria > Bacillati > Actinomycetota > Actinomycetes > Pseudonocardiales > Pseudonocardiaceae > Amycolatopsis > Amycolatopsis sp. NPDC049691. The sequence goes on from NZ_JBFANX010000007.1 coordinate 6,156, forward strand.
GCATCCCGACGGAAAGGTTCACCGTTCCTCCGATGGTCGCCGGTAACGAGGCAGGCCGGAAGTCGCTGCCACCGCAGCGTCTCCGGCCAGGCCGGGGAGAGTACCCGACGTTCTCCCGGACGCAATCCACCGGACGGGAACGCCGTCCGGCCTGGTCGCGGTATTCCGTCCCGGCCAGCGAAAACGCCGGAAAAATAACTGCTACCAAGCGTTATCCGGACATGTCACTGCGCATTTTCCGTCAATAGATCACTGTGGACGGTGCGGCCATTGTGATCCTTCCCCGCGGACGGCTTTCGTCTTTTCGAGGGTATTCGCCGAGCGGGCTTCTCGGGCGCACCTCCCCCGTGTATCAGCGCGCCCGCGCGCGACGCTAGAGTCGTTTTGTGCGCAAGATCCCCGTGGTTCTCGTCGCCGGGTTCCTCGGCGCGGGCAAGACGACGCTGCTCAACCACCTGCTCGCCAACCGCGAGGGCGCCCGGGTCGGCGTCGTGGTCAACGACTTCGGCAGCGTCAACGTCGACGCGCTCGCGGTGGCCGGCCAGGTCGACACCATGGTCTCGCTCGGCAACGGGTGCCTGTGCTGCGCGGTCGACGCGAGCGGCTTGGACGCCATGCTGGGGCGGCTCTCGTCGGCCGAGGCGGGGATCGACGTCATCGTCGTCGAGGCGAGCGGTATCGCCGAGCCGCGCGACCTGATCCGGCTGATGATCGCCAGCGAGAACCCGGACATCCGCTACGGCGGGCTGGCGGAGGTCGTCGACGCGGCCGAGTTCGAGTCCGCCCGCGAGCGGCACCCCGAGCTGGCCGACCACGTGCGGCTGGCCGACCTGGTGGTGCTGAACAAGGCCGACCGGGTGCCGGCGGAGGAGCTGGCCAAGGTCACCGCGACGGTCGAAGAACTCGCACCGGGCCGTCCCCTGCTGGTCACCTCGCACGGACGCGTCGACCCGCGGCTGTTCTTCGACCCCGAACCCCGCGGCGAGCGCGTCGGCCAGCTGTCGTTCGACGACCTGCGCGAGCACGACCACGCCGAGCACCTGCACGCCGCGTACCAGACGGTGACGTTCACCGCGGAGACGCCGCTGGCGCCGAAGGCGTTCGTCGAGTGGCTGGAGCGGCGCCCGGCCGGGCTGTACCGGATGAAGGGCCAAGCCGACTTCGGCGCCGACGCGCGCTTCCAGCTGCACACGGTGGGCGGGTTCGTCCAGCTGGAGCGGTCGGCGTGGCCGCCGGGCGAGCCCCGGCGCACGGAGCTGGTGCTGATCGGCGCGGGCATCGACGCCGACGCGGTGCTCGCCGGCTTGGGCGCGTGCGTCGCGCCGGACCCGTCGGCGGTCGACGAACGCGGGCTGCTGCACATCCTCCGGTACCTGCCCGACCAGGCCTGACGTCCCGCCACGCCGAAGATCGGCAAATGCGCCGGAGTCGCCGCGGCGGCGACGGAGACTGGCGGCCATGACGACCACCGCGGTGAGCGCACCACGCTGGTACCTGGTCGGCGTGCTGCCCGAAGAAGTGCCGTTGGCGCACTTGATGACCCGCTCCGGCGACCTGCGCTACCGGCGTTCGGCGTGCGGTGAACGCGAGTCCCGCAGCTGGAAGCCGGTGGACCTGACGGCGTCGGAGGTGGCGCCCTGCCCGGCGTGCGTGGCGACGCTGCCCGCGCCCCCGGCCGGCGTTCGCGCGGCCGCGGCCGGCGACGACCTCGGCCAGCTCTCGCTGGACCTGGGGGTCTAGGCGGTCAACGTCTCCGCGAGCCGCTTCGCCGTGCGGAACGGCCGCGCGCTCCGGGCGACCACCGCGGTGACGGCGGCGCCCTCGAGCAGCAGCATCAGCTCGTCCGCGAGCCTCTCGGCGTCGGTCCGGCCGCCGCGTTCGAGCTGGGCGCGCAGGAAGCCGTGCAGCGCGGTCTTGTGGTGGCGGACGACCTCGCGGACCGGGTCGTCGGGGTCGGGGAACTCCGAGGTCGCGTTGAGGAAGGCGCAGCCGCGGTAGCCGTCGCGGGCCAGCCAGGCCTCGTAGGCGTCGAACACCGCCAGCACCCGGGCCCGCGGGTCGGCGTGCCCTCCGGTGATCCGGTCGATCTCCTCCTGCCACCGCCGGTCGCGTTCCCGCAGGTAGGCGACGACGAGCCGGGTCTTGGAGCCGAAGTTGCCGTAGAGGGCCGCTTTCGTCACACCCGCTTCGGCCGCCACCGTGTCGACGCCTACGGCGTGGATGCCGTCGCGGTAGAAGAGCGTCGACGCGGCCGCCAGGACCTTGGCTCGCGCGGCGCCGGGCGGGGTCCGTCCCACAGTCGCATCTCCTGACCGATCGGTATGGCTCTGGCCTGCATCGACACTACCATCGATTGACACCAGACAGACCTGTCTGTTTGGTGGGGGCATGGCCCTCGAAACGGAACGGAAGCCGACGGTCCCGTGGTGGTCGACCGCCGCGGCCGGAGCGAGCGTGATCGCGCTCTGCTACGGCTTCGCGCGGTACGCCTACGGGCTGTTCGTGCCGCGGTTCAGCGCGACGTTCGGGCTGACGACCGTGGGCATCGGCGTCCTCGGCGGGTTGTCCACCGCCGGGTACGGTCTCGGGCTGCTGCTCTCGCCGGCGACGTCCCGCCGGTCGGCGCACGGGACGGTCGTCCTGGCCGGCGCGTCGGCGACGCTCGGCCTGGCGCTGATGGCGGCGGCCCCGGGTGTGGTGGCGTTCGGGGCGGGGATCGTCGTCGCGGGCGCCGGTGCCGGCCTCGTCTCCCCCGGTGTCGCCCAGCTGATCGGCCGGACGGTCGGGTCGAGGGTCCGTGACCGGGCGCAGACGTGGGCCAACACAGGGACCGGGCTCGGGCTGGCGGCGTCGGCGTTCACGCCGCTGCTGGCGTTCGGCTGGCCCGCGATCTGGGCCGCGTTCGCCGTTCTCGGCCTGGCGGTGACGCTCGTGGCTTGGCGCGTGCTGCCCCGGGCGCCGGCGGTCGCGCCGGATTCCGGGTCCGCTCGCGGGATCGCTCCGCTGGTGGTCAATTCGGTGCTCATCGGGGTGACGAGCGCGCCGTACTGGACGTTCTCGAGTGCACGGCTGGTGGAGGCGGGCCTGAGCCCGGTCGCGGTCACGTGCTGCTGGTGCGCGATCGGTGTGGCGGGGTTGTTCGGCGGCTTGGCGGGGCGGCTGGCGGCGCGCACGGGGCTGCGGGTGGCCAACGTGACGGTGTGGACACTGGCCGCGGCCGGGATCGGCTTGCTGGCCTTGCCCCGGCCGGGGTTGCCGGGGGCGTTGGTGTCGAGCGCGCTGTTCGGCTTGACGTACATGGCGCTGACGGGGTTGTGCATCCTGTGGGCAGCACGGCTGTTCCCCGAGCGGCCGGCCCGCGGGGTGACGTGGTCGTTCGCGGGACTGGGCGCCGGCCAGACCGCGGCGGCTCCGTTGGCCGGTGCCGCGGCTTCGGGGATCGGGCAGGCGGCGGTGTTCGGCGTGACGGCATTGGTGGCTTTGGTCGCCTGGAGCCAGCTCTCGCCGCGGCTCGCACCACCGGCGGCGGCACGGGAGGAATGAGCCGGTTGCCGGTCTGCGGGGCGGACCGCCGCCGGGCCCACGCACCGCGGCCGGGCCACTCCGCGGCCGGCCCGCCGTCGCGCCGCCGGCTATCCACTCGCCAGGCCACTCCCGCGGCCAGGCCCTCCCCCGGCCAGACCGCCGCCGCCCCACCGGCTAACCACTCCCGCGGCCAGACCCCTCCGGCCGGACCGCCGCCGCCCACCGGCTAGACGAGTGATGCGTAAGTCTGGGTGGTGATCAGAGATGGGCGAAGGGTGTTCAAGATCCGTTTGTGACGACAGACCTGAACACCCTTCTCACCGCACTCTACGTCAAGATCGACGACCACCTCGCCGGCAGGCGACGGATGGGCAGACCGCCGAAGCTGACCGACGCGGAACTGGTGACCCTGGCCGTGGCCCAGGCGTTGCTGGGGTTCACCTCCGAGGCCCGCTGGCTGCGGTTCCTGCCGGCCCGGATGCCCGGCGCGTTCCGGTACCTGCCGGGCCAGTCCGGCTACAACCGTCGCCTGCGCGCCGCGTTGCCGCTGGTCAAGCAGGTGATGCGCTGGCTCGCGGCGGACACGGACCTGTGGACCGACGCGACCTGGATCGTCGACTCGACCCCGGTGGAGTGCGGCCGGTCCCGGCCGACGGTCAAGCGCTCACAGTTGGCCGGCTGGGCCAAGTACGGCTTCTGCCGCTCGCACTCACGTTGGTTCTGGGGCCTGCGCCTGCATCTGGTCTGCACCCCGGCCGGACTGCCTATCGCCTGGGCCCTGGCCGACCCGAAGGTCGACGAGCGGCAGGTGCTCATGGCCATCTGCGACCACGAACCCCACCTGCTCGCCGACCGCCCCGGCCTGCTGATCATCGCTGACAAGGGCTACGTCTCCCGCGAACTCGACCACTACCTCACCGAACGCGGGGTCCGGCTGATCCGGCCGTCCTACCGCAACCGCACGCCTCACCCGGGCGAGCCGCTGCTCAAGTCCATCCGCCAGCTCATCGAATCGGTCAACGACACCCTCAAAGGCCAACTGAACCTCGAAGAGCACGGCGGACGCACCATTGAAGGTGTCGGAGTCCGCGTCGCACAACGCCTCCTGGCCCTCACCGCCGCCATCTGGCACAACCGCGCCACCGGCCAGCCCGTCACCCGATCCCTAACCGCCTACGACCACTAACCCGAGTTACGCATCACTCGTCTAGGCCAATTCCTTCTCGTAGCAGACCGACTCCGGATCACCTTCGTGCGGCGGGAAGTTCGGCACCCGGCGGTAGCCCGCCCGCTCGTACAACCTCATCGCCGCCGGCTGGCGTACCCCCGTCTCCAGCCTCATCCTCACCCCGCCGCCGCTGCGGGCCAGGCGCTCGGACTCCGCCACCAGCGCCGTCGACACCCCCGTTCCGCGCGCGTCCGGGGCCACGAACATCCGCTTCAGCTCGTACACCCCCGGGGAAACCGGCTCCACCGCGCAGCAGCCGATCGCCCGGGAACCGTCGCGGGCCAGCAGGAAGCGGCTCGCCGGGGCCAGCGGCCGCGGGCGCGCGTCCGGGGGCAGATCGTACACGACCACCAGCTCGGCCGTCATCGCCGTCAGCAGCGCCAGCAGGAACCCGTCGTCGGCCGGGCATTCCGCGACCGTGGCCACCTCACGCCTTCTTCGCCCGGCTCGGTGCCACCCGCGGCGGCTCGTTCGGCATCTTCGGGTACACCGGCGGCCACGGCGCGTCCATCAGCCCGTTCGCCATGTCCGCTTCGGACAGCTCCAGCAGCGGCTCGATCGACTGCGGCCGCTCCCCCGCCCCGGCCCACGGGTCGCCGCGCTCGGCCACCCGCGCCGGCACCGTGCTCAACGTGAACGCGTCCGGCTCGACGGTGTCCAGCTCGTCCCACCCGATCGGCGTCGACACCTGCCCGCCCACCCGCGGCCGCACGCACCAGGTACCGAACACGGTCTTGTGCGGGGCGTTCTGGTTGAAGTCGACGAACACGCGCGAGCCGCGTTCTTCCTTCCACCACTGCGCGGTGATCTTCTCCGGATGCCGCCGCTCCAGGGCCCGCGCGAGCGCGACCGCCGCGGCCCGCACCTGGAAGCTGTCCCACCGCGGTTCGAGCATCACGTACAGGTGCAGCCCCCGCGACCCGGACGTCTTCAGGTGCCCTTCGATGCCGTGCTCGGCCAGGAACTCCCGGGTCAGCAGCGCGGCCTCGCGCAGCTCGTCGAACCCGATCCCCGGCGACGGGTCGAGGTCGACGCGCAGCTCGTCGGTCACCTCGGGCGTGTCGGCGAGGTAGGGCCAGACGTGGAAGCCGAGGCACCCCAGGTTCACCGCCCAGAGGATGTGGGCCAGGTCCTTGGCCACCAGCGCATCGCTCGTCGTGCCGTTCGGCGTCGAGACGACCGTGGTGCTCAGCCACGGCGGCGCGCCCTTCGGCACGCGTTTCTGGAACCAGTTCTTGCCGCCCGCGCCGTCCGGGTAGCGCTCCAGCAGCAGCGGGCGCCCGCCGAGCCGGGCCAGCAGCGGCCCCGAAATCGCCCGGTAGTACTCGACGAGGTCGAGCTTCGTCTGCCCCCGCTCCGGGAAGTAGACCTTGTCCGGGCTGCTGATCTTGACCTCGACGCCGTCGACGTCGAGCACCAGCGCCTCGCTCATCGCGCCTCCCCGAACAGCTTGGCGAGCTCGGCGGGCGGTGCCTCGTCGAGCTGGGCGTAGGTGCACGACTCCGGCGTGCGGTCGGGCCGGAACCGGACCAGCCGCCCGCCGTGGCGGAACCGGCCGCCCTGCAGGTGCTCGTAGCGGACCTCCGCCACCCACTCGGGCCGCAGCGGCTCCCAGGACAGGTCCTTCTGCGGCGCCCACCGGCTGTTCGCGCCCGGCTGCCTGCCGGCCGGCGGCTCGTACTCGGCCCAGGACCGCCACGGGTGCCCTTCCAGGGCGTTCTCCCGCAGTGGCGCCAGCTCTTCGACCAGCTCCGCCCGCCGCGTCTTGGTGAAGCTGCTGGCCACGCCGACGTGGTGGAGCACCCCTTCGTCGTCGAACAGGCCCAGCAGCAGCGAGCCGACGCCGACGCCGTCCTTGTGCCAGCGGAAGCCCGTCACGACGCAGTCGGCCGTGCGCTCGTGCTTGACCTTCAGCATGACGCGCTTGTCCTGCTCGTACGGCAGGTCGCCGGGTTTGGCCATGACGCCGTCGAAGCCCGCGCCCTCGAACCGGGTGAACCAGTCCTCGGCCTGGGCGGGATCTTCGCTCAACGGGGTCAGGTGGACGCGCTGGAGGCCCTCGGCGTCGGTGCGCAGGATGCCTTCCAGCCGCTCGCGCCGCTCGCGGAAGGGCGCCTCGGTGAGGTCGGTGTCGCCGAGGGCGAGCAGGTCGAAGGCGATGAAACTGGCCGGCGTCTCCTCCGCCAGCTTGCGCACGCGCGACGCCGCCGGGTGCAGCCGCAGCTGCAGCGCCTCGAAGTCGAGCCCGGCCGGCGTGACCAGCACGATCTCGCCGTCGACGACGCACCGCGGCGGCAGCGCGGCGGCCAGCAGCTCGACCAGTTCCGGGAAGTAGCGGGTCAGCGGGCGGTCGTTGCGGGAGCCGAGCTCGATCTCGTCGCCGTCGCGGAACACGACGCAGCGGAAGCCGTCCCACTTGGGCTCGTACAGCAGCCCCGGGTCACGAGGCACCTCGTGCACGGCTTTCGCGAGCATCGGCCGCACGGGCGGCATCACGGGCAAGTCCACCGCGCGAGCTTAAAACACGGGTACGACATTCCAGGGCGTGATAGACACTCCCGCGTGACCACCGAACGACCCGAACCGCCACTGACCGGGGGCGAGCGCGAAATGCTGCGCACGTTCCTCGACTTCCACCGCGCCACCCTCGCCATGAAGTGCGACGGGCTGTCCGACGAGGACCTCCGCCGGGCGTCGAGCCCGCCGTCGACGCTGTCCCTGCTGGGCCTCGTCCGGCACATGGCCGAGGTCGAGCGCACCTGGTTCCGGCGGGTGATCAACGCCGAGGACATCCCGCTGCGGTGGTCGCCCGAAGGGGACTACCAGGCCGCCTACGACGCGAGCACCTCGACTCGCGCGGAAGCGTTCGAGGCGTGGCAGGCCGAAGTGGAGCAGTCCCGCAAGATCGAAGAGGCGGCCGAGTCCCTGGACGTCACCGGGCACCAGCCGCGCTGGGGTGAAGACGTCTCGTTGCGGCTCGTCATGCTGCACATGATCCACGAGTACGCACGGCACAACGGCCACGCGGACTTCCTGCGCGAAGCCATCGACGGCGTCACGGGGGCGTAGTGGACCTGCTCGCCTGGTTGCGCGACTCCGATCCGGCCCTGCGCTGGCAGGTCGAGCGCGACTTGGCGGGCGAACCGCCCGAGGTCTGGGAGGCGACGCGGGCCCGGGTCGCCACGGAGGGCTTCGGCGCCCGGCTGCTGGCGCTGCAGGACGCGGACGGCCAGTGGGCGGGCGGCGCGTTCTTCCCGGCGGGCTTCCGCGGCGGCGAGGCCCAGCCGTGGACGGCGACGACGTGGACGCTGAACTCCCTGCGCGAATGGGGACTTGACGCGTCGGCGTTGCGGGGGACCGCCGAGCTGCTGGCCGAAAACAGCCGGTGGGAGTACGAGAACCTGCCCTATTGGGACGGCGAGGTCGATTGCTGCATCAACGCCTGGACGCTGGCCAACGGGGTGTGGCTCGGCGCGGACGTCGCGGGGATCGCGGAGTGGTTCGTGACGCACCGGCTGCCCGACGGCGGCTGGAACTGCGAGTGGGTCGAGGGCTCGACGCGCTCGTCCGTCCACTCGACACTGAACGCGCTGAAGGGATTGCTGGCGTTCGAGCGGGCCACCGGAGACGACGGCGCCGTGCGCGAAGCCCGGCTCGCCGGCGAGGAGTACCTGCTGGCGCGCCGGCTGACCCGGCGGTTGTCGACGGGCGAGCCGATCGCGCCGTGGCTCGGCGAGTTCTCCTACCCGATCCGCTGGCACTACGACGTGCTGAACGCGGCCTCGTACTTCCGCGACGCGAACCGGCCCGACCCGCGCCTGGCCGAGGCGATCGAGCTGATCCGCGCGGCCCGGCAGCCGGACGGGACGTGGCTGCAGGCCGAGCGGCACACCGGCCGGGTCTGGTTCGAGGTGGACGTCCCGCCGGGCGAGCCGTCGAAGTGGCTGACGCTGTTCGCGACCCGGGTCCTAAACTGGTGGGACGCCCGCTAGAGCTCCGCCAGCACCAGCCCGCTGCGCGGCTTCGGCGTGAAGTACGTGGCCTTCCGCGGCATCCGCCGTCCCGCCGCGTGCACGGCGAGGACGTCCGCGTACCGCACCGGCGCGAGCAGGACCACCGCGTCCGCGCCGGCGGGCACCGGGCGTCCCGCGGGCAGCGGGCGGACGCACGGCCCGTCCGGGTCCACCCCGAGCGCGTCGGCGAACAGCACCCGTTCGACGACCTCGTGGTCGATCACCGGCTGCGGCCCGGGCAGGGCCGGGAGCGGGATCCGCAGCACCGCCTGCCCCGCGCGCACCACCGCTTCGCCCGGCACCGGCACCGCGTGCTCGTCGTAGCGGACGTCGAGGCCGGCCGCCGACCAGCGCGTCACCAGGTTCTCGGAGCCGAGCCCGGTGCCCGTCAGCACCCGGTGGATCGCGCCGATCCGCAGCTGCGGGCCCGCCGTGACCAGGGCCAGCAGCGCGCCGTGGCCGGCCGCCGCGGCCGCCGCCACCCGGTGGTTGCCGTCGGCCACCAGGAGGTCGGCCGCGGCGACCGCGGCCAGCAGCCGGTTCTGCAGCGGGCCCGGCGGCACCACCCACAGCTCGTGGCGCCGCCCGGCCGCATCCGTCGTGGACAGATCGGGCAGGCCGAGGCCGGCGCAGGCGCGTTCGACCTGCTCGGTCAGCAGGTCGCCACCCGAGGCCGGGACGAGCATCGCCGCGCTGGTCGCGCAGCCGAGCCCGGCCAGCACCGCGGCGCGCTCGGCCACGACGTCGGCGTAGACGTCCTCGGTGTGCCGGACCCGCGCGGCACCGTCGTCGGTGACGGCCGCCGGGTCGACCAGGCAGAGCAGGCCGAGCGCCACGCCGTCCGGCCCTTCGATCCGGTAGGGCGCGACGACCTCGCGCACCGGCCGGTAGAACCGCTTGCGCAGCCGTTCGAGCACGGCCCGGGCGATCGGGACCGCGTCGGCCAGGTCGAGCCCGCGCGCCAGCGCCGCCGGCGTCCGGGCCGGGTGCTGCACGGCCAGCAGGCTGTCGGCGGCGCCGCGCGCGGCCAGCGCGGCGACCACGCGGTCGGGCTCGGCGAACTCGTCGACGTCGGGGCCGGGCACCGCGTCGCGCACCACCCACCCCTGTCCGATCGGGCGGATCCAGTCGCTCATCCCACCCATCTTCCGTGATGCGCACTGTGACGGAAATTCACTGGGGTCCGCCGTCCCCGGATGGAATGCTTAGGACAGCAAAGTAGTTGACCCCGGTCATGACCACCCCGAGGAGCAGCCCGCCGATGACGACCGATGCCGCCACCAGCGTGAAAGGGGTCGGCTTCCGGTCCGACCGCGGCCCGGTGCTGGTCGCGGTCATGCTCAGCACGGCACTCGTCGCGCTGGACAGCACGATCATCGCGACCGCCGTCCCGTCGGTGGTGCGCGACCTCGGCGGGTTTTCGCAGTTCCCGTGGCTGTTCTCGATCTACCTGCTGACCCAGGCGGTCACCGTCCCGCTCTACGGCAAGTTCGCCGACGTCCTCGGCCGCCGCCCGGTGATGTTCTTCGGCATCGCCGCGTTCCTCGTCGGCTCGGTGCTGTGCGGCGCCGCGTGGAGCATGCCGGTGCTGATCGCGGCGCGCGCGGTGCAGGGCATCGGCGCCGGCGCGATCCAGCCGATGTCGATGACGATCATCGGCGACCTCTACACGGTGGAGGAGCGCGCCAGGGTGCAGGGCTACGTCGCGAGTGTCTGGGGCATCGCGTCGGTCGTCGGCCCGACGCTCGGCGGGGTGTTCGCGGAGTACCTCGACTGGCGGTGGATCTTCTTCATCAACCTGCCGCTCGGCGCGATCGCCGCGCTGATGCTGTACCGCAACTTCGCCGAAAAGGTGACGCGAAAGGCCCACAAGGTCGACTACACGGGCGCGGCGCTGCTGACGATCGGCTGCTCGCTGGTGATCCTGGGCCTGCTCGAAGGCGGCGTCGCGTGGGCGTGGGGGTCGGTGCCGAGCGTGGCGATCTTCGCCGCGGGCGCGGCGCTGCTGGTGGCGTTCGTGCTGGCGGAGAAGCGTGCGGCCGAGCCGGTGCTGCCGCTGTGGGTGTTCACCCGCCGGATCCTGGTGGGCGGCAACCTCCTGGCCGTGGTGGTCGGCGCGGTCCTGATGGGGCTGACGTCGTACCTGCCGACGTACGCACAGGGTGTCCTCGGCGCGGGCGCGCTGGTCGCCGGGTTCGCGGTGGCCGCGCTGACGGTCGGGTGGCCGATCTCGGCGTCCCTGGCCGGCAAGATCTACCTGCGCATCGGCTTCCGCGACACGGCGTTGATCGGCACGGTGTTCGTCGTCGGCGGCGGCGTCCTGGTGGCGCTGCTGGACGCGTCGTCGTCGATCTGGGCGGCGGCGCTGGCGGCGTTCGTCCTGGGGCTGGGCCTGGGTCTGACGTCGAGCCCGACGTTGGTGGCGGTCCAGTCGGTGGTCGGCTGGGACCGCCGCGGCGTGGTGACGGCGACGAACCTGTTCAGCCGGTCCCTGGGCAGTGCGGTGGGAGCGGCGGTCTTCGGCGCGATCGCCAACGCGACTTTGGCGTCGCGGTTCGCTTCGCCGCCACCTGAGGTGGCGGGCAAACTGCCGCCGTCGGTGGACGCGACGAGCCTGGTTTTGGGCAGCCACACCGACTCCCCCGTGGGGAGGTTCGTGCGAGGCGCTTTGGCGGAGGCGACGCACTACGTGTTCATCGGGCTGCTGGTGGTGGCCGTCGTTTCGGTGGTGGCGCTGCTGCTCATGCCGCGCAAGGCCGAGCAACTGGAGTTCTGATTCCGTGGTGCCGCTTTCGCTTCGGTTCAGTTCTGAAGCGGCACCAGCTCGGCCTGGAACTTCTTGAGGAAGTCATCGAAATCGCCGTGTCCCGGCCGGATCACGAACTTCGACAGCCCGGCCTCGATGTACTCCTCCACCAGCCTCCGCGCCTCGGCCCAGCTCGTCGCCACGAGGTCGGTCACCGGCACACCCGGGTTCCGCCGGGCCGCCGCGGCGGCCAGTTCGTCAGCCAGGCCGTGATCAGCCACCGCGAGGCTCAGCCCGAAGTGGTCTTCCTCGATTTCGCGCCCCGCCTCGGCCGCGGCCTCCTGGATCGCCAGCCGGGCGTCGCGCGCCTGGGCCGGGGTCAGGAAGCTGCCCAGCCAGCCGTCCGCGAGGCGGCCCGTGCGACGGAGGGCCGCCGGGGCGGAGCCGCCCAGCCAGACGTCCAGGCGCTTCGCCGGACGCGGCCCGAGGCGGACTCCGGAAACCTGGAAGAACTCGCCGTCGAAGGACACTTCGTCCTCTTCGAGGAGACGGCGCAACAACGTCAGGGACTCGTCGAACACCGCCGCGCGACGGCCCGGTGGCACCGGGAACAGGTCGTGCTCGGCCGCGCGCGCCGGGCGCAGCCCGAACACCGGCAGCACCCGCTTCGGCGCCAGCCCGGCCAGCGTCAGCAGCTGCTTCGCCACCAGCACCGGGTGCCGTCCGGGCAGGATCGCGACGCCGGTGCCGACCTTGAGCTTCGCCGTCCGCGCCAGGGCGTGCGCCATGCCGATCATCGGGTCCACCTCGGGCGAATACACCAGCTCGGACAGCCACAGCGAGTCGACGCCGGCGTCCTCGAGCCGCTCCGCCAGCCCGGCGAACTCCGCCGGCCCCGCCCCCGCCGCCGGCGCGACGCCCAGCCTGATCTTCAGCACACCGTGCTCAACCCCACCCGGCGGCGGGGCATTCCTCAGGCCGTCGCGTCGATGACCCGGGTCAGCACGCCGTGGAGGGCCTCCAGTTCGGCGACGTCCATCCCGAGCGTCTCGACCACCTTGTACGGGATCTTCTCGGCCTCGGCACGCAGCGCGCGGCCCTTCTCCGTCAGCTCGACCGTCAGCTGCCGCTCGTCTTCGCGGCTGCGGCTGCGCGTGACGTACCCGAGCGCCTCGAGCCGCTTGAGCAGCGGGGACAGCGTCGCCGGCTCGTGGCGCAGCGTCGTGCCGAGGTCCTTGACCGACCTCGGCGACCGCTCCCACAGCGCCAGCATCACCAGGTACTGCGGATGGGTCAGGCCGTAGGGCTCCAGCAGCGGCCGGTAGATCGCGATCACGCTGCGCGAAGCCACCGAAAGCGCGAAGCACACTTGCCGGTCCAGCTTCAGCGGGTCTTCACCCAGGTCGATCATGGCGCGATCCTAACGTGGCCCACGAGACAATTAGTACACTAACTATTAGTGTACTGTAGCCCTCATGGAACGACCTGGTGTGCTCCGCCGGCTCGGCTACGCGGTCGGGGTCAAGTTGCCGGCCCGCTACAACGACTGGGCGCTGCACGACGCGACGTCGAAGCACTGGCGGGCCCGGTACGTGCTCCAGCGGTCGATCGGCATCGTGCCGCTGTGCGCGGTGTGGCTGCTGCTGCCCGGCTCGATCTGGCTGCGGCTCTCCCTGGTCCTGATGGCCGCGCTCGTGGCGTACTTCTACTCCTGCGCGTACATGGAGGAGAGCGTCGAGCACCGGCTGGGCCGGCAGGGCTTCCCGCACCACACCGGCCGCCGCATCCGCGCCGAGGCCGCCGAAGCGAAGAACGCCGAGGCGACCGCCCGCTACCTCGCGCGCTACCGGACGCCGTCGGAGGGTTAGCTACAGTCGGGGAACGATGAGACGCAAGCTCCGGCCCCCGATCCCGCCCCGCCACGGCCTGGACCCCGCCCGGCTGAAACTGCCCGAGGGCGAGTGGCCGACCCTGCTGGCGCACCTCGTCGACCGGCTGCCGCGGGTCACGCCGGACCGCATCGAGCAGATGCTGCGCGAAGAACGCGTCCACGGCGCCGACGGCCCGCTCGGCGTCGACACCCCGTACGCGCCCGGCTCGTTCATCTGGTTCCACCGCGACCTGCCGGACGAGGTCCCGGTGCCGTTCGAGATCCGCGTCGTGCACCGCGACGAGCACCTGCTGGTCGTCGACAAACCGCACTTCCTGGCGACGATCCCGCGCGGGCAGCACATCCTGGAGACGGCGCTCGTACGGCTGCGCCGCGACCTCGACCTCCCGCACCTCTCCCCCGCCCACCGCCTCGACCGCGTCACCGCCGGGCTGGTGATGTTCGTGATCACGCCGGAGCTGCGCGGGAAGTACCAGACGCTCTTCCGCGACCGGAAGGTCCACAAGGAGTACGAGGCGATCGCGCCCTTCGATCCGGCTTTGGCGCTGCCGCGGACCGTGCGCAGCCGGATCGTCAAGGAACGCGGGGTACTGGCCGCGCGTGAGGAGCCGGGCGAGCCGAACGCCGAGACGTACGTGGAGCTGGCCGAGCACCGCGACGGCCTGGGCCGCTACCGGCTGGTGCCGTCGACCGGCCGGACGCACCAGCTGCGCGTGCACCTGAGCGGCTTGGGCATCCCGATCCTCGGCGACGACTTCTACCCGTCGTTGCGCGAAAAGCCGCTGGGGGACTTCACGAAACCGCTGCAGCTGCTGGCGCGGGTGGTGGCGTTCGACGACCCGGTGACCGGGGCGCCCCGCCGGTTCACCAGCGGGCTGCGCCTGACGGCCTGGGACGACCTCGACGCGTGGGCGGCGCCCCCGGCGTGACGCCGCGCGCGTCAGCCGGCCAGCGCACGCAGCTTCGGCACCGGAACGCGCTTGCCGTAGGAAACGACGGTCCGCCGCCCGTTTTCGCCGAACCACGTCAGCAGCGCCGATCCGCCGGGCACGCTTCCCTCGACGAGGTCCGGCTCGCCGGATCGAGGGTCAGGGCCGACGCGGCGGCCGCCTTGCCCTGCGCGACGGCGGTGGACCAGAACGGGGTGCGCGTCCCGGCTTGAAGGCACGAAACGTCCCCGGCGGCGAACACGCCCGGCACCGCGGTGGCGCAGGCTGGATCGATGGCGACGCCGTGGGAACCGGCCAGTCCGGTCCCCGCCAGCCAGTCCGTGTTCGGCACCTCGCCACAGCAGGTGACGCCCAGGTCGGCGGGGATGACCGTGCCGTCGGTCAGCCGCACGCCGTCGACCGGATCGCCGGTCACCGTCGCCGGTCCGCCGGTGACGACGACCGCCGAACGAGCAGTGTCGAGCCGGTAGCCGAGCGTGCTGTCGGAACGGTCGTCCTTGAGCACGGCCTTGGAGAGATGCCGGCGATGGACTCGCCGACGACGACGATCGAGCATGGTGGCGTCACGGGATCTCCCGCAGCGCGGCGACCGGGCACGACGTGACGGCCGCCCGCGCGGCGGCGAGCTGCTCCGGCGGGATGTCGGTGCCTTCGAAGTGGTGGACGAGTTCGGCGTCGTCGTCGAGCTCGAAGATCGCGGGAGCTTGTTCGGCGCACAGGCCGTGGCCTTCGCAGCGGTCGTAGTCGGCGGAGATCCGCACCGGGTGTCCCCTTTCAGGCCGGGATGAGTTCGAGCGGGAGCCGCCCGAGGCGACGGATGATGTTGTTGCGCGCCCACTCGGGCGGCCCGGCCGGCTCGATCCGGTCGACGCGGGCCACGAGCGCGCGCAGCATCGCCTGGGTTTCCAGGCGGGCGAGGCCCTGCCCGGCACAGCCGTGCGTGCCGTGCCCGAACCCGAGCTGGCGGGCGGCGTCCCGGCGGATGTCGAACGTGTCGGGGTCGTCCCACTCGAGTGCGTCGCGGTTGGCGGAGGCGTAGAGGACGAGGACCCGGGAACCCGCGGGCAGCGCGGCGCCGGCCACCTCGGCGTCGCGCGCGGCTTTGCGGCTGAAGGCGCGCAACGGGGATTCGTAGCGGACGATTTCGTTGACCGCGTTGGGGATCAGGCCCGGGTCGTCCTTGAGAAGCTGCCACTGGGTGGGGTGGGTGGCGAACAAGTACAGGGCACTCGCGATCGCGCTGAGCGTGGTGTCCAGGGACGGCGCCAGGTAGTCGATCATCAGCGCCGGGCACTCGGAGTGGGCGAGTTCGCCCGCGTCGGCCGCCCGCAGCAGGTCGTCGCCCATGCTGCCGGGCAGGACCTTCCGCTGCTTCGCGACGGTGTGCGCGAACCGCGCCATGCCCAGGCCGGCCGGGACCGCCTGCACCGCCTGGCCGTTCAACGGACCCAGGATGTCGAAGGTCGCCGCGCCCCACCGCAGCAGGTGCTCCCGGCCCTCCGCCGGCCACCCGACGAGGTCGGGAACCACCGCCGCGGGCAGTGCGCCCGCGACTTCGACGCCGTCGACCGTGCGCCGGGCCAGTGCGGCGTCGACGATCTCGGCCGCCTGGCGTTCCACGACATCCTTCATCGCGCGCAGCGCCCGGGGCGTGAGCCGGTGGGCGACCAGGGCCCGGCGGCGGGCGTGGTCTTCGCCGTCGCTGTTGAGGGTCGTGCCGCGGGAGAGCCGGTTGGCGACGGCATTGAGGGCGACACCGTCGCCGGAGACGAACGTCTTGTCGTCCAGCAGCACGGCCTTGCATTCGGCGTAGCGGGGCAGCGCGTAGACGTTCTGTCTGGGCAGCCAGACCACCGGACCGAGTTCACGCAGGTTCGCGTAATGCGGGTACGGGTCCAGGATCGCCTGCGGCGAATAGATGTCCGGCCGGTACACCGGCACTTCGTGGCGTTGGGGCATCGTTGCTCCTTGTCAGGGGTACCGGCACCGGGAGAGGCTGTTGCCGGCGCTCAGCACCGTGCCGTCCGGACGGACGACGGCCGCGCCGGTACGCAACCAGCGGTGCAGCTCGCCGGAACGCCGGGTCGGGACGAGAACCGCGCCGGACGCCCGGATGGCGGCTCGCTCGGTCTCCGACGGCCTGCTCGTGGTGACGACGGCGAAGCGGCCGCCGGCCACGTCGTCGAACCGGGTTCCGTCGTCGAGAAGGGCGTTGGGGCACAACCGTCCCGCCAGGGACCGCCCGAACCGGGGCCGCACGACCAGGTCCGAGCGGTGCAGGGCCGGCGTCGCGCTGTCGAGGACGTGGCCGTTCAGGCGCGGAGCGACCACTCGCCGGACCAGGTCGCCGAACCGGCCGCCTTCGGTCATGGCCTTGCCGACCAGCACGGCCCGCCGGATCATCGCGCGGGCGTGCGGCTTGCGTTCCGCCTCGTAGGTGTCGAGTGCGCTCGCGGGCAGGGTTCCGTCGAGGACGCCGGCGAGTTTCCAGGCGAGGTTGGCCGCGTCGCGCAGCCCGGCGCCCATCCCCTGGCCGATGAACGGCGGAGTCAGGTGGGCGGCGTCGCCGAGCAGGAACACCCTGCGGTCGCGCCACCGGTTCGCGAGCTGCGCGCGGAAGGTGTACTCGGCGACGCGGACGATCTCCAGGTCGATCTCCCCGGTCCACGGCGCGAGCAGCGGGTGCAGCCGGTCGAGGTGACCGAAGTCGTCAGCAGACTCCCCCGGCAGCAGCCGGAATTCCCAGCGGTAGCGGGTTTTCCCGATGCGCATGTAGGTCGCGGCGCGGCCCGGGTCGCAGACCTGGTGCACGCCTTCCCACTGGCCGAGGTCGGCGGTGGTGGCGATGTCGACCACGAGCCAGCGCTGGTCGAACTTCAGGTCCGCCATCGTCGCGCCGATCGCCGTCCGGGTGAGGCTGTTGGCGCCGTCGCAGCCCAGGACGTAGTCCGCGTGGATCGTCTCGCGCGCGCCGGTGCCGCGGTCGGTCACCTCGACCCGCACGCCGGTCCCGTCCTGCCGGACACCGGTGACTTCGGTGTTGCCGCGCAGGGTGACCGTGCCGATCGTCGCCAGGTGGGTGCGGAGCAGGTGCTCCAGGTCGGGTTGGTCGAACATGTTCGCCTCGGGGTAGCCGTGGCGGCCGCCGCCGGGCGAACGGCGGAACTCCGCCAGCACCCGCAGGTCCGGATCGAGCAGCCGCAGCCCGTGACAGGGCCAGGAGATGGCCGCGAACTCCCCGGCCAGCCCGAGCCGGCCGAGGATGCGGTGCACCTCGTCGTCCAGGTGCACCGCGCGGGGCTGCGGGTAGACCGACTCCCACCGCTCCAGCACCAGGCACTCGACGCCGTGGCGGCCGAGCAGCGCCGCGGCGGTCAGTCCGGTCGGGCCCGCCCCGACGATCACGACGGGCACCCTCACGGCGACACCCCCAGTGCGACGAGATAGCCGGCGACGAGCACCGCGCAGACCACCGCCGGGACGAGGTCACGACCCCGGTCCCGGTTGCGCACGTGCGTGACGAGGGCGCCGGCGAGCAGGAGAAGCAGGCCCGCACCGGCCAGGGCGCCGAGCACCGGCACGGTCAAGCCGAGCAGGAGACCGGCGGCTCCGGCGATCTCCAGCGCGCCGATGCCGCGGTAGGCCGTGACGGAGAAGCCGGCGTGCGCGGCGCGTTCCCGCATGGGCGCGAGCGCGAACAGCTTGGCCGCGCCGAAGAGGAGGAAGATGGCCGCCACGAGGACGGACAACGCGATCACGAGGTTTCTCCGAAGGTCAGGCGGGTGACGACGGTGTAGCGGGCGAGGGTTGCCGTCACCTTCGATTCGTCCACATCGGACGGAAGGGTGACGGCGGCGACCACGGTGCCGTCCTCGATCACCGCGTCGACGGTCACCCCGTCGAACGGGGCGAGGGCCTCGGCGATCGCGCGGCGGGTCGCATCGGCGCGCAACGCGAGCTTGTAGGGCTTGCCGACGTCGGTCACCGGCAGCGCGTCGAGCACGGTGACGGCCTTCGGCACGGCAGCGCGCTCGGGCACCCGCTCGGCGGCCCACGCGAGCAGGTCGGCCTCGGTCGCCGTGGCGCCGGGCGTGAGGGTCACGTAGGCGACGGGTACCTCGCCGGCGTGCTCGTCGGGACGGCCGACCGCGCCGGCCGCGGCCACCTGCGGGTGGGCCAGCAGGGCGTCCTCGATCAGCGCGGGGTCGATGTTGTGCCCGCCGCGGATGATCAGGTCCTTGGCGCGGCCGGCCAGGTGCACGAATCCGTCGGCGTCCAACCGCGCCAGGTCGCCGGTGTCCAGCCAGCCGTCGCGGAGTTTGCCGAGGCCGTCCAGGACGTACCCGTTTTCCTCACGCCCGACGACGTAGCCAGGGAACACAGTGGGGCCGCTGATGGCCAGTACACCGGTCTCACCGCTGGGCAGCTCCTCCCCCGTTTCCGGGTGGACGACCTTCATCCGCTGGTAGGGCAGGCG
Source organism: Amycolatopsis sp. NPDC049691 (assembly GCF_040675005.1). Taxonomy (NCBI): domain Bacteria; kingdom Bacillati; phylum Actinomycetota; class Actinomycetes; order Pseudonocardiales; family Pseudonocardiaceae; genus Amycolatopsis; species Amycolatopsis sp. NPDC049691. The sequence goes on from NZ_JBFANX010000007.1 coordinate 24,986, forward strand.
CTGGCCGACGGTGCCGGGGCGCAGGACGTCGGGGAAGCTGCGCGCGCTGGCGCAGGTGGCTTCGGTCAGTCCGTAGCCCTCGACCAGCGTGACGCCGGTGTGCGCCTGGAAGCCTTCGCGCACGGCGGTCGGCAGCGGCGAAGCGCCGACCATGGCGTAACGCAGGCTCGAGATGTCCGCGTTCACAGGGCACTGAGCGAGGACCGCGTAAACCGTCGGCACCGCGCTCATCGCCGCGATCCGGTGGTGCTCGACGATCTTCCAGAACTCCCCGTACAGCGCGGGTTCCCGGTAGCCGAGCGGCCCGGCCCACACCGCGTGCTGGCCCTTGAACAGCGGCCCGAGCAGCGTGACGACCAGCGCGTTGACGTGGAACAGCGGCAGTGCGGCGAAGACGACCGAGCCGGGGTCGAGCAGCGAGTTGGCCGCGATCATCCACGCGTCGGCGACTTCGTTGGCGTGCGTGTGCGCGGCCGGCTTCGGTGCCCCGGTGGTGCCGCCGGTGTGGAACAACGCGGCCAGATCCGACGCCACCGGTGGTTCACCATCGAAACCGGAAGTGTCCATTGTGGAGGAAGACTCGGCGAGGTAGCCGACGCGCACCCCTTCGATGGCAGGCAATGCGGCCGGTTCGCCGGTCGCGCCGGTCGGGCGCAGCACCAGGACGACGTCCAGCTCGGCGGCCAGCGCCCGGGCGGTGTCCCAGACCTCCGGCGCGAGTTCCGGCCCGGCGGTGATCAGCACCCGGGCGCCGGACCGGCGAAGGAGTTCGCCGAGGTGGTCGCGGGACAGGCCGCCGTTCAGCGGAGCCGCGATCCCGGCGAGCTGCGCGGCCAGGGTCGCCGGCACCAGGTCGGCGCAGTTCGGTGCCATCAACCCGACCGCGTCGCCCCGCCGGACTCCGAGGCGGCGCAGCAGGTTCGCGTAGCGGTGGACATCGGCGAGCAGCTCGGCGAACGTGCGCCGGACGGGCTCGCGCCACCGCGCGGCCTCGGGCAACACGGTGGTCGCCGGGTGCTCCGGCCACCACGCGGCGGCCCGCTGCAGCAGGGCGTACGTCGACTCCGGCAGGCCGCGTTCGGCGAGCGGCACGGCTTCGATCGCGGCCAGGTCGGCGGGCTCGGCGTAGCGCGGCCACAGGGAAGCGCCGGTCATCGCCGGTACCGCACGATCGTGCGCTGGGTGCCGAGGTCGAGGGCACCGTCGTCGGTCGCGATCGCCGCCTCGACGACGTCGCCGTCGGCCAGGTACTTCGGGTTCTTCGCCTGGCCCTTGAAGAACAGCCGCCACTTGAGTGCCGGCGGCAGCAAAGCGGCGATCTTCTCCACGACCTTCGGCGGCGCCGACAGTGCGGTGCCTGCCGGAGTGCCGGTCAGCACCAGATCGCCGGGATCCAGCCGCTGGAACCGGGCCAACGCCTGCAGGGCCTCCAGTGGACGGTAGATCATGTCCTCGCCGACGACCGCGTTCTGGCGGACCGTGCCGTTGACCGACAACCGCAGCCGCAGGTCGGCGAACCGCTTCAGCTCGTGGCCCTCCAGCAGCACGAGGGCGGGCCCGGCCGGGGTGAACGTCGGGTACGACTTGGCCTCGTAGAACTGGGTTTGCGGCAGCTGGACGTCGCGGGCGGACACGTCGTTGGTCACGACCAGGCCCGCGACGCACTCCGCCGGGTCGGTGATCTCGCTGCCGACCGGGATCTCCCGGCCGATGACCAGCCCGATCTCCACCTCGTAGTCGAGCAGGCGCACGTGCGGTGGCTTGACGACGTCGTCGAACGGGCCGCTGAGCGACCCGGACGCCTTGCGGAAGAACGTCAACGGCACCGTCCGCGGATCCATCCCGGCGTCCGTGACGTGCGAAGCGAAGTTGGTCATCTGGGCGACCACGCGGCAGGGCGCGGTGACCGGGGAGACCAGGTCGAGCGAGGCCACGGGCACGGTGTCCGCGGCCGCGGCCGTGATCGCCGGGCGGTCGGCGAGCAGTTCGGCGGTGGTCTTCGCGGCCGTCGGGATCTTCGCTGCCCCCGACCGAGTGGCGAGGTACCAGGCATCGGCCGTGCGCAGGACGGTCAGGCTCATGAACGGGCCACTTTCAGCAGGCCCAGCAATCGCCGGGCGTCGAATTCGTTGTCTTCCCGCAGTGCGGAGAACAGGGCGCGCAGTTCGCGCAGGGATTCCTTGCCGGGCTTGAGGCCGAGGAAGTCGGCGGTGGCGGGCGGCCCCCACTGGGCCAGCCCGGAGGCGGTCAGCGGGGCCCAGCCGGGCTCGAGGGTGTTGTCGAACAAATCGCCGTCGCTGAAGTGCTCGACCATGAACCCGTCCGGGTCCCGCCAGTAGTCGAACAGCTGGCTGCCTTCGACGTGCCGGCCGATGCCCCACGAGTGGTGGTAGCCGTGATCGCGCAGGTACTCGCCACCGGCGGCCAGCGCGTCGAGGTCGGCGACCTGGTAGGCGGAATGCACGTAGCGGTCGGTCGGGCCGAGCACCATGGCCAGCGTATGGTGATCGGCCGGGGTGGCACCCCGGTCACACCGGATGAAGCTCATCACCGGCCCGCGCCCGCGCTGCCCGGGGTAGTACAGGAAGTCGCTGACGATCAGGCCCAGGTGGTCGAGGTACCAGTCGAGTGCCTCGCGGTAGCGGGTCGTCTGCAGCACCACGTGTCCGAGCCGCTGCACCCGTGCCGGGGCGCGGGGCGGGCGTTGCGTGGCGTTGACCCGCCGGACCTCGTGCCCGAAGTTGAGCACGTGCGGGTCCTGCGACGGCAGCGCGGGCAGCTCGTGCGTGTCCGAGACCACCCGGACCCGCAGGCCGCTCGGGTCGGGCAGGTCCACGACGACCCCGCCCAGCGTCTCCGGCAGCCTGTTCGCCTGCCGGCCGGCGGCTTCGGCCAGCCGCAGGACGTCGCCCGGGCCGGCGGCCAGGAACGCCGGCCCCAGGAACTTCGACCGGGCGCCCTTGCGGACGATCACGCACGGCGCGCCGGCATCGGTGCCCCGCAGGTGCAGCTCGTGCCGGGTGCTGAGCGTCGGCGTGAACCCGAAGGCCCGGGCGAACACCTCCGCCCGCGCCAGGTCCGGCTTCTCGAACTCCAGCCACGCCAGGTCGTGCACCTTGATCACCGGGTTCGCCGCCCGGCCGGGATGCTCGCCCGCGACCGCGCCGCGCTCGCTGTGCAGCCCGCTGTGCGGATCTCCCACGGCTGCTCCCTCCACGTTGATGACGACATCGTCAGTTACGAGCATGTCCTCAGTCAAGAGTTTCTGACGATTTCCTCACCAATGACGCAATGAGCTAAGATGCGGCGACGACCAGCGAAGACGGGAGCACGGATGCCGGAGCACGCTCCGAGCCGACTGGAACGGCGCAAGGCGCGTACCCGCGCGGCCCTGGTCAAGGCGGCCCAGGCGCTCATCGCCGAGGGGAAGACCGCGGTGCCGATCCTGGAGATCACCCAGGCCGCCGACGTCGGGATGGGGTCGTTCTACAACCACTTCGAGACGAAGGAGCAGCTCTACCAGGCAGCGGTCGAGGACGCCCTCGACATCCACGGCGCCCTGCTGGACGAGCTGACCACCGGCCTCGACGACCCGGCACAGGTCTTCGCGCAGAGCTTCCGGCTGACCGGGCGCCTGCACCGGATCCACCCCGAACTCAGCAAGGTCCTCCTGCACCACGGCCTCGAACTCGCCGCATCGGACCGCGGACTGGCGCCCCGGGCCCGCCGCGACATCGAGGCCGCCGTGCGAGCCGGCCGCTTCACCGTCACCGACCCCGAACTCGCGATGGTCACCGTCGCCGGGACCGCGCTCGGCCTCGGCCACCTGCTGCACCGGCAGCCCGAGCGCGACGACGCCGCGACGACCGACCAGGTGACCGAGGACCTGCTGCGCATGCTCGGCCTCACCTCGGCCGAAGCCCACGAGATCTGCGGTCGCCCACTGCCCGATCTCGACGCGATCGCGATCGGGCCGGACACCGCCGCCTGAACGAGGAAAGTTACCTCCTCGACCGTGGCGAATGTGCTGGTCCGCCACCGGGGAACGACACCGGCTGCCACTCGGCCGATTGACGACCGGCGACCGGCCGGTATCGTGTGGGAGCGCTCCCACACATCGACGTCAGGAGTTCCACGGTGGCTGCTCGGCGGCGGAATCGCTTACGGTCCGGCACATCCGTCACCGCGGGCGGGTGCCTGGTGGCGGCGCTCTTGACCACCGGGGCACCACCGGCTTCCGCGGGCGGGGTCAGCCTGTCGGTGGACCTGTTCGCTGCGCGGCACGCGATCAGTCCCGACATCTACGGGATGAACGGCGGCGATCCCGCGCTCGTCGCCGAGCTCGGCACCCCGGTGTCGCGCTGGGGCGGCAACGCCAGCAGCCGCTACAACTTCACCAACCACACCTACAACACCGGCAGCGACTGGTACTTCGAAAACATCGTGGCCGGGCCGGACAACACCCTCGAGGCCTACGTCCAGCGCAACCGGGACCGCGGGATCAAGCAGGTGGTCACCCTGCCGATGTCCGGCTGGGTGGCGAAGGACTCGCCGTCGTCGCCGCACGCCTGCGGCTTCCCCGCCACCCGCTTCCCCAGCCAGGACTCGTTCGACCAGTGGGACGCCAACTGCGGCAACGGCAGGCTGAACAACACCGACCTGACCGGGGCCGAGCCCACCGACACCTCGATCCCGGCCGACGCGTCCTTCGCGGGCGCGGAGGTGTCGCACCTGGTCGGCCGGTTCGGTACGGCGGCCCGTGGCGGCGTCCCGATCTACGAACTGGACAACGAACCGGTGCTGTGGAGCTCCACGCACCGCGACGTGCACCCCCAGCCCGTGTCCGACGACGAACTGGGCGGCAAGAGCACCGCGACCGCGGCGGCCGTCAAATCCGCCGATCCGCGGGCGGCCGTGCTCGGCCCGTCGGGCTGGGGCTACTGCGAATGGGTCGCGTCCGGTGTGGACGGTTGTGCTCCCGGCGCCGACGCCGCCGCCCACGGCGGGCTCAACCTGTCCCAGTGGTTCCTCAAGAACATGAAGGACGCGAGCACCACCGCGGGCAAGCGGCTGCTCGACTACTTCGATCAGCACTACTACCCGCAGATCAGTGGCGACAGGACGCCCGAGGCGAACGCGTGGCGGCTGCGGTCGACCCGGTCGCTGTGGGACCCGTCCTACGTCGAGGAATCCTGGATCGGCCCGAGCGGCGTCAATGCGCCACCCCTGCAGTTCATCCGCACGATGAAGCAGTGGATCGCCCAGTACAACCCCGGCACCAAGACCGCCATCACCGAATACAACTGGGGCGCCCTGGACGACATCAACGGCGCGCTGGCCGAGGCCGACGTCCTCGGCATCTTCGGCCGCGAAGGGCTCGACCTCGCGACCATCTGGGGCGAACCCAAGCCGACGGACCCGGCCGCGTACGCGTTCCGGATGTACCGCGACTACGACGGCGCCGGAAGCAAGTTCGGCGACGTCAGCGTCTCCGCGGCCAGCACCGACCAGGGACAGCTCGCGATCTACGGCGCGCAACGCCGCTGCGACGGCGCCCTGACCCTTATGGTGGTCAACAAGACGGGCGCCGAGCTCGGCTCTCCCCTGTCGATCGCCGGGTTCGGCACCGGCAAGGCGCAGCGGTTCACCTACGGCCCGGGCGATCTCTCCTCGATCGTGCGGGGTGCCGATCTGCCGGTGAACCGCGGCAAGGTCACCACGACGTACCCGGCCAACTCGATCACCCTGCTGGTGCTGCCGCGCGCAGGCCGTTGACGATCAGTTCCAGGCCGAAGGCGAACTCGTCCTCCAGCGGTACCGGCAGGGAGTCCGCGACCGCGAGCGTGGCCGGGAAGTCCCCGGCCGGCAGGTCGTGGAAGTGCGTCGACACCCGCTCGCGTTCGGCGTCGTTCCCGGATCCGGTGAGCTGGATGGCGAACCCGAGGACATAGCGCGAGAGGGTTGCGTAGGCGCGCGCGGCGAGGCTCGGCGGCAGCCCGCCGTCGAGGAGGACGGCCAGGCCGCGTTCCCGCAGCGCCATGGCGTTCGGTCCGGTCGGGGTCTGCTCCACCAGCAGGGGCGCGACCTTCCGGTGCTTGCCCAGCGTGTCGAACATCGCCCGGGCGACGGCTTGGCAGGCCTGGTCCCAGCTCAGCTCGGCCAGCGCCTCGGCGTCGAGGTCGACCTCGCCGAAGACGCGGTCGATCACCTGGGCGATCAAGGCCGCCCGGTTGCCGAAGTGGCGGTAGAGCGTGGCCGTGCCGGATTCGAGCCGTTGGGCGAGGGTCCGCATCGACAGCGCCTCGGCGCCTTCCTCGTCGACGAGCTGCAACGCCGTGGCGAGGATCCGGTCCAGCGGGACGGCGGGACGGCCACGTGACCGCCGAGCGGCCGGGGACGGACTGATCACGCGCCCAGTATGGCCGTGGTTGACACCTCCCGCAATAACGGCAACACTGTTGCCATTATGGAGAGCACCCAGTCACTGACCGTCGACGGTCAGCGCATCCACTACGTCCGCGCAGGTCATGGGCCCGCGCTCGTCCTGCTGCACGGCAGCGGGTCGTCGCTGGAGGGCTTCGAGCGGGTGGCGGCGTTGATGTCGGGGTCCCACGACGTGATCCGCCCGGACCTGCCCGGATTCGGCCGGACGGGACCCCGGCCCGACCGCGACTACCGCGTCCGGACCTACGCGCGCACGATCGCCCGCTTCATGACGGCGCTGGACCTGCCGCACTTCGCGGTGGCCGGGAACTCGCTCGGTGGCAACATCGCGTGGAACCTGGCCCTGGACGCCCCCGAACGGGTGGACGCACTGGTGCTGGTCAACGCCACCGGCTACCCGGAAAAGACGCTGCCCGCCGGGTTGCGGCTGGCCCGGAACCCGCTGCTGCGTCCGCTGCTGCGGCGCTGGCTGCCCCGCGGCGCGACCGAACGCGGGCTGCGGGACGCCGTCGGCGCGAACTCCGCGATCGTGGACGACGCCATGGTCGACCGCGTGCACGCGCTGACGAGCCGTCCCGGGAACCGGTCGGCGTTCGTCGACTTCGCGAACACCGACCAGTCCGACCGCAGCGCCGAGATCCCGAAGATCGCGGTCCCGACGCTGGTCCTGCGCAGCGCCGGCGTCGACGGGCAGCACTTCGCCCGCGACATCCCCGGCGCCGCCGAGCGCGTCCACGCCGGCGGTGGCCACCTGCTGCCGGAGGAGGACCCGGACTGGGTGGCCGCGGCGATCGCGGAGTTCCTGCGATGAAGTACTTCGTCGCCGCCGACGAGGACCGCCGGCTCGACGCGGCCACGCGCCGGACCCTGCGCGGCAGCTTCGTCACCCTGTCCGACGGCGTGACACACTACGAGCTGACCGGTCCCGACGGCGGCGAACTCGTCGTCCTCGTCGGCGGCCTCACGATTCCGCTGTCCTATTGGGACGGTCTCGCGGCCCGCCTGCACGCCCGCGGCCTGCGAACGCTCGCCTACAGCGCCTACGGCCGCGGCTGCTCCGACCGCGTCCGGGGTCGCTACGACGAAGCGCTGTTCGTGCGGCAGCTCGCCGAGCTGACCACGACTGTGGACCTCAGGCCGCCACGACACGTCGTCGGCACCTCGATGGGCGCCCTGGTCGCGATGGCTTATGCGAACCTGCACCCCGAATCGGTCACCACGCTCACCGTCGTCGGACCGGCCGGGCTCGGCGAACGCCCTCGGCAGCAGCGGTTGCTGCGCAACGACTTCGTCGCCGGATTCGTCGCCCGCCGCTTCGGCCGCAAGCTCCTGGAAGGGCACCTCGGGCACAACGTCCGCGACCCCGGGCTCTCCGCCCGGCTGGTCGCGATGGTCCGGGACGCCTACCGGTACGAAGGCTCCCTCTACGCGTTCTTCCAGACTCTGCAGCGCTTTCCGCTGTACGAGCGGCAGGACCTGTTCCGCAGCACCGGCGAGCTGGGGCTCCCGGTCCTGCTGGTGTGGGGCGACGACGACCGGGTCACCCCGATCACCCACCTCGGCACCGTGCGGGAACTGCTGCGTCCGCGGCGGACCCACGTCATCACCGAATGCGGCCACATGGCTCCCTACGAACGGCCGGACGACGTCGGCGACCTGCTCGCGTCGTTCGCCGTTCCCCACCCGGATCGGCTCGAACCGTGAACGAACCCCTCGACGTCCTGATCGCCGGCGCCGGCCCGGCCGGCACCACCCTCGCCATCGACCTCCTCCGCCGCGGCCTGGCCGTCCGGATCGTCGACAAGGCCCCGCACTCCTTCGAAGGCTCCCGCGCCAAGGGCGTCCAGCCGCGCACGCTGGAGGTGTTCGACGACCTCGGCGTGCTCGACGACGTTCTCGCCGGCAGCAACGACTATCCCCGCCTCGGCCTCCACCTGGGACCGGTCACCGTCCCCTGGCGGATGTTCCGCGACCGCGACCGCACCGCCGAAGTCCCCTACCCGAACACCCGGCTGATCCCGCAGTACCGCACCGACGCCGTGCTGCACGACCGGCTCGAACAGCTCGGCGGCAAGGTCGAACACGGCCGTGAACTCACGGCGTTCGCCCAGGACGCCGGGACGGTCACCGCGACCGTGCTCGGCGACGACGGCCCGGAACGGATCACCGCCCGCTACCTCGTGGGCGCCGACGGCGGTTCCAGTGCCGTCCGCAAGCACCTCGGGCTGGGCTTCCTCGGCGAAACCCGCGAGGGAGACCGGATGCTCATCGTCGACGCCGTCACCGCCGGCCTGTCCCGTGCTCGCTGGCACGTCTGGCCGGGGGTGCGGGGCCGGTTCGTCGGCGCCTGCCCGTTGCCCCACACCGACCTGTTCCAGTGGATGATCCGCCTCTCCCCCGACGAAGAACCACCCGACGGCGAAGAAGCGATCACCCGGCGGATCCGGGCGCACACCCGCAACCGGCGCACCGCCGTGCGCGACATCCGGTGGCGGTCGGTGTTCCGGCCCAACATCCGCCTGGCCGAGGCCTACCGCCGCGGCCGGGTCTTCCTCGCCGGCGACGCCGCGCACGTGCACACCCCGGCCGGCGCGCAGGGCCTCAACACCGGCATCCAGGACGCCTACAACCTCGGCTGGAAACTCGGCCAGGTCCTCGCCGGGGCCGACCCGCGGCTACTGGACAGCTACGAAGCCGAACGCCTCCCGATCGCCGCGGGCGTGCTCGGCTTGTCCACGAAGAAGTACGAAGGCCTCGCCAAGCTCGCCCCGTCGAGCCTGCGCCGCGGCAAGGACGAACAGCAGCTGTCGCTGACCTACCACGGCGGTCCGCTCGCACCTAGCGAAGCGGACCGCACGAAGACGCTGCAGGTCGGCGATCGCGCACCGGACGCCGAGCTGCCCGGCTCGCGCCTGTTCGACACGTTCCGGGGGCCGCACTTCACCCTGGTCGCGTATGGCCCGCAGGCCGCGACGGCGAGCGACGAACTCGACTGGCCCGCCGCGGGAGCGCCGCTCCGGCGGATCACCGTCGACGGACCGGGATTCCGTCGCAGCTACGGCGTCGAGAGTGACACGCTGCTGCTCGTCCGGCCCGACGGCTACCTCGGGCATATCGCCACCCGGGACTTTCTCTCCTCGACCCGCGCCGCCGCCCGGGCGCTGACCCCGGAGGTGCCCCGATGAGCCGCACCCTGCTGCGCGGCGCCCAGGTGATCACCATGGCCCCGAACCGGCCCGACGCCGAACGCGCCGACATCCTCATCGACGGCGACACGATCGTGGCCTTCGGCGAAAACCTCGACGCGGCCGGGGCCGAGATCGTCGACCTCACCGGCCGGACCGTCCTGCCCGGCCTGGTCAACGCCCACCTGCACACCTGGCAGACCGCCCTGCGCGGGGTCGGCACCGACTGGACGCTCGCGGACTACCTCGGCCGCATGCACGGCGCCGCGGCCGGGCACTACCGCCCGGAGGACATGCGGATCGGCACCCTCGCCGGCGCACTGAGCCAGCTCGACCGCGGCACCACCACCCTGGGCGACTGGTGCCACAACACCCGGACCCCGGACCACACCGACGCCGCACTCGACGGCCTCCGCGCCGCCGGCCTCCGTGGCGTGTTCCTGCACGGCACGCCGTACTCCGCACCCGACGCGACCCACCCGTTCCGCGAGGTCGACCGCCTGGCCGGCGGACCACTGATCACCATCGGCGTGGCCGTCCGCGGCCCGCAACTGTCCACTCCGGACACCGCGGTCGCCGATTTCCGGGCCGCCGCCGAACGCGGGCTCGTCGTGTCGATGCACCAGAGCGGCGGCGCCCCCGGGCCCGCGTGGGCGGCGGTGCGAGCGGCCGGGCTCCTGGGTCCGGGCACGAACGTCGTGCACGGTGCCGGGCTCACCGAAGAGTGGCTCAAGATCCTGGTCGACGCGGGCGCGACTCTCACCAGCACCCCCGAGAATGAACTCGGCCAAGGTCACGGCTTCCCCGTCACCGGGCACCTGCTCCGGCTCGGCGCCGCGCCGTCGCTGGGTACCGACACCGACGTCGTGACCCCCGCCGACGTGCTCTCCGCCGCCCGCATCGCACTGGCGCACCAGCGCGGCCAGGACCACGACCGCCACCGGCGGGACACCGGCTCGTCCTCCCTCACCGCGACGATCACCGCCAAGCAGGCACTGTCCTGGGCCACCGTCGAAGGCGCCCGCGCACTCGGCCTCGCCGACCGCGTCGGCCGGCTCGAACCGGACCTGCAGGCCGACCTCGTCGTCATCGACGCCCCGGCACCGAACCCGGTCGCCACCGCCCTGCACGCCACCGCCCGCGACATCGAAGCGGTCATGATCGCCGGACGCTGGCGCAAACGCGACCACGCCCTCCTCGACGTCGACCTCGGCGCCGTCCGGGACCAGCTCCGGCACTCCGCGGCGCACCTCCTCCCCCACGTCACAGGCTGATGAGCACGCGGGACGAACTCGCGGGCCGCACCCGGGCGGACCTGCTGGCCGCGGCGAAGCGGTTGTTCGGCGAACGCGGTTACCTCGAGACCAAGGTCACCGACATCGCGGCCGCGGCCGGGCGGGCCGTCGGGTCGTTCTACAGCCACTTCCGGGACAAGGAGCAGCTCCTCACCGTGCTGCGCGGCGAACTCACCGAGCCGCCGGCCCCCGGCGACGACACCCTCCGCACGCACATCACGGCCTGCTGGACCACCCTGCGCACCCACCGCCCCACCGCCATCGCCCTGCTGCAGTCGGCGACCGCGGCCGCCCCGGCGTCCGGACGGCTGCGGGACGAGCTGACCACCTGGACGGCCCCCCTGCGCCGGCACCTGGAGAACCGGCGTGACCGCGGTGAGCCCCTGTCCGGCGACCCCGAGCTGGTGGCCGCCGCGGTGGGCCTCATGCTCGCCGGCCTCAACCACGCGCTGCCCACCGGCGACGACCGGGTCCCCGACGTGGTCACGAACCTCGTCCTCCACGGCCTGGCCGGTCCTGAACAGTGAGCGTCCGCGTGATGCCGTCAAGGCATCACAGCGCGCGGAACGGGTCTTGGACGCGGCCGGGCTGCCCCGGTCACCGTGGAGGAGGAACGAAACACGAGTGATGGGACAGTGATGAAGATCTTCCTCACGGGCGGCTCCGGCTACATCGGCCGCGCGACGATCGGCGAGCTGGTCCGGCAAGGGCACACCGTCGAGGCGCTCGCGCGCAGCGAGCGGGCCGAGGCGGCCGTGGCCGCCGCCGGGGCGAGCGCGGTCCGTGGTGGCCTGACCGACCTCGACGTGCTCAACCAGGCGGCGGCGCGGGCGGAAGCCGTGATCCACCTCGCCCAGGCCACCAGCGGCGAAGAGGACCTGGCGGCCGCCACCGCGATGCAGGACGGCATCGGCGGCGGCACCTACGTGCACACCGGCGGCAGCTGGGTCTACGGCGACACCGACGGCGTCCAGGACGAGAGCGCGCCGTGGAACCCGCCGGCGATCGTGGCCTGGCGCAAAACCGTCGAAGACGCGGTGCTGGCCCGGGCCGCCGACGGCGGGCGGCCGGTCGTCGTCCAGCCCGGCCTGCTCTACGGCGGCGACAACCGCCTGATCGACGTCTTTTTCGTCCAGCCGGGCAAGGAAAGCGGCGCGATCCCGTACATCGCCGACGGGGCCAACCACTGGGCCCTGATCCACCTCGACGACCTCGCCCGGCTGTACGCGGCGGCGCTGTCGGCTCCGGCGGGCTCGGTGTACCTCGGCGTGGGCGGGGTCAACCCGACGGCTAAGGAGGTCGCGGAGGCCTGTGCCCACGCCGCCGGGCTCGACGGGAAGACCGTCTCCCTCAGCCTCGAGCAGGCCCGCGAGCAGATGGGCCCGATCGCCGACGCGTTCGCCCTCGACCAGCGGCTGACCTCGGCCAAGGCGCAGCGCGAGCTGGGGTGGACGCCCGGGCACACCGACCCGCTGAACGAGTTCGCCGCGGGATGAACCGGGAACCGGGAATGGACCGCGACGCGGTGCTGTGGTCCGAAGAGGAGCGTGCCCGCCAGTCGCGGCCGCTGCTGGTGCTGCTGCACGGCTGGAGCTACGACGAGACGCACCTGTACCGGCTGATCACGCCGCGCCTGCCGGAGGAGGTCGTGGTCGCCTCGGTGCGGGCGCGGATTCCCGAAGCCGGCGGGTATGCGTGGTTCCCCAGCGCGGGCAACCCGATCGGTGATCCTCGGCCGGCGGTGGCGAACGCCGCGGCGCTGGACGTGCTTTCGTGGCTGGAGACCGTCGAGGCACCGTCGATCGGGCTGCTCGGCTTTTCGCAGGGCGCGGCGATGGCGCACCAGCTCATGCGGCTGGCGCCGCACCGGTTCGCCTACTGCGTGAACCTGGCGGGGTTCGTCGTGCGGGACGAGCAGCCCGGCGACGAGACGCTGAGCGTCACGCGGCCGCCCGTCCACTGGGGACGGGGGCGGGAGGATCGGGTCATCCCGGCCGGCGCGCTCGTGCGGACCGAGCGGTGGCTGGCTCGCCACGCCACCGCCGAGGTGCGCGTCCATCCCGGGCTGGGTCACGACGTCCGCGGCCGGGAGATCGACGACGTCGCCGGCTTCGTCGGCAAGCAGGTCCGCCGGCGGGTTTCCGAGGAGGAATGATGCGTCACGACATCGAATTCGATGCCGAAGGAGCGTTGCTGCGAGGCTGGTTCTACGAGGCCGAAGGGGCCGGCGGGCCGGCGCCGTGTGTCGTGATGGCCCACGGCTGGAGCTCGACGCGGCGGATGTACCTCGACCGGTTCGCGGAGGTGTTCGCCGCGGCCGGGCTGGCCGTGCTGGTGTACGACAACCGCGGCTGGGGCGATTCCGAGCCGGCGCCGGGGCAGCCGCGGCACGAGATCGACCCGTGGGTCCAGGTCGGCGACTACCGGCACGCCATCACCTGCGCCCAGAACCGGTCCGAAGTGGACCCCGGCCGCATCGGCGTGTGGGGAACCAGTTTCTCGGGCGCGCACGCCTACGTCGTCGCGGCGATGGACCGGCGGGTGAAGGCCGTGGTCACGCAGGCGCCGTTCATCAGCGGCCGCGCGACCTACGCGAACCTGGCCCGGGTCGACAACCAGGTCGTCGGCCCGGACGTCTTCACGGCGGACCGCCGGGCCCGGGCACGGGGTGCGGCCGCCGAGACCATCCCCGTTGTCGGCACCGACCCCGGCCGGCTGGTCGGGCTGCCGACACGCGACTCCCACGAGTGGTTCAGCCGGGCGCGGGAAGAGCTCGATCCCAGCTGGCCCAACGAAGTCACGCTGCGGAGCTTGGACAACTACTACTGCTACGAGCCGGCGAAGTACCTGCCGGAAGTGACGCCGACACCGCTGTTGATGATCGTCGGCAGCGAAGACGGCCTGACCGGCGGCAACCTCGCGGCCGTGGCCTATTCCAGTGCGGCGGAACCGAAGGACATCGTCTTCCTGCCGGGTGGTCATTTCGACGCCTACACCGGCCAGGGCTTCGCCGTGGCTTCGCGGGCGGCGCGCGACTGGTTCGTGCGGCACCTGCTGACTCCGCTATTCGCGGACGATGACGGCTGACTGGAGGCGGAGCGCGTCCTGACCGGGTGGGGCGCCGAACATCCGCCGGTACTCGCGGCTGAACTGCGACGAGCTGTCGTAGCCGACCGCGTGGCCGATCGCCGCGACGTCGTGCGGTGCCGCGATGAGTTCCATCCGGGCCTTCTGCAGCCGGATCTGTTTCTGGTACTGGAGGGGGCTCATCGCGGTGACGGCGCGGAAGTGCCGGTTGAGGGACGAGGTGCTGGTACCGATGTCGGAGGCGAGCTCCTCGATGTGGATCACGCGGTCGTAGCGCGCCCGAACCCATTCGATCGCGCGTGCGACGAGCGTGAGCCGGCTGTCGGCCATACCCGCCTGCCGCATCAGGGCGGCGTGCGGACCGTTCAGCAGCCGGACCAGCGAGTCCAGCAGCTCGTCGTCGGCGTCGCTGATCGCCATGCCCGATCCGTCGTACGGGCCCGCCGGGACCGGTCCGCCGTCGACCAGCAGCTGCGCGATCGTCGCGGGCCGCAGGCGCAGACCGAGCGTGAGGAACGGCTTGCGCGGACTGGCATCGATGATCTGGGAGATCAGCGGCAGGTCGACGGTGAAGACGGCGGCCTGGCCGGGATGGTGCTCGAAGACGCGGTCGCCGAGCGCCGACCGTTCACCGAGCACATCGGTTCGGTGACGTGGGCGGCGGTGAACAGCGGTCGTGGAGCTGCACCTGGCGTCCGACAACGCCCACGCCGACCTCTTCGCCCGCCTCTGCGACGTCGACCCGGCCGGCCGCTCGAGCAACGTCACCGACCGGATCATCCGGTTCGCCGGGCCGGACGCGACGCCCGGCGACGTCCGCAGGGTCGAGATCACGCTCGACCCCACGGCACACCGGTTCGACGCCGGGCACCGCATCCGGCTGCAGATCTCGGGCGGCGCGTTCCCGCGATTCGCCCGCAACCCCGGCACCGGCGATGCCGCCGGGACGACGCTCAACCCGGTGACGCACACCGTGCACCACAACGCGGCTCACCCGTCGAACATCGCGCTGCCCGTGCCGCGGTAGCGGGCGGGGGGGGGTCAGTCGCGGAGGAAGTCCAGCGCTTGCCGGACGAACAGCTCGTGGTGCTGGAAGAGCCCGCCGTGGCCGGAGTCCGGGTAGATGCTCAGGCGGGCGTTCGGCAGCGCCCGGGCGAGGGTGAACGAACTGATCGTCGGGACCATGACGTCGTTGTCGCCGTTGACCACCAGGACGGGCTGCGAAACGTTCGCTAGGCCGGCCGGTGTGCTGCTGCGCTCCCACTTGGCCAGCGCGGTGACCTGGGCTCCGATGGTTTCGTCGGTGGCCGCGGGATCGCGGTCGGTGGTGCGCTCCTCCAGGCGGGCGAGGAACGCGTCGGCGGCCACCTGGCTGGTTTCCGTCGGGGAGAAGAACAGGAAGTGCTTGGGGTGCTTGCCCGCGGCGGTCGCCTTCTCGATCGCGTCCTGCAGCACGGCGAGGACGTTGGCGGGTCCGGCGTCGCCCGCGGGTGCGGTACCGGCCAGGATCAGGCGGCGGACGAGGTCGGGCTCCTGCTGGACGACCGCCTGCGCGACCATGCCCCCGAGGGAGAAGCCCAGCAGGTCGACGGTCTCCAGGCCGAGGGCGCGGACGAAGGCGACGGCGTCGGCGGCCATCGCTTCGACGCTGTCGGGCGTGCTGCCGCCGGTGGCGCCGACGCCGCGCAGGTCGACCAGGATCACCCGGCGCTGCGCGGCCAAGCCGTCGACCACGGCGGGGTCCCAGTCGTCGAGAACGGCCGTGAAGTGGTGCAGCAGGACGAGCGGAACACCGGAGCCGGTGCCGATTTCCCGGTAGGCGAAGGCGGTGCCGCCGACGTCCACCGTGCGAGTGGGGGCTTCGTTGTGGCTCGTGGACATGGCGGTTCTCGTTTCTCTCATAGAATAACGATCGCTATATAACGATCGCTATCGTATGGTGGCGGCAGCGTGAAGGCAAGGGCGGAAGGCGAGGACCGGCGTGCGGTACCCGAAGGACCACAAGGAGACGGCACGCGCCGCGATCCTGGCCGCGGCGGCTCGCCCGCTGAAGGAGAAGGGCTTCGGCGGCGTCGGCGTCGACGGTCTCGCGTCGGCCGCGGACGTGACGTCCGGAGCCATCTACTCGAACTTCGGCAGCAAGGAGGCGTTCCTCGAACAGGTCGTGAACGAGCAGCTCGGGGCCGAGTTCGCCGTGATCGACCACCTGGACCCGGACGAACGGCGTCGCCGGCTCGCCGAGTTCCTGCACGTCTACCTGAGCGACGAGCACTGCGCGTCCGTGGCGGACGGCTGCCTGATGCCGGCGCTCAGCGCGGACGTCTCCCGCGCGAGCGACGCGGTCCGGGAAGCCTACGAGCGCCGGATCACGGCCCTGATCGAGCGGCTCGTTCCGGCGTTGCCCGGCTCGCCGACGGAGCAGGCGGAGCGCGCGTGGGCACTGGTGGCCTCGGTCGTGGGCGCCGTGACGATCGCCCGCGCACTCCCCTCGGGTGAGCACAGCCGGGCGATCCGCGCGGCCACGCTGCACCACGTCACGGCCGCCCTCGCCGACGGTGACCCCACCGCCGGCTGACCGCCCGCGTCACCTCGCCGGGGAGCGGATCCCGTCGAGCACGATCCCGATGGCGCGCTCGCGCTGCGCGTCGTCGACGTAGATCCCGGCGGTCACCGCGAACACCAGGCGCATGACGTCGTCGGCGGTGAGGTCGGCACGCACCGCCCCCGCCCGCCGGGCCAGTTCGAACAGCGGGTCGGCGACGCCGTAGATCGCTTCCCGGCTCGGCAGGTACGCCGCGGATTCCCGGGTGAGGACCGTCGTGAGCACGTGCTTGGTGGCCAGGTGCGTGACGAACCGGCTCAGCCAGCCCGACAACGCCGCCCACGGGTCCGCCCGGTCGAGTTGCCGCCCGTACCGGACGAGCTCGTCGACCGAGGTCAGGTAGACGTACTCCATCAGGTCCGTCCGCGTCGGGAAGTTGCGGTACAGCGTGGCGATGCCGACCCCGGCGCGCCGGGCGATCTCCTCCATGGCCACGTCCGCGCCGAGTTCCGTGTACGCCTCGGTGGCGGCGGCGACCAGGGCGTCGAAGTTGCGCCGGGCGTCGGCGCGGTGCGGGCGGCGTTCGGCGAGCAGCTCGGCGAGCGTCAACCGGGATACCTCCACCTCTTGAAAGTGATAACCGGACTCCGTTAAAGTGAGAAGCCGTCTATCACTCTAGCAGGAGGTCCGGATGACTTCGAGCGTCCTCACCATCGGCGGTGACCTGCGGGTCGGCCGGATCGGTTTCGGTGCCATGCAGCTGACGGGCAAGCAGGTCTGGGGCGAGTACCCCGATCGCGACGGCGGCATCGCCGTCCTGCGCGCGGCCGTCGACGCCGGTGTCACGTTCCTCGACACCGCCGACGTCTACGGCCCGCACACCAACGAGGTCCTCATCCGCGACGCACTGCACCCCTACCCCGACGATCTGGTCATCGCGACCAAGGGCGGATTCGTGCGCGGCGGATTCGACTACGCCACGCTCGGCGCCGTCGGCAACCCCCGTTACCTGCGGCAAAGCGCCCACCTGAGCGCGCGCCGGCTGGGGGTGGCCACGATCGACCTGTACTACCTGCACAGCGGCCGTGCCACGGACGCTCCGTTCGAGGACCAGGTCGCCACCCTGGCCGCGCTGCGCCAGGAAGGGCTGATCCGGCACATCGGACTGTCCAATGTGACGCTCGAACAATTCCGGGCCGCGCAGGAGATCGTGGAGATCGCGGCGGTCACGGCGCACTTCAACGCCGGTGCGCGCACCGGCGCGGACCTGCTTCGGGCAGCCGAGGAAAGCGGCGTGGTCTTCTCGCCATGGCACCCGGTCACGCTCACCGAAGCCCCGGACCCGGACCGGGTCATGGCCGTGCTCGGACCGATCGCCGCCCGGCACGGGGTGACGGCCCGGCAGATCGCGCTGGCGTGGTTGCTGCACCGTTCGCCGGTGATGCTGCCGATCCCCGGTACGACCAGCGTCGCGCATCTGAAGGAAAACCTGGCGGCAGCGGAAATCGAGCTGTCCGGCGAGGACGTCGCGGCGATCACCGGCCTCGCCACGGAGGCGTGAGCCATGCGACTCGCACACCGGAGAGCCTGGTCCGCCGCGGCCGGACTGGCGGGCGTTGCGCTGCTGGCCGCCTCGGTACCGGCGACCGCTTCCGCGCACGACGAGCCAGGCGTCACCATCGCCACCGTGTCCAACCCGCGGCCCGACCTGGTCAGCGGCCCGGAGGTGCTGGTCCAGGTGACCGCCCCCGGCCCGGTTGCCCTGCGGGCCGACGGCCACCCGGTGGCGGACCTGACGCGCCAGGCGGACGGGAGCTTCCTCGGGCTCGTGCGCGGGCTCCGCCCCGGAACGCACGACCTCGTCGCGGAATCCGGTCGTCATCGGGCCGCGGTGACGGTGGTCGACCACGCCGCCTCGGGCCCGGTGTTCTCGGGCCCCCAGCAGCAACCCTTCTACTGCGAGACCACCGCCTTCGGCCTCGCCCCGGCCGACGGCCCGGCGTGTTCCGCACCGACCGTGGTCAGCTACCGGTATCGGACGACCGGCGGCACCTTCCGGCCCTTGACCGACCCGAACGCCCGCCCCGCCGACCTCGCGACCGCCACGGTCGGCGGCCGCGCCGTGCCCTACGTCGTGCGGGTCGAGACCGGCACGATCGACCGCGCCGTCTACCAGACGGCCGCGCTCCACGACGGGCACGAGCCGTCCCCGCTGCGGCCGGACACGAGCTGGAACCGCAGGCTGGTCTACTCCTTCGGCGGCGGCTGCAACGGCGGGCACCACCAGGGCAGCAGCACCGGGACCGTCCTCGACGACCTGTTCCTGTCGCAGGGGTACGCGGTCGCTTCGTCCAGCCTCAACGTCCTGGAGAACAACTGCTCCACGATCATCTCGGCCGAGGCGGCGATGATGGTCAAGGAACACTTCGTCACCACCTACGGACCGGTGGCGCACACGATCGGCTGGGGTGGATCCGGCGGATCGATCCAGCAGTACGACATCGCCGACGCCTACCCCGGCATCCTGGACGGCATCATCCCCGGCTTCTCCTTCCCCGACCCCTTCACGGTGCTCGACGTCGCCGGGGACTGCCGGTTGCTCGACCGGTACTTCGCGAAGCCCGGCATCACGTTCACCGCCGCCGAACGGCAGGCGGTGGCCGGGTTCCTCGACTACGACAGCTGCACCTCCTGGGACGACAGCTACGCGAGCCGGCTCACCGCGGCCGGCAGCTGCAACCACGGGATCGCCACCGACGACAACACCGCGATCCCGGCATCGGCGATCTACGACCCCGTCACCAACCCCACCGGCGTCAAGTGCAGCGTCGCCGAACAGTACGCCAACCAGTTCGGCCGGGACCCGGAAACCGGTTTCGTCCCCGGCCTCGCCGACAACACCGGTGTCCAATACGGACTGACCGCCCTGGAGCAGGGCCGGATCAGCCCCGCGCAGTTCACCGCGCTCAACGCGGGCATCGGCGGGTACGACGCGGCCGGCAACCCGGTCGCCGAGCGCGGCGAAGCCGACCCCCGGGCGGTCCACGCGGCCTACCGCGACGACATCCTGCCCAGCGGCGGCAACGGCCTGCGCACGACCCCGATCATCGACCAGCGCGTCCACATCGACACGGCCGGGCCGCTGCTGGACATCCACACGAGCGAGTGGTCGTTCGTCCTGCGCGCGCGGCTGCAGAAGGCCAACGGCACCGCGGCCAACCAGGTGATCGTCGAGAACCAGTACACGCCCGACCAGCTCGCGGCGGCCGGCGCCGACGAACTGGCGGCGATGGACCGGTGGCTGACCGCCATCGAGGCGGACCGCTCACCGCGCAGCCGCCAGGCCAAGGTGATCGCGAACAAGCCGGCCGGCCTGACCGACGGCTGCTACCTCTCCGCGACCGAACGCCTGGAGCAACCCCTGACCTACCCGGCCACCGGCCGGTGCGGCACCGCCTACCCGACCGGGTCCGACCCCCGGCTCCAAGCGGGCGGGCCGCTCACCGAAGACGTCCTGGCCTGCGCCCGCAAACCCCTCGACTTCCGCGACTACCCGGTGTCGTTCACCCCCGCCGAACGCGCCCGACTGCGGGCTGCCTTCCCGGACGGCGTGTGCGACTACCGCAAGCCGGGCATCGGACAACACGCAACGGCAGGCACCTGGCTCCGGTACGACAGCCCGCCCGGCGAGAGGTGAGCGGAGGGAGAAGCCGCAGGGCGCCTCAGCCCGAAGTCCTGGGCCGGCAGCTCGCCGTGCTGTTCGAGGGCGCCCGGGCGCCGGCCACCTCGCTCAACGACCTGGGACCGCTCGAAGACGCCGAAGGGCTGGCG
This sequence comes from Amycolatopsis sp. NPDC049691, assembly GCF_040675005.1. Classification (NCBI taxonomy): domain Bacteria; kingdom Bacillati; phylum Actinomycetota; class Actinomycetes; order Pseudonocardiales; family Pseudonocardiaceae; genus Amycolatopsis; species Amycolatopsis sp. NPDC049691. Next base: position 45,370 of record NZ_JBFANX010000007.1, read on the forward strand.
AAGGCGCTCATCGAGGGCGCGACCGGATCCACCCGACCGAGGCGGTGACCCCGTCGGTGCCGGAGCCCTCTCAATTAAGGACTATATAGTCCACTTTTGGCCGGGGGCGGATGCACCCGGCCGGGTCCGGAACGACTACTGTGCAAGCCATGACGCCCGACTGGAACGACGGGCCCGGCCCGCGTCTCGACACCTCGGAGCCGGATTCCCGCGCCCGCGTCGTGGCCACGGCGACGGCCCTCCTGGTGGGCCACGGCGTCAGCGCGCTCAGCCCGGCGCGCATCCAAGCCGGCGCCCGGGTGAGCCGCGCCGAACTCGAGCGGTTGTTCCCGACCACGGACACGATCGTGGAAGCGATCGTGTCGACCCGGCTCGACGCTGTGTTCCGGGCACAGCGTCCCCGCCTGGACGCCGTTCGACACCTAGACGAGTGATGCGTAAGTCTGGGTGGTGATCAGAGATGGGCGAAGGGTGTTCAAGATCCGTTTGTGACGACAGACCTGAACACCCTTCTCACC
>NZ_JBFANX010000007.1:45985-270312 GCF_040675005.1 Amycolatopsis sp. NPDC049691
CCGCCATCTGGCACAACCGCGCCACCGGCCAGCCCGTCACCCGATCCCTAACCGCCTACGACCACTAACCCGAGTTACGCATCACTCGTCTAGGCCGGGCCGGTGACCGGGTCGCCGCACGGCGCGACCCGGTCACCTGGTCGCCTACTTGTGCCAGAACCTGATACCGCTCCACTGCACCGTGATCGGCCCGGCGCCGCTGCTGGTGCGGTAGCTGCCGAACTTGTCGTAGTAGCTCCCGCCCGGACTCGAGACCGAGTCCTTCTGCGAGCCGTTGATGTACACCTTGTGCGTGCTGCCGACCTGGTTGATCGTGTTCACCCGGACGCTCGTGCCCACGGTCGCTCCGGTGGCGATCGTCTCCCCGCCGTGGACGGCGTAGAGGCGGCCGCCTTTCTCCACCGCCAGCAGGAAGAACGGACCGGCGTCGGAACCGTCCCGGAACGTCTGCTTCAGGCTGATCCGGGAGCCGCCCATGCTCGTGATCTTGAACGAACCCTCGAACTGGTGGGTGCCGCCGGTGTAGGTGGTGTAGCGGCGTTCCGCGCGCTGGTCACCGCCGGCCGTGGAGCAGGTGAGCTTGAACGTGAGCCCGGAGACGTCGCCGCACCCCCGCTCCTGCTCCGAGTACCCCGGCGAGTCCGGGATCCACGGACCGGTCCCCACCTGGGCACCGGCGACCGGGGTGAGTACCGCGAGCCCCGTCGCGACCGCCGCGAGCACGCCCGCGCCGCGTAGTTTGCGCACCGTCCGACCTCCTGTCACTCGAGGCGGCGGTAGCGGACAAAGGTTCAGACCTTTACTCCGCGTGAGCACGACTGTACGAGCCCGGGCCGCCGCGAACAAGGCCTCGGAAGATTTTCCGGAGGGGTTGTCGAATCCGGCCACGGCCGTTCGACAGACTCGTGAGAGCACGGAACGACCACCGAGGAGCACCCATGCGCACCCTGATCGCCACCGCCTTCGTCTCGCTCGACGGCGTCGTCGAAGCCCCCGGCGGCGAGGCCGGCTACCGCAACGCCGGCTGGACCTTCAAGGACATCGAGTTCGACCCGGCGGCCTACGAGCTCAAGGGCCGTGAGCAGGGCGAATCCGCCGCGATGATGATGGGCCGGGTCAGCTACGAGGCGTTCGCGCCGGTGTGGCCGGGCATGACCGAGGAGTTCGCGGGCTACAACGCGATGCCCAAGTACGTCGTCTCGACGACGCTGTCCGAGCGGGACCTGGTGACGAACTGGGGCGAGATCACCATCCTGCGGTCGCTCGACGACGTCGCCGCGCTCAAGGAGACCGACGGCGGGCCGATCACCGTCCACGGCAGCGCCACGCTGAACCGCGCGCTGGCCGACGCCGGCCTGATCGACCGCTACCACCTGCTGGTGTTCCCGGTCCTGCTGGGCGCGGGCAAGCGGCTGTTCAGCGCGGCCGACAAGGACAAGCAGAGCCTGAAGGTCGTCGAGAGCGAGACCTACGGCAACGGCATCCAGAAGCTCGTCTACGACGTGATTCACTAGAACAGGTGTTCGATCTTGGTGTAGAGTGGGGACCATGAACCCGGCTCTCCAGTCTTCGCTGTTCGACGCCCAGGGGTCGATCGCGCTGCGCCCCCTCGCGCCCGAGCGGACCGACCTCGGCTCGGGCGCGTGGGTCGACATCCAGCCCGGCTGGCTCGAGGGCGCCGACGAGCTGTTCGCGGCGCTGGTCGAGGGCGTGCCGTGGCAGGCGGAGAAGCGGAAGATGTACGACCGCGTCGTTGCCGTGCCGCGGCTGCTGAGCTACTACCGCGAGAACGCGCCGCTCCCCCACCCGGCATTGACCGCGGCGCGCGACGCGTTGAGCCGGCACTACCTGAAGGAACTGCGCGAGCCGTTCCGGACGGCGGGGTTGTGTTATTACCGCGACGGTCGCGACAGCGTGGCTTGGCACGGCGACCGGATCGGCCGCGGGGCCAGGGAGGACACCATGGTCGCGATCCTGTCCGTCGGGGCGGCTCGGAACTTGGCCTTGCGGCCTCGGGGTGGGGGCGGGAAGACGTTGGCGCGGCCACTCGGGCACGGGGATTTGCTTGTCATGGGCGGGAGTTGCCAGCGGACGTGGGAGCATTCGGTTCCCAAGACCGCCAAGGCTGTGGGGCCTCGGATCTCTGTTCAGTTTCGACCTCGCGGGGTGAACTGAGGGTTCGCTGCTGATCCCGCGGCCGGGCCGGCCGCCGCCATGGATGAGCTGGAAGCCGACTTCACGCTGCGGGCTAGTGTCCTGACCGGCGCCGAGAACACCTTCAGCGCCCCGGCATGGACCTCAAGGCCCCGGGAGCCGGGAGCCGGGAGCCGGGAGCCGGGAGCCGGGAGCCGGGAGCCGGGAGCCGGGAGCCGGGAGTGAGGTTAGTCCAAAAAGGACTTCCCTGAACCCCGTACCATGGCCTGGTGCACAGTCTTTCCGAGCCACCCCTCTTCGGCCGGCTTCGTTCCGCTCAGCGGGTTCTCGTTGCCGGAGCCGGGGGTGGCTTCGATGTCTACGCCGGACTTCCGCTCGCCTTTGCCCTTCGATCACAAGGCAAAGATGTCCACCTCGCCAACCTCGCCTTCAGTGATCTCAACCGGCTCGATCTCGACGACTGGCTCTCCCCCGGCCTCGCGGCCGTGCGTCCCGGCAGCTCCGGCGACGATGCCTACTTCCCCGAACGGACCCTGGCCCGGTGGCTCGACTCCCGCGGCTGGCCACCCATAGTGCACGCCTTCCCCCGCGCCGGGGTTCGGCCGCTGCGCGCCGCCTACGAGCACCTCGTGCGGCACCTTCGCCTTGATGCCGTCGTTCTCGTCGACGGCGGCACCGACATCCTCCTGCGCGGCGATGAAGCCGGGCTCGGGACACCCGAAGAAGACATGACCAGCCTTGCCGCCGTCGCCGCCCTCGATGGTGTCGATCGGCTCGTCGTCAGTCTCGGCTTCGGCATCGATGCCTTTCACGGCGTCTGCCACGCCCACGTCCTCGAGAACCTCGCCGCCCTCGATCGGGTCGGTGGGTACCTCGGGGCCCTCTCCATTCCCTCGCGGTCGCCCGAAGCCGAGGCCTACCTCGACGCCGTTGCCGATGCTCAGCGCGCCACCCCGGACCGGCCCAGCATCGTGCACGGGCAGATCGCCGCCGCCCTGCGTGGCGAGTTCGGCGACACCCAGTTCACGATGCGCACCGCCGGCAGCGAACTCTTCGTCAACCCGCTGATGGGCGTCTACTTCACCGTCGACCTGGCGATCCTCGCCCAAAGCGTCGGGTACCTCGGCGAACTCGCCGGCACCGAGAGCGCCACCGACGTCGCCATGGTCATCGAAGCCCACCGCGACCGCGTCGAACGGCGGCCGCGGCGGCCCATTCCGCACTGATCCGCTCAGTCCACCAGGACCGGCAGCTCGTCCAGGCCGTACACAATGGACACCTTGCGGAACGACAGCTCCTCTTCGGGCACCGCGAGCCGCAGGTTCGGGAACCGGCGGACCAGCGCCGGGTACGCCGTGCGCAGCTCCATCCGGGCCAGCTCAGCGCCGATGCAGCGGTGGATGCCGTAGCTGAACGCCAGGTGGGACGTCGGCTCGCGGGTGGCGTCGAACTTCTCCATGTCCGGGCCCAGCTTCGGGTCGCGATCGGCCGCCGACAGCGACACCAGCACGATGTCGCCCTCGCTGATCCGCGCGCCCGCGATCTCCATGTCCTCCTTGGCGAACCGCGGGAACGCCATCTGGACGACCGTCAGGTACCGCAGCAGCTCCTCGACGAACCGGTGCACCGACTGCTCGTCGCCGCGGACTGCCTCGAACGCCTGCTCGTCGCGCAGCAGCACCAGCGCGCCGAGCGCGAGCATGCTGGCCGTCGTCTCCAGGCCGCCGGTGAGCACGCCGTCGGCGAGACCGGCCAGCTCGCGGTCGTCGATCTCGTCGCCGTGCTCCTTGATCAGCATGCCCAGGAGGCCGTCGCCCGGCTCCTCGCGCTGCTTCTTCACGATGTCGAGCAGGTAGGTCAGCGACTCCGACATCGCGCCGAGCGAGGCACCCGCGCCGCCGAAGAGGTCGAACCGGGCGGTGCTCAGCCGCTGGAAGTCCTCGCGGTCTTCGTAGGACACGCCGAGCAGCTCACAGATCGTCAGCGACGGGATCGGCAGCGCGAACGCCTGCCACAGGTCGACCGGCCCGTCTGCCTTGGCCATCGCGTCGAGCTGCTCGGTGACGATCTCGTCGATGCGCGGCGTCAGCCGGCTCAACCGCCGCATCGTGAACTCCGGGGTGAGCAGCTTCCGCAGCCGCGTGTGCACCGGTGGGTCCGCGAAGCCGAGCCCGCCCGGGTTCTGGTCCGCGGTGACGCCGGCGTTGCCGACGAGGTTGCCGAAGTCGCTGGAGAACCCGGTCGCCTTGCCGAGCACCGCCTTCGCCTCGTCGTAGCCCGTGACCAGCCAGGCGTTCATCCCGAACGGCAGGTCGAGCTTGCTGATCGGCGCTTCGGCGCGGCGCTCGGCCATCGCGGGCACCGGGTCGAGACCCTCGCGCCGGAGCGGTTCCAACGCCGAGTCCGGCAGGATGGACGACATCTTTTCGAGGTCGAAGCCTTTTTTCGACTGGCGCGCGAGGTACCGGCGCCCGACCCAGCCCAGGACCCGTGAGCGGAGACTCCCCATGGATCCGACAGTACCGCACTAGCCCGATCGGGTGAGGAACGGCGAGACCGGACTCACCTCCGCGGCGGGACCTCCCGGTTCTCGGTGATCCGCCCGTGCTCGCTCGCGACGTAGTGGAAGTACGGCCGGCCCGAGTCGTCGGTGCCGGCGTAGGACGTGCGGGAGCGGCCGTCGGCCTCCGTGTTGACGCCGTTCGTGCGGGCCAGCACCCCCGACGAGCTCAGCCACTCCGTCGACGCCCGGACCGGCCGCCAGTGCCGGCCGTCGCCGGTGAGGTCGCCGAGGACCTGCGTCATCTGCGCCGAGCCGGAGATCCGCAGGTTCTGGTCGTCGGTGATGTTCGCGGTGGCGTCGGTGGTCAGCGGGTAGGACCAGGTGTGCCGGTCCGCCGAGCGCACCCGGCCGTCCACAGTGGACGTCGAGGTCTGCTGCCCCGCGTCGCCCTGCACGACGTGCTGGGTGAAGCCGCCGCCGGTGACGTCGTCGCTGTTGCGGTAGTCGCGGGTGCGTTCGACGCGCGTGTACACGCGGCCGGCGGAGGTGTCGACGTAGCCGGCGGTCACGTCGTGGCGCTTCGCCGTGACGGTCACGTTCACGCCGTCCTGGATGTCCTTCACGGTCTCCTGCCGCACCGGGGCCGCGGCGACGTCGTGCTGGACCAGGGCGCCGGTGGTCCGCGCGGCGTTCTTGTCGGTGTAGAGCAGGAGCGTCGGGACGACGGTGAACTCGCCGCCGATGTCCGGGAAGGAGAAGGAGAGGTCGTGCGCGGCGCCGTCCACGAGCCGGCCCGCGAACGGCGTGATGTCGTAGGTTTCGGCGTGCAGGCTGAAGGTGTCGATCGCGACGATCGGCCGCCACAGCTGCGGCACGATCCCGCCGGAGTAGATGTGCGGGAAGGTGAACGCGCTGCCGGCGGGCGTCCCGTCGAGCGCGAAGTTCGCTTCGCGGTAGGGGCCCTTGCCGCAGAGCCCGGCGGCGGGGTACTTCGCCGCCACGGCGTCCGGGACGTCGTCGAACCACTGCTCGTCGCAGGCGTGGCCTTCGAGGGTGACCTCGAGGTAGGCGCGGGTGATGTTGCGCGGCAGGTCCTTCGCACTGAAGTGGACGGTGGGCGCCGCGGGGGTCGCGTCGGCGTGCCCGAACCCGGCCACGTGGTCGGCCGTCTCGGGCGCGGGGTGCTTCCGGTCGGCCTGGTAGTAGGTGAGCGTCACGGTCTGGGCGTACACGCCGGTGTAGACCGGCGAGTTGTAGTTCTCGATGCCGCCGTGGAACGGCTGCGGCGTGCGCAGCAGCGCCGTGTAGGGCGTGAGGTCCTTGTCGAAGTGGTAGGTGATCGGCCGGGTGCCCTCGCCGCTGGGCTCCTCGGTGGTCCCCCACCAGACTTCGGTGCCGCCGATCCGCAGGTCGCCGATCCGGTCGTACTGGCGGCCGCTGACGGTCACGGTCTGGTCCATGACGACTTTCGCCCACGGCCCGGGGCAGGCCTTCGGCGGCGCGAGCGTGCCCTCGTAGTACTGGGGCGTGCCGTCGGTGGTGTTGGAGCGGAAGGCGTCGGCGAGGGTGACCGTGCAGTGCGCGGTGTCCGGCCGGGTCACCGCGGGCGCCGCCGTCACCGGGTCGTCGGTGTCGTGTTCGAGCACGGGGTCCGCCGAGGCGACCGCCCCGGAGAGCACCCACGTCAGCACCAGTGACAGGACGATCGTGAAGATCCGCACCCCGACTCCTCCCAGTGGCAGGCACACCGGTCGGGAGCCTAGTGCCGCGATCATCCGACGAACGGGTGGACATCGACCGGACAAGCACGTCCCTGAAACGTTTCAGCACCATGGTAGGCTCACGCCCTTCTCAGCGAGGGGGTGCGGTGGTCGGCATCAAGGACGTCGCGAAGCGGGCGGGCGTCTCGATCGGCACGGTGTCCAATGTGGTCAACCGGCCGCACGTGGTCGCCGCGGCCACCCGGAACCGGGTGCTGTCGGTCATCGAAGAGCTCGGCTACGTCCGCGACGAGTCGGCCCGGCAGCTGCGCGCCGGCCGCAGCCGGATCATGGGCCTGCTGGTGCTCGACCTCGGCAACCCGTTCTTCGTGGACGTCGCCCGCGGCGCCGAGCAGGCCGCGCACGCCGAGGGCCTCAACATCATCACCTGCAACAGCGGCCAGCGCTCCGACCTCGAGGCGTCCTACCTGGCGATGTTCGCCGAGCAGCGGGTCCGCGGCGTGTTGCTGAGCCCGGTCGGGACGTCCGGCGAGGCGCTGCGCGCGTTCCGCCGCAGCGGCACGCCGTACGTGTTCGTCGACCGCAAGGCGCCGACGTCGGAGGCCAGTTCGGTCGCGGTGGACGACATCGCGGGCGGCGCGCTCGCCGCGCGTCACCTCCTGGAGACCGGCCACCACCGCATCGCGTTCGTCAACGGACCGGCGATCCTCGCCCAGTGCCGCGACCGCGAGCAGGGCTTGCGGACGGCGCTGGAGGGCGCGGCGGTCGAGCTGACCGTGCTGGAGGCGATCGGCCTCGACGTGGCCTCGGGCCGCGACGCGGGCGCCCGCCTGCTGGGCACGATCCCCCGCCCGACGGCGGTGTTCTGCGCGAACGACCTCCTCGCCCTGGGCGTCCTGCAGGCGATGGTGGGCGCGGGCGTGCGCGTCCCGGACGAGATGGCGATCGTCGGCTACGACGACATCGAGTTCGCGGGCGCGGCGGCGGTCCCCTTGACCTCGGTCCGCCAGCCGGCCCAGCGCCTCGGCCGCACTGCGGCGGAGCTGCTGCTGGCGGAGACGGCCGACACGACGGTCGAGCACCAGGCGGTGGTGTTCACCCCGGAACTGGTCGTCCGCGAGTCGACCCGCGTGCGCCGGTGACGCCTACCCGGCGATGACGGCGACGATCGTCGTGCCCTCCGGGAACTCCCCGCCGCGGATGCGGTCCCACAGGCCGAACATCATCTTGGCTTCGTAGACCCAGTCGAGCCGGACGCCGTGGCGCCGCTCGAACTCGTCGACGAAGCCGTCGAGTTCGCTGGTCCGCCGGGCGAAGCCGCCGAAGTGGTGGCCCGTGTCGACCGTCCACTCCCCCAGTTCGCGTCCGAACGTCTCGCGCTGGAACCGGGCCACGTCGGCGCGCAGGAAGTCGCCGCCTTTCAGGGCCGAGAACCCGATTGCGCGCTGCCCTGGCCCGAGTGCGGCGGCGATCCCGGCGAGCGTCGCGCCGGTGCCGACGGCGCAGGTGACGACGTCGAACGGCCGGTCGAGCTCGGCGACCAGCTCGGCGCAGCCCCGGACACCCGCCGCGTTGGCGCCGCCTTCCGGGATCAGGAAGAACTCGCCCCACTCGCGTCGCAGCGCGGCGAGAACGGCGGGACCGGTTTTGGCGCGGTACGCCGTGCGGTCGAGGTAGGTGAGCCGCATGCCGTGGCCGGCCGCCGCCCGCAGCACGTCGTTGAGGGGCCGGTGTTCCTCGCCCCGGACGACGCCGACCGTCTCGAAGCCGAAGTGGTGGCCGGCCGCGGCGGTGGCGAGCAGGTGGTTGGAGTAGGCCCCGCCGAAGGTCAGCAAGCGGGTGGCGCCGGCGTCGGCGGCGGCCCGGAGGTTGTGCTTGAGCTTGCGCCACTTGTTGCCGGGCAGCTCGGGGTGGATCAGGTCGTCGCGCTTGAGGAGGACGCGCACGCCGCGTCCCGGCTCCCCCAGCTCGACGAGCGGCGAAGGCACGGTGAGCCGCAGCTTCGTCACGCAGCGATGATAAATCGTTTGAACCGCGAACCACCCTTCGGCATCATGTCGATCATGGGGCCGGGCGCGTGACGAACAGGTGGGTGCGGCTGCAGGCCGTCGCGGTGTCCGGATCGTCCGCCGAAGGCCTGATGCTCGCCGCGATTCCGCTGCTCGCCGTCTCCGTCACCACGGATCCGCGCGAGGTGTCGCTGGTCAACGTCGCCGGGCAGGCGCCGTGGCTGCTGCTCTCGCTCTTCGCCGGCGTGCTCATCGACCGCGTCCGGCGGACGACGGTGATCGCCTGGGCGTACGCCGTGCAGGTCGTGGCCGCGCTCGTGCTGGCCGTGGCCGTCTCCGCCGGCGGCCTGAGCCTGCCGTTGCTGCTGGTCGTCGCGTTCGTGGTGACGTCGGCGCAGGTGCTCGGCGACGGCGCGAGCGGCGCGCTGGTGCCGGAGATCGTCCCGGTGGACCGGCTGGCCCACGCCAACGCGCGGCTGCAGGTGATCGACCGCGGGGTCGTGCAGTTCGTCGTCCCGCCGCTGACCGGGTTCCTGATCGCCGTCGCCGCCGGAGCACCCGCGTGGCTGGCGGCGGCCTTCGCGCTGCTCGCGCTGGTGCTGGTCCGCCGCATCCACTCGGAGAGCGTGGTCGCCGCGCGAACCCATCCGATGCGGGACCTGTCGGCGGGGCTGCGGCACCTGGTGCGGACACCGCTGCTGCGCTCGATCACGCTCAACGTGGCGCTCGGCTCGTTCGCGGCGAGCGCGGGCAACTCGATGTTCGTGCTGTACGCGACGCAGGTCCTGCACGTCGGCTCGGTCGGCTACGGCCTGCTGCTCGCGTGCCTGGCGTTCGGCTGGATCGCGTCGTCGTTCGTGGTGCAGAAGGTGGTCGACCGGATCGGCTACTCTCGGTCGATGCGGTTCGGGCAGAGCTTCGGCGTGGTGACGAACCTGCTGATCGCGCTGGTCCCGCCGTGGCCCCCACTGGTGGGCGCGGTACTGGTGCTGCTGACGGCGACGGTGCTGATCTGGAACGTGTGCTCCCAGTCCAGCCGCCAGCGCTTCACACCGGCGCCCCTGCTCGGCCGGGTGCTGACGAGCCACCGCGCGCTGGCTTGGGGGTTGACCCCACTGGGCGCGCTGACAGGTGGTTTCGTGGCGGCGCACTGGGGTTTGCGCGCGGTGTGGGTGATGGCCGCGGCGATCCAGGCGGTGAGCGCGGTACTGGTGTGGTTCACCCTTTCTCCCGCGGCGTTCGACCGCACCGAACGCGAGATGGCCGAAGCTCAGGCTTGATACCGGGTGGCGTGCCGGGTCGGGGCACCGGCACGCCACCCGGACGCCTACCCGCCCAACGCCAACGCCACCGCGCCCAGCAGTGCCGCGTCCTGGTCGAACCTCGCCGACACCAGCTCCGGCGGGAACGGCACGGCGTGCGCCAGCCGGTCGGCCAGTGCCGGTAGCAGCACGTCCGCCGAGCGCACCAGACCGCCGCCCACCGCGATGCGCTGCGGGTCCAGCGCGATCGCCAGATTGGCCACGTGCATCGACAGCTCGTCGAGCGCCGCCGTCACCAGTTCCTTCGCCTCGACGTTCTCCTTGGCCAGTGCGAACAACTCGCCGGCGGTGACCGGGCGGCCGAGCAACTCGCTCGCCCGGCCGCCCAGCCCACGCCCACCGACGGCTTCCTCGAGCGGCGCCGCTCCGCTCGCGAAACCCTCGGTGTCCTGCGGCGAGAGCAGGTTGTACCCGATCTCGCCCGCAGCTCCGTTGGCGCCGGTCAGCAACCGGCCGCCGACCAGCACCGCCGCCGCGATGCCCGTGCCCAGCGACAGGAACACCGCCGGGTCCGCCCCCTCCAGCGCGCCCCAGCGCCACTCCGCCAGCGCCGCCGCCTTCGCGTCCGTGCCCACCGAAATCGGCACGTCCGGGAACTCGGCCGCCACCAGCTCGGCCAGGTGCAGTTCCTCCCAGCCCGGGACGTTCGGCGCGAGCAGGATCCGGTCCGGCAGCACGATCCCCGGGCTGACAACGCCGATGGCGGCCGGCTCCGCACCCGACTCGGCCAGGAGCGATCGAGCCCCGGCCAGCGCCCGCACGACCACCTGCTCGGCCCCCGCCTGCGCGTCGGTGTCCAGCCGGCGGGTGGCCAGCAGGGTCCCGGCGTGGTCGGCGAGCCCCAGCGCCACCTTCGTGCCGCCGAAGTCGATCCCGAGAATCTTCCCGTCTGTCACTCCCTGGTCCCCTCGATCTGCGGCGCGACGGCCGCGTCCCCGTGGTGGCCGTACCCGCCGGCCGCCCCCACCACGATCCGGCCGGTGTTGAACCCGTCGATGCTGATCACCGGCACCGCGCCCCGCAGGTCGGACGCCTTGTAGGTGACGGTCAGCGTCTGCGACTGGCCCGGCCACAGCGTGATGTCGTTGTCGTCCCAGGTCGCGTTCGCGAGCTGGTTGTCGCCCGGTCCCTCGTGCCCGTCCGGCGTGCCGCGGCGGACGTCGGCCCGCAGGAAGAACGCCGCCCCCGGCGTCTTCGCCGTGTTGGTCACGGTCACCGTGGAGACGAGGTCGCCGCCGTTCGCGCGGGTCGACGCCACGGCGGCGACCTGCGACTTCGGCAGGTTCTGCAGGGCCTGCAGGTTGCTGTACTGCGACAGGGTCGCCTGTGGGTTGCCGAGCGTCTTGCCCCAGTCGACGACGTCCTTCTGCGTCGAGAGCCAGTAGACGTTCCGGTCGACGACCTTCCCGCCCTGCTTCACCTGCAGCTCGACGAAGTAGACCTGCGCGGGCGCCGGCGCCTTCGTCTCGGCGGGCACCTTCGGCTTCAGGACTCCGGTGCGCACGCCCTGGCTGCCCAGGCTCAGACCGGACGCGGTCTGGTCGTCGAGGACCTTGCCCGCGGTGTCGATCACCCGCGCCTGCACGGAAAGACCGGACTGCGTGGCCGCACCGAGGTTGTCCAGGGTGACCGACCCGTTGTCGTAGCCGTAGATCGCGTGCAGCGGCTTGTTCGCCTTCTTGGCGCCGAAGAACGCGCCGGCCTGGTCGCCGTCGTCGTTGTAGAGCGACCACAGCAGCGTCGGCCAGCCCTTGTTCAGCTGCCAGTAGACGACGCCGGTCGACGGGTTGGCCTTGTCGGTGGAGTGGTGCAGGAACGCCTCGAACTGCGAGCGGGTGTTCTCGTAGTTCGCGATGTTCGCCAAGTCCACATAGGACTTCAGGGAGTTCCACCTGCCGTACCGCTGCTGGATCGACTGGTCCAATGTGTACAGCGTGCCGAACGCGTAGCCGCCGTGGTCGGGCTCGAAGTTCGCGTGGTACTGGTTGTACTCCGGGTCCTGCCAGAGTTTCGCCTGCTCGGCAGGCGAAAGGAACCGCTTGATCGAGTCCAGCGTCGGCACGGTGTGCCCGGCGCTCTGCTCGCTCGCGAAGCCCCACGACCCGCCCGCGTTGGTGCGGCTGTCGTCGGAAGCGTCGAAGTGCGAGGTGTCGTACCAGTACGACGGCGGGACCCAGTCGTACGGCCCCTCCTTCTCCCCCGAATTGCCCAGGGTCGGCGTGCTCTTGTACTCCGCCGAGGCGATCACCGGGACCTGGAAGTCCTCCTGCTTGAACGCGCTGAGGACGGCGCTCTCCTGGTTCGGGAACGGCTCGTTGTCGCTCCAGCCGTAGTTGAACACGCTGGGGTGGTTGCGTTCGCGCTGCGCGATGCCGACCGACGAGTCGTGGATGATCCGCAGGTCCCGCGCACCGAGCTGCTCGGCGGTGTCCGGCTGCCAGGCGTCGCAGCACAGGAACCCGCCGATGACCAGGAGACCGGCGCGGTCGGCCTGGTCGTAGAAGTCCTGCGGCATGTCGTGGCCCTCGAGCCGGACGCCGGAGAGGCCCATGTTCTTGATCAGCGCGATCTGGTGCGCGGTGTCGGCCTTGTCGTAGCGCAGGAACAGGTCCGGCGCGAAGCCGCCGCCGCGGAACACGAAGTCCCTGCCGTTGATCGTGAACTGCCGCGCGCCTTCCGGCAGCGGCGCGGACTTCCCGACCAGGCGCGAGGTGACCGTGCGGATGCCGAAGGTGCTCTTCGACGACGTCGACAGCACGCCGTCCTGCGAGACCGCGGTGCTCAGGGTGTACAGCGGCTGGTCGCCCATCGAGTACGGCCACCAGACCCGTGGCTTGCTGATCTTCACCGGCGCGAAGGTGACGGTCTGCTTGGTGCCCGCCGGGATCGTGACGCGCTGCTTGACGACGATCGGCGCACCCGACGGCGGGGTGATCGTCGCGGCGACGTCGCCGGCCTGCGAAGTGGCGGCGTCGTTGGTGACGTCGACCTTCACCGTCAGCTTCGAGCTGGACAGGTCGGGCGCGTTGTCCTGCACGACGTGCGCGTTGTCGCCGGTGAGCGCGTCCCCCACCTGCAGGGTCGGGGGGAACTGGATGCCGGTGTCGTTGTCCGGCGGGATCTGGCCCCAGTCGACCTGGTCGAGCGTGTACATCTTGAGCGGGTTGTTCGGGTAGACCTTGATGGCCAAGGTGTTCTTGCCCGGCTTGACCAGCTTCGAGACGTCGAAGGTGTGCCCGGCGAAGGCGCCGCTCACGACGTCCTTCGTGGCGACGAGCGTGCCGTTCACCCAGACGTCGCCCTCGCCGACGATGCCCGGGATGGTCAGCTTCGCGTGCTGGCCGGTCTTGAAGTCCGGCGTGAAGTCGGTCCGGTACCACCAGGGATCGGAGAACGGCTTTGTGACGACCGGGCCCAGCTTGTCGACGTACCCGAAGCACTTGCGCATGTTGTCGGAGTAGAAGACGTCGGGGCACTTGCCGTTCTGCACCAGGGCGTTGATCTCGGTGCCGGGCGCGCCGGCGTCGTCCGGCTTGACCGGCAGCCAGCCGCGGGTGGCGTACCCGGGCGTGGAAACCTTGTCGCCGCCGTCCTTGACGTTCGCGGTGGTCAGGACCTGCCAGCCCTGCGCGCCGATCGTGGTGAGGCCGTGCGGCTTCGCCACGTCGGTTCCAGCGTCCTGAGCGGCGGCGGGTCCGGCGACGCTGAGCACGCCGGGCACGAGCAGCAGCGCGGCGAGTGCCGCGAGCTTCTTCGTCATGCCTGAGCCCCTTCGGTGTCGGTGGAGGCGAAGGCCTCCTTGATCTCCTTGGGTCCGAACGGCCAGGTGTTCTCGGCCTTGGCGTAGACCAGGTACGCGAGCGCGCCGACGGCGATCCAGCCCAGTGACAGCCCGATCGAGAGCCAGTCGGCCGAGATGTAGATGTAGACCCAGCCGACGAGCGCGATCAGCGTCGGCACCGGGTAGAGCCACTGGCGGTACGGCCGCCGCAGCTCCGGCTGCCGTCGCCGCAGCACGACGATCGCGGCGACCTGGGCCAGCGACTGGATGATGACCAGCGTCGCGACCGCCGCGTTGATCACCGTGGTCAGGGTGAACAGGGAGCCCAGGATCGTGATGGCGCCCATCGTGAGCACGCCCGCGGTGGGCAGGTGCAGCTTCGGGTGCAGCTTGCCGAACATCGGCAGGAAGACCTTGTCGCGCGCGGCTTCGAACGGCACGCGCGAGCCGCCGAGCAGCCCGGCGAAGACCGAGCCAATGGCGGCGATGACGATCAGCACGGTGATGGCCTTCGCCGTGCCGGTGCCCCACACCTGTTCCAGCACCGACGAAGCGACCGACTTCGCGTCCTTAAGTTGGTCCAGCGGGATCGAGCCGAGCACGCCGACCTGCAGCAGGAAGTACAGGCCCATGATGCCGAGGATCGAGAAGATGATGGAGCGGGGCAACGTGCGGCCCGGCGTGCGCACCTCGCCACCGAGGTAGGCGGTCGTGTTGTAGCCGAGGTAGTCGTAGATGGCGATGATCAGGCCGGCGCCGAGGCCGCCCCAGAACGTGCCGTCGCCGGCCGAGCTGAACGCGCCCGGGGTGAACGCGAACGCCTGCGCCGCGCTGAAGTGCGAGAACGCCGCGACGATCGTCGTCAGCACGGCGGCGAGCATGATCACGAACAGCACCGTCGTGAGTTTGGAGATCTGGCCGATCTTCCGGAACAGCGCCAGGATGATCACGAGCGTGATGCCGACGCCGATGATCTTGCCCAGTGGCGTCGTGCCCGCGTCGTCGGTGACGCCGGGGATCAGGTAGCCGAGGTACTGGACGAGCCCGATGATGCCGGTGGACATGATCAGCGGGATGAACAGCACCGCGCTCCACACGAACAGGAACGGCATCAGCCGGCCGGTGCGGTACTGGAACGCCTCGCGCAGGTAGAGGTAGGTGCCGCCGGCGCCCGGCATGGCGGCGCCGAGCTCGGCCCAGATGAGCCCGTCGGCCAGCGCGACGATCGCCCCGATGATCCAGCCGAACATCGCCTGCGGGCCGCCCATCGTGGCGACCATGGCCGGGATCGTGACGAACGGGCCGATACCGCACATCTGCGTCATGTTGATCGCGGTGGCCTGCAGGGGGCCGATCTTGCGTTCAAGGGCGGGCTGCGGCTCCCCTGAACGAGTGGGTGAACTCACGACGTGCCTCCGGCTAGTAGTTAGTAAAGTTTCTTAACATAGAACGGGCGGGGTCGAAAGAGTTCCGTCGATAAACTTGCGGCAACACAGGAGGACTCGTGGGGCAAATCGGGCCGCAGGTCGGAACTCCGGCGAGCATGCGGGCACTGAACCAGCGTCTCGTGCTGGACCGGTTGCGCGCGCACGGCGAGGCGACGCGACCGCAGATCGCCGCCGACACGGGGTTGTCGAAACCCACGGTGGGACAGGCACTCCTCGACCTCGAGCGACACGGACTGGTCCGGACCACTGGCCGCAGCCTGCCCGGCCCGGGCCGCGCGGCGGTGGTGTACCGGGCGGCGCCGGACGCGGGACACGTCGTCGGCGTCGACATCGGGCGGCGCGCGATCCGGATCGCGGTGGCGGACCTGGAGGGCAGCATCGTCGCCCGGCTCGACGAGCCCAACCGGTGCCGCTCCGCGAGCGCTTTGGTGCGCACGGTGAGCGAATCCGTCGAACGCGCGGTGGCTTCGGCCGGGCTGGCACCGCACGACGTCGTCGCGACGGTGGTCGGCACGCCGGGCGTCCCCGACCCGGCCACCGGGACGGTCCACCGCGCGCCGAACCTCCCGGGCTGGGAGCGGCGCGGGGTGCTGCACGAGCTCGTGGCGGCACTGGGCGGCGCGGGGTCGGACGTCGTGGTGGAGAACGACGCGAACCTGTGCGCGGTGGGCGAGCACGCGCTCGGGGCGGCGCTGGGCGTGGACGTGCTGGTGTGCTTGACGGTGGGGACGGGCATCGGGATGGGCTTGCTGGTGGAGGGCCGCCTGTTCCGCGGCGCCCACGGCGCGGCGGGCGAGATCGCGGATCTGCCGTTCGGTCCGGTGCCGTCGACCGCGGGGGCGCGCCGGCCTGGGCCGATGGAGACCGCGGCGGCGGGGCAGGCCGTCGTGGAGGCGGCTCGGGCTTCGGGGTTGGCGGTGCGGTCGGCGAAGGACGTTTTCCAGCTGGCGCGGGGTGGGGACGCGGTGGCTTTGGCGGTGGTGGCGGAGGAAGCGGAGAAGCTGGCGTACGTGGTCGCGGCGGTGACCGCGGTGCTGGACCCGCGGTTGATTGTGCTGGGCGGCGGGATCGGCGGCAACGCGGACTTGCTGGCGGGGCCGATGCGGCGGGCGCTCGCGGCGACGGTGCCGGTGGTGCCGGAGATCGTGGCGGGCCAGCTGGGCGAGGACGCGGTGCTGGCGGGGGCGATCGCGACGGCTCTGGGGACGGCGCGGGAGCTGGTCTTCGACCGGCGCGGCCTGCGCCGGGTGGCCGGGGAGGGTTAGCGGGGAGAACGACCGGTCAGGCCGCACAGAGAACGACCGGTCAGGCGGTAGGGAGAACGACCGGTCAGGCCGAGGGGAGAATGACCGGTCGCTCTTTAGGATCACGGGATGAGCTACCCGCCAAGTTCGACCAGCGCGGCTCGTACCGAGCAGCTTGGGCGGGTTGGCAGAGAGAACGACCGGTCGGGCTGCAGAGAGAATGACTGGTCTCCCTTTGGGACCGCGGAATGAACTCCCCGCCGAGTCGACCGGCGCGGCTCGTACCGAGCACCTTGGGAGGGTTAGCGGAGAGAACGACCGGTCAGGCCGCAGGAAGAATGACCGGTCAGGCCGCAGAGAGAACGACCGGTCACCCCCACCGGCCGGCGAAGTACTCCCCCGGCAAGTTCGCTCGAAAGCCGCCAGCACGGGAAAACGCCCCAACCCGAAGGCCGCCCAAGGCGAGAGCGACCGACCCCAGCCTGCCCGGCGCAGTCAACCACCCGGCGAGTCAGTCCGAAGGCCCCCGCAGCGTGAGCACCACCCGCAGCACGTGCTCCACCGCCGTCGGGAACGGCGCGCCCCTCAGTTCGCCTCGTTCCGCCAGGTTCTCCGCCGCGAACTCCAGCACCCGCTCCGGCCCGCCCCGCCGCACGACCAGCGCCGCCAGGTCCTCGAGGTCCAGGTCCGGGTGGTCCAAGCGCGTCAAGGCGAACTCGACCATCAGCTCCTCCGCCGTCATGTCCACCTCCACCCTCCATCGTAGGCGCCACTGGCTAACACTTGATCGAACCGATCGCGAGCCCCGATGCGGTGACGTCGGCGCGCCGGCCCACCACCCTCAGCAGGCACCATTGGGCCGTTCGGCGGGTATTTCGGGCGATCGTGTACACAACGCGAATACCCGGTAACCCGGACGAGCCGGTCAGTCATGATGCATAACCCACCGGCGGACGGAGGCGACCCATGGCGATGCACCGGTACCGCACCCGGCCCGTCGTCCGGCGGCCGCGGCACGCCCTGCCCGCGCGGTGGTGGCCACCCATGCTCCTCGCCGCCTCCATCGCCGCCGTCATTCCGGGTGACACCCTCGGCGGCCTGCTCGTCGGGACGTGCGTGCTCGTCGCCCTCACCGCGCTCGCCGCCGCGCGCCGGGTGCTCGGGCACGCCGCCGTGCACGTCAACCTCATCCTCGCCGAAGAACTGAACGAAGCCCCGCGAGACCGCTGACCCCGGTCCGCGCAGCACGGTGACCGGTTTCACCCGCGTTACTGTACCGTCCAGACGGTATAGTAATGAACCATGACGACCACCGCGCCCACCCCGGAACTCCGCACCCTGAGCCCCCGTCGCCGCTGGGCCGCGCTGGGCGTGCTGGTCGGCGCGGTCCTCCTCCTCGCGGTGGACGGCACGGTGCTCTACCTCGCCGTCCCGTCGCTCACGCGCGAGCTCGCGCCGACCGCCGTGGAGGTCCTCTGGATCGGCGACGTCTACTCGCTCGCACTGGCCGGTCTGCTCGTCACCGCCGGCAACCTCGCCGACCGGTTCGGCCGCAAGAAGGTGCTGCTGCTCGGCACCGCGGCGTTCGGGCTGGCCTCCGCGCTGGCGGCCTTCTCCCCCACCGCCGGGGTGCTCGTCGTCGCCCGGCTGCTGCTGGGCATCGCGGGCGCGACGATCATGCCGTCGACGCTCTCCCTCATCCGCACCCTCTTCACCGACCCGCGCGAGCGCACCCGCGCCATCGCGATCTGGTCGGCCGGGTCGGGTGGCGGCATCGCGCTGGGCCCGCTCGTCGGCGGCACGCTGCTCGAGCACTTCTGGTGGGGCTCGGTGTTCCTGATCAACGTGCCGATCGTCGTCGTCTTCCTGATCGCGGGCGCCGTCCTGCTGCCGGAGTCGCGCGATCCGGACCCCGGCCGGTTCGACGTGTTCTCGGCGGCCCTGTCGATGGCCGCGATCGTCCCGCTGGTCTACGCGGTCAAGCACGCCGTCAGCGCGGGGATCGACGCGCAGGTCGCCGTGGCCGCCGCCATCGGGATCGCCGCCGGCGTCCTGTTCGTGCGCCGGCAGAAGCGCGCGGCCGACCCGCTGATCGACGTCACCCTGTTCCGCAACGGGGCTTTCAGCGGCGCCGTCCTCGCCAGCTTCATCGCGGTCTTCGCGCTGATGGGCCTGCTGTTCTTCTTCTCCCAGTACCTGCAGCTCGTCCGCGGCTTCTCACCGCTGCAGGCGGGCTTCGCGGAGATGCCGGCGACGCTCGCGTCGATCGTCGTCGTGGCCGCGGTCGGGGTGGTCGTCGGCCGGCTCGGCCGGGGGCGGGCCGTCGCCGCGGCCCTCGCCGTCGCCGCGCTGGGGCTGGCGCTGGTCGCCGTCGCCGAGCGGCTGCCGCAGTACTGGTGGCTCGGCCTGACGCTCGTCCCGGTCGGGCTCGGCGTCGGCCTCGCGCTGACCCTCACCGTCGACTCGGTGCTCTCGGCCGTGCCGCGGGACAAAGCCGGTTCGGCGTCCGCGATCTCCGAGACCGCGTACGAACTCGGTGCGGCACTGGGCATCGCGATCCTCGGCTCGCTCGTCACGGTGGTCTACCGCGCCTTCTTGCCGGCCGGTCCGATCCCGGCCGAGGTCCGCGATTCCCTTGCGGCGGCGGCGAACGCGCTCGATCCGGGGTCCGGACTCGCGCACGCCGCCCGCGAGGCGTTCACCGGTGCCATGCAGGTGACGTCGCTCGCGGCCGCCGCGGTCACCGCCGTCGCCGCGGTCATCGCCTGGCGTACCATTCCGTCCGGAAAGGACTGAGCATGCCTCGCAAAGCCGGGCGCGGCCCGGAAGAGACGCGCCGGGCGCTGCTGGACGCGGCCGGGACCGTCATCCGCACGCGCGGGATCGCCGCGTCGCTCGACGAAATCGCGAAGGCGGCCGGCGTGTCGAAAGGCGGGCTGCTGTACCACTTCCCCGCCAAGGACGCGCTGGTCCGCACCCTGGCGCAGGACCTGCTGGACGCCTTCCGCACCGAGGTCCACGCGGCGCTGGACCCGGCCGACACCGCCCCGGGCCGGCTGACACGCGCGTACGTCCGGGCGTCGCTGGACACGTCCTACGACGAGGTCGCGGTCCGCGAGAACATCGCCCTGATCGCGCAGCTGATCTCGATCCCCGAGATCGCCGAGCTGGCCCGCGCGGACGCCGAGCGCTGGGACCGCGACCTGCGCGCCGACGGCCTGCCGGGCCCGGTGGTCACCCTGGTGGTCGCCGCGGCGGACGGCGCGAGCACGGCCCCCCTGTGGGGCGCGGGCATCGACGTCACCGCGGCACGCGAGCTCGAACAACAGCTCCTCGACCTCACGACCGGGGCTTTGTCAACCCGCGATTAGTGTTGGTAAATCACCACTTCTACCGCCCTACGGAAGTCGGCTCCCGGGCGGGCGAACAACCGGTAAATTTTCGACAGCGCGCGCAAATCCGGCAAATCCCCGTCCCCCACGAGGAGTCTTCCGATGTCGAGGAAGTTCGCTCTGGCCGGCGCCGTCGCGCTCGCCCTGACCATGACCCCGCTGGCCGCGGGAACCGCGTCGGCCGCCACCGAGCAGGAAGCGGCGGTCACCACCGTCTACTACAGCACCGCCAGCGCGCCGACGTTCCGGTCGGTCATCAACGCCGGTGCCGCCAACTGGAACCGCAGCGTCACCAACGTCAGACTGGTCGAGCGCAACTCCGGTGCCAGCCTCCGCTACACCGAGGGCAACGACCCCCGCGGCTCCTACGCCTCGACCAACGGGCACGGCAGCGGCACCATCTTCATCGACTACACCCAGGCCCGCCAGTACAACCCGACCCGCATCGCGGCGCACGAGACCGGCCACGCCCTCGGGCTGCCGGACCACTACTCGGGCCCGTGCTCGGAGCTGATGTCCGGCGGCGGCCCCGGCCCGTCGTGCACCAACGCCGTCCCGAACTCGGCCGAGCGCAGCCGGGTGAACTCGCTGTGGGCCAACGGCCTCGTCGCGACGAACCAGCAGCAGGTCCACGAAACGATCTACGGCTTCTGACCGTTCGCCGGTGAGCGGCCTCGGGGAATCGTCCCCGGGGCCGCTTCGCGTCGCCATACTGGACGCATGAGCGAGCCCGTGCCGGTCACCTGGGTGCGGGGCCGTCGTCCGCCACGGCCACGGAAACCGCGCCGGCGCGGACTGCGCGGGCGGACCGGCGCGGGGATCACCGCGGCGGGGCTCGTGCTGGCACTGGCCGTCGCGGCCGGCGCCTTCGCGGTACAGCGCTACGAGTCTCACATGCGCGAGTCGGGCGTGGAGGCCGTCGCCACCGTCGAGAACATCCTGGTCTTCCGCAGCGCCCGCAACCTCGAAGTCAGCTTCACCACCGCGACCGGCCGCGAAGTGACCACCCGGCTCGACGACTTCCCGCGGGACCCGGCGCCCGAGATCGGCGACCGGCTCACCATCCGCTACGACCCCGACCGACCGGACGTCACGCTGTGGGACGTCCGCGAACCGCCGGACTTCACCGGCGCCACGGTCTTCCTGGTCTGCCTGTCGGCCGTGCTGGCGGCGGCGTCCATCGTCTTCTTCTGCTTCACCCGGCGCCACTCGAGGAAGCGGTAGTGCAGCCCGGTCGACGACTCCTGCCACTCCCCCGCCACGTCCGGTGCCCGCCCCACCTCCGGCGCCCGCGTGTCACCCTCGAAAGTCTCCCGGATCTCCGTCACGACGATCCGGTCCGCGAACGGCAGCGCCGCCCGGTACACCGCCGCACCGCCGATCACCCAGCCGTCGCCGGACACCGCGTCCAGCGCCCCCGGCAGGTCCGGGAACGTCTCGACGCCTTCCTGCGGCGTGGACGACAGCACGACGTTGCGCCGGCCCGGCAGCGGCCGGAACCGCGGCGGCAGCGACTCCCACGTGCGGCGTCCCATGAGGACGGTCGCGCCCGCCGTCAGCGTGCGGAAGTGCTTCAGGTCCTCCGGGAGGTGCCACGGCAGCGTGCCGTCGCGGCCGATGACCCCGTTCGCCGACTGCGCCCAGACCAGCCCGATCACACCGCCACCGGCGCCTTGATGCCGGGGTGCGGGTCGTAGCCGTCGAGTGCGATGTCGTCGTAGGTGTAGTCGAAGAGGCTGTCGGCATCCTTGAGGCTCAGCGTCGGGAACGGCCGCGCCTCGCGGGCGAGCTGCTTGCGGACCTGCTCCTCGTGGTTGTCGTAGATGTGGCAGTCGCCGCCGGTCCACACGAAGTCGCCGGGGCGCAGCCCCACCTGCGCGGCGATCATGTGCGTCAGCAGCGCGTAGCTGGCGATGTTGAACGGCACGCCGAGGAACAGGTCGGCGCTGCGCTGGTACAGCTGGCACGACAGCTCGCCGCCGGCGACGTAGAACTGGAAGAACGCGTGGCACGGCGGCAGCGCCATCCGCGGGATGTCGGCGACGTTCCACGCGGACACGATGATCCGCCGCGAGTCCGGGTTCTCGCGCAGCGTGCGCAGGACCTCGGCGATCTGGTCGACGTGCCCGCCGTCCGGGGTCGGCCACGACCGCCACTGGACGCCGTAGACCGGGCCGAGGTCGCCGTCCGGCGCGGCCCATTCGTCCCAGATCGTGACGCCGTTGTCCTGCAGCCAGCGGACGTTGCTGTCGCCGCGCAGGAACCACAGCAGCTCGAAGGCGACCGAGCGGAAGTGGACCTTCTTCGTCGTGATCAGCGGGAAGCCGTCGGCGAGGCGGTAGCGCAGCTGGTGCCCGAAGATCGACCGCGTGCCGGTGCCGGTGCGGTCCGCCTTGCGGGCGCCGGTGTCGAGAACGTGGCGGAGCAGGTCTTCGTACTGCGTGTCGGGCATGCCTGCGAGCCTAGACGAGCCGTTCCAGATAGGCCCGGAGCATCGCCTTCAGCGGGTCGAGCAGCGCGACGGCGCCGTCGGGGTCGGCGCGGAACGCCTCCTGGATGACAGCGTCGGCCGCCAGGAACGCCGTGCGGCACGCCGTCGCGGCGGCTTCGTCGTCGCGGAGCAGGCCTTGGGCGACGAGCACGCGGTGCAGGCCGGCGGCCATCACGCGCTTGTGGGCGGCGTCGGCTTCCCGCGTCGCCTCGGTGAGGCCGCGGCCCAGCCAGAGCGCGCGGAACCCGGATTCGGCGCGGTACAACGCGGCGAAGGCGTCGACCAGCAGGCCGACGGGGTCGTCCCAGGTCTCCCGCGCGGCCTGGTCGGTGAAGGCCGCCATGAGGTCTTCGAGGCGGGCGAGGTAGCCGTCGGCCAGTGCTTCGGTGATGGCGTCGCGGTCGGGGAGGTACTGGTAGAGCGTCCCGACGGAGACGCCGGCCGCGGCCGCGACCCGGGTCGTCGTCAGCGCCTCGACGCCCTCTTCGGCGAGCAGCCGGTCCGCGGCCTCGAGCACCCGGGCGAGCTTTTCGCGGGCCCGGGCCTGGCGCGGTACTCGCCGCGGCATCCCGTCCTCCAAACCTGAACGTGACTTTGTTTCGGGTTTATCCTAGCCTCGGACCATGGCAGCAGGAAGCTCGGTGCTCGACGACGCCCGGCGGGCGGTGGCCAGGGCGAGCAACGGCCTCGCCGCGGAGGGCCTGCTGATCGGCACGGCGGGCAACGTGAGCGTCCGGGCCGGTGAGCACGTGGCGGTGACCGCGACCGGCGTCGTGCTGGGCACGGCCGGGCCGTCGGACGTCACGGTGGTGGACCTCGACGGCGCGGTCGTCGACGGCGACCTGGCGCCGACCTCGGAACTGGAGCTGCACCTGGGGATCTACCGGCGCTACGGCGCGGGCGCGGTGGTGCACACGCACTCCCCGCAGGCCACCGCGGTGTCCCTGGTGCTCGACGAGCTGCCCTGCGTGCACTACCAGCAGCTCGCGCTGGGCGGCTCGATCCGGGTCGCGCCGTTCGCCGTGTTCGGGTCGGCGGAGCTGGCGGCGAGCACCCTCGCGGCACTCGAGGGCAAGTCGGCGGCGTTGCTGGCGAACCACGGCGCGATCGTCCACGGACCGACCCTGGAGGCGGCGATGGACCACGCGCTGCTGCTGGAGTGGGCGTGCGGCCTGTACGTCCGGGCGGCGACGCTGGGCGTGCCGCGGGTGCTGGACGACGGGCAGCAGGAAGCCGTCGTCACCGCGGCGGTCCAGCGCGGCTACGGCCGCCCGCGGCCGCTGGAGGACCGGTGACGCAGACCGTCGTAACGCTGGGGGCGCACGTGTTCGACGTGCAGGTCCGGCCCGTGTCGGCGATCCCGGAGGGCCAGGGCGCGGCACTGGTGGAGCAGATCCGCTTCGGCCCGGCGGGGACGGCGGCGGGCACGGCGGTGACGCTGGCGAAGCTCGGCGCCGGCGTCCGGACGGCGGGCGCGGTGGGCGACGACCCGATCGGCGACCTCCTGCTGACGATGCTCGCGAAGCACGGCGTCGACACGTCACTGGTGCTGCGGCGTTCCGGGGTGCAGACGTCGGCGTCGGTGCTCCCGATCCGTCCGGACGGCAGCCGGCCGGCGTTCCACGTCCCGGGCGCGAACCTGGGGTTCGAGCCCGCCGAGTTCCCGGCCGCGTCGCTCGCCGGCGCGACCCACCTACACGTGGGTGGGCCGGAGCTGATGGGTGGCGCCGCGGCCGCTTCCCTGCTGGCGCCGGCCCGGTCCGCCGGCGTGGTGACCTCCGCGGACCTGCTGGCCCCCGGCGATCCGGGAGTACTCGCCTGGATCGACCCCGCACTGTCCTCTGTGGACTACCTGCTGCCGAACGAGGATCAGGTGATCGGCCTGACGGGCGCGGCCACGGTGGAGGACGGCGCGCACGCGTTGCTGGCGCGCGGGGTCGGGTGCGTGGCGGTCACGCGGGGCGCGCGCGGGGCGTTGGTGGTGACGCCGGAATCGACACTGGCGGTGCCGGCGTTCGCGGTCCCGGTGGTGGACACGACGGGGTGCGGAGACGCGTTCTCGGCGGGTTTCCTGCGCGGAGTGGGCCTGGGACGGTCGCTGCGCGAGGCGGCGGTACTGGGCTGCGCGGCGGCGGGGCTGGTGGCCCAGGGGTTGGGCAGCGACCACGGCGAGTTCGACCTGGCGGCGGCGGACGCCTTCGCGGTGGCGACGCCGGTGCTCCCGCTCGGCTGACCCGGAGCCGGCCGGCGGCGTACCCCGGCTCGGCCGGCCCCTTGACGGCTCCCCCGGCGGCCGCTGGCCCAAGCGCCCCAATGTGGCCTTGGTTGCGTCTGACGCACCCAATGTGGCCTTCGGTGCGTCTGACGCACCGAAGGCCACATTGGGGCGCGCGATGCCGCAGCGGCGGCGGATTGCAGCTTTCCCGCATCGAGACCCCTTGACTTGACGATTTCCTGCATTCAGGATGCCTCCTGTGCAGAACGAAGCCAAGACCTCCGAGCTGGACCGCCGCATCGTCGCGGCCCTGCAGCTCAACGGCCGGGCGTCCTGGGGTGCCGTCGCCCGGCACGTCGGGGCCAGCGAGTCCACCGTGCTCCGGCGGGCCGAAAAACTCACCGAAAACGGCCGGCTGCGGGTCATCGGGGTCGTCGACGTGCTGCGCTGCGGCCTCGGCGTGCCCGTCATCGCCCGGCTGAAGTGCCGGCCCGGTGCCGCCGCCACCGTGGCCGAAGCCCTCGCCGCACGGCCCGACGTGCGGTACGCCAGCGTGCTCGCCGGGAGCGCCGACTGCTCCGCCGAGTTCGTCCTGCCCTCCTACGCCGACATCGCCGGGCTGCAGGAGAACGGCTTCCCCGCCGCCGAGGCCATCCGGGACGCCGAGACCTTCGCCGTCATGCGGACCTTCACCTCCAACCACGACTGGGACTCCGGCGAGCTGAGCCCCGAGGCCGCCACCGACCTGCGCGGCGGTGACGTCCGGCCGTTCGAGGAGCAGCACTGGGAACGCCCGCCCGAGCAGCTCGACGAGCTCGACCTCGCCCTCTGCGCCGCCCTCGGCGAAGACGGCAGGCTGCCGTTCAAGGAAGTGTCCAAACTGGTCGGGACGAGCGAGTCCACTGTGGCCCGCCGGGTCGACTCGCTCGTCAAACGCGGCTGCCTGCGCTTCCGGACGCTCGCCGAGCCCGCCATGTTCGGCTACGCCCTCGAATTCATGCTCTGGCTCTCCGTCGTCCCCGGCGAGCTCGACCGCGCCGGGCAGCAGCTCGCCGCCCACCCCGGCACGAAGTACCTCTCCGCCACCACCGGGCGGTTCAACCTCGTCGGCCAGATCGTCCTGCGCCACTACGGCGAGCTCTACCGCCACACCACCGACGTCGTCGGCGCGCTGCCCGGGCTCCGGGAGGCCGACGTGACCCTGCAGGTTTCGACGCTCAAGCGCGCGTGGGCCCCGACGCCCGCCGCCAGCTTGGAGGACGCATGACCGAACAGCCCTGGCAGTGGGACGAAAAGACCTGGCGCGGGCACGTCGAGCACGTCCGCGCCGGCCGGCCGCTGCGGCCCGCGTCGTGGCCCGGCGGCGCGAAGGTCGCCGTCGCGCTGTCCTTCGACTCCGACCACGAGACGCCTTCCCTGCGCGACGGTGACGTCCTGCCCGGAAAGCTGGCGCAGGGCGAGTACGGCGCGCGCGTCGGCGTGCCGCGCATCCTCAAGCTGCTGCGGAAGTACAACGCACCCGCGTCGTTCTTCATGCCCGCCGTGTCGGCTCTCCTCCACGAGGGCGAGGTGAAGTCCTATGTGGATGCGGGGCACGAAGTGGCGCTGCACGGCTGGATCCACGAGCGCAACACCGCGCTCACCGAGGCCGAGGAGCGCGACCTCGCCTTCCGCGCGGCCGACGTCCTGGAGGGCCTCGCGGGCACCCGGCCGGTCGGGATCCGGACGCCGTCCTGGGACTTCTCCGCCCACACCCTCGCCATCACGCGGGAACTCGGCCTGACCTACGACTCCTCGCTGATGGCCGACGACGACTGCTACGAGCTCCTCGAGCACGGCGAGCCGACCGGCGTCGTCGAGCTGCCGGTCGAGTGGATCCGCGACGACGCGCCGTACTTCATGATGGACCGGTTCGCCTCACTGCGGCCCTACACCCCGCCGCGCGGCGTGCTTTCGATCTGGCGCGACGAGTTCGACGCCGCCTACGCCGACGGCGGCATCTTCCAGCTCACCATGCACCCGCACATCATCGGCCACCGCTCGCGCCTGGCGATCCTGGCCGAGCTCCTCGACCACATCGCCGGCCACGACGGCGTCTGGTTCGCCACGCACGCGCAGATCGTCGGCCACGTCCGCCAGGAGCAGCCATGACCACTGTGGACACCGTCCTCGGCCACCGCCTCACGGCGCAGCAGCGCAAGGCGATCGTCGCCGGCGCCGTCGGCAACACCGTCGAATGGGTCGACTGGGCCGTCTACGCCACCTTCGCCCCCGTCTTCGCCGGCCAGTTCTTCGCCGGCGGCAGCGAAACCACCGCCCTGCTGTCCACTTTGGCCGTGTTCGCCGTCGGGTTCGTCATGCGGCCCGTCGGCGGCGCGGTGCTCGGCGCGTACGCCGACCGGCGGGGCCGCAAGAAGGGGCTGACGCTCACCATCTCGCTGATGGCCGGGGCGTCGATCGTCATCGCGCTGACCCCGACCTACGCGCAGATCGGCGTGCTCGCCCCGATCGTGCTGCTGCTGGCCCGGCTCGTGCAGGGCTTCTCCGCGGGTGGCGAATTCGGTTCGTCCTCGGCGTTCCTCATCGAGTCGGCCGCGCCCGGCCGCCGCGCGTTCGCCGGTTCGTGGCAGCAGGTCTCGGTCGGCCTGGGCTCGCTGCTGGCCGCGCTGATGGGCACGATCCTCAACTCGACGCTGTCCGACGCCGACCTGCGCGGCTGGGGCTGGCGGCTCGCGTTCGGCCTCGCCGGGCTGCTCGGCCTGGTCGGCCTGTGGCTGCGCGTGTCGGTGCACGAAACCGAGGCGTTCCGCAAGATCAGTGCGAAGCCGCGACGCAACCCGCTGGTGGCGATGCTGCGCGATCACCCGAAGGCCGCCCTGCGCGTCGCCGGCGTGACCATCGCCGGGACGCTGATCTACTACGTGTGGGTGTCCTACATGCCGGCCTACGCCCACCTGGCCACCGGCATCCCGCTCAAGACCGCGCTGCTGGCCAACACCCTGGCGATGGTCGTGTTCATCGCGCTGCTGCCCTTCGGTGGCCTGCTGTCGGACCGGCTCGGCCGCAAGGCGACGATGACGACGTTCGCCGGCGGGTTCGTGGTGTTCGCCTGGCCCGCGTTCCACTTCCTGGGCAACAGCTTCTGGAGCGTCTTCGTCATCGAGCTGATCGGCCTGGTCCTCATCGTCGGGTACTCGGCGAACTGCGCGGTGATCATGGCCGAGCAGTTCCCGCCGGAGGTCCGCACCACCGGCATCGGCCTGCCGTACGCGCTCGCCGTGGCGATCTTCGGCGGGACCGCCCCGTACGTCACGACGTGGCTCAACGCGAACCACCTCGGCAACCTGGTGTGGGTCTACGTCGCCGTCGCCGCGCTCATCGGCGTCGCGGTCTACCTCACCATGCCGGAAACGAAGGGCAAGGAGCTGTAGTGCGGACCGTGCTCGTCACCGGCGCCGGCGGCGGTATCGGCGCCGCGATCGCGGCCCGGTTCGCCGAAGCCGGCGACCGCCTCGTCCTCGCCGACCTCCGCGCGGCGGAGCTGTCCACGGTGGCCGCCAAACTGGGCAACGCCGTCGCACTGCCCGGCGATCTCGCCGACGCCGGCTACGCCGAGGGGCTCGTCGAACGGGCGGGCCCGGTCGACGTCCTCGTCAACGCCGCCGGGATCTACCCCGCCACTCCCCTGCTGGAGCTGACGGCGGCGGTCTGGGACCGCGTGCAGGACGTCAACGTCCGCGCCGCGCTGCTCACGACCGTCGCGTTCGGACGCGCGCACGTCGCGGCCGGGACGACCGGCGCCGTCGTCAACATCTCGTCCGGCGCGGCCACCCGGGCGCGTCCGGGCGCCGCGCACTACGCGACGTCCAAGGCCGCCCTGGAGATGGTCACCAAGGCCTGCGCGGTCGAACTGGGTCCGCACGGCCTCCGCGTGAACGCCGTGAGCCCGGGGTTCGTCACCGTCGACAGCGACGCCAACCCGGTCACCGAGGCGTACGCGGCCGCGGTGTCGGTCAACCCGCTCGGGCGGCGCGGCGAGCCGCGCGAGATCGCCGACGCCGTGTTCTGGCTCGCCGGCCCGGAGGCCGCGTGGATCACCGGCGCCGTCCTGCGCGTCGACGGCGGTTCGACGGCGGGAGCGGCCGGTCTGCCCCTGCACTGGGACGGAGAAACCCCCGTCCAGCGAGGAAAGGAAGCGCATGTCTGACCGGCGCTCGTACACCGTCGTCGGCGGCGGCGCGATCGGCGGGACGCTCGCGTTCCACCTCGCGCGCGCCGGCCACCCGGTGTCCATTGTGGACGCCGACCCGGCCCACGTGGCCGCGATCACCGGCCGCGGCCTCACCCTGCGCCGCCCCGGCGGCGACGAAACGGTGGAGCTGCCCGCCTTCCTGCCGGAGGACGCCCCGCCGACGTTCGGCCGGGTGCTGCTGGCCGTCAAGGCGCAGGCCACCGAGACCGTGCTGCCGTGGCTGACGCCGCGACTGGCGGCGGACGGGTTCGTCGTGTCCCTGCAGAACGGGCTCAACGAAGGGCTGATCGCCGCGCACGTCGGTCCGGAACGGACGGTCGGGGCGTTCGTGAACCTCTTCGCCGACGTCGTCGAGCCCGGGGTCGTCCGGGACGGCGGGCTCGGCGCCCTCGTCGTCGGCGAGCCGGACGGCCGGATCAGCGACCGGGTCGAGGAAGTCGTCGCCGATCTGCAGGCTTGGGGTCCGGCGAAGGCGACCGCGAACGTCGAAGGCTACCTGTGGGCGAAGCTCGGCTTCGGCGCGATGCTCACGACGACGGCGCTGGCCGACGCGCCGATGGCCGACCTCATCGACCGGCACCGCCCGCTCATGCACGCCATCGCCGCCGAGGTCCTCGAGGCGGCGGGCGACCGCGTCCTGGAGCCGTTCGACCAGTTCGACCCGGCCGCCTACCTGCCCGGCGCGCCCGGCCGCGACGCGGCGACCGACCGGCTGGTCGCGTGGCTGCGGACCCAGCCGAAGGACCGCAGCGGCATCTGGCGCGACATCGCCGTCCGCCACCGCCCGATCGAGGTGCACCACCACTACGCGCCGGTGCTCGCCGCGGCGGAGGTCCCGCTGCTGCGGGCGATGCTGACGCGGCTGCGCGACGTCGAGACCGGCGCCGCGGCGATGTCCGAAGACCACCTCGTCGAACTGGAGCGAGCGCTGTGATCCGAGACCTCCACGAGTGGGTGCGCGCGCACCGCGACGACCTCCTCGCCGACGTCGCCGGCTACGTCTCCATCGAGACACCGAGCGACGACAAGGCGGCGCTGACCGCCGGACTGTCCTGGGTGGACGGTTGGCTGCGCGAACGCCTGGGCGAACCCGGCACCGTTCGGGACGTCGACGGCGGGCGCTACGGCGACATCAAGGTCTACGACTACCCCGGCGCCGGCGAGCCGGTGCTCCTGCTGTGCCACTACGACACGGTGTGGCCACTGGGGACACTGGCGAACTGGCCGTTCACCGTGGACGGTGACCGCGCGACCGGACCCGGGATCTTCGACATGAAGTCGGGTCTGGTGCACGCGGTGTGGGCGCTGCGCGCACTCGACGCGGCGGGGCTGGCGCGTCCGGCCGTGCGGCTGGTCCTCAACGGCGACGAGGAGATCGGCAGCCCGGCGTCCCGCCCGGTGATCGAGGAGGCCGCCGCGGGCACCCGGGCGACGCTGGTGTTCGAGGCGAGCGCCGACGGCGCGGTGAAGACCGCGCGCAAGGGCGTCGGCCTGTTCCGGGTGCACGCGACCGGTGTCGAGGCGCACGCCGGACTGGACCCGGCGAAGGGCGCGAGTGCCGTCGACGAGCTGGCCCGGGCGGTGCTCGCGCTGCACGGGCTGTCCGATGTGGACGCGGGAACCACGGTCAATGTCGGCGTGGTCTCCGGCGGCACGCGGCAGAACGTGATCGCGGGCGCGGCGTCCGGCGAGATCGACGTCCGCGTGTCCAGCGCGGCCGAGGCGGCCCGCATCGACGCGGGCCTGGCGGCGCTGAAGGCGCACGACCCACGCGCGACGGTCGAGGTGACCGGCGGCTGGAACCGCCCGGTGATGGAACGCTCGGACGCCATCGCGCGGCTGTACGAGCTGGCTCGCGACGAGGCCGCGGAACTGGGTGTCACGCTGCGCGAGTGTTCGGTCGGCGGCGCCAGCGACGGCAACTTCGTGGCGGCACTGGGCCACCCGGTCCTGGACGGCTTCGGCGCGGTCGGCGACGGCGCCCACGCGCGGCACGAGCACATCAGCGTGGCGGGGACGCTGGAACGGACCGCGCTCGCGGCCGCCGTCCTGCACCGGCTGGCCGTTTGACGCGTCCTGCGGGACGCCGTCTTCGGCGGCGCGCGGCACTTCCGCGAGCTGCTCGGCGGCGAAGAGCGGGTCTCGTCGAACGTGCCGGCCGACCGGCTGGCGGTGTTCGTCGAGCAGGCGGCCACGACGACGTGGCGGTGTTCGCGGTCGAACCGGCGAAGGTGCTCGCCTTCGGCCGCCGCCGCTCGACGACGGACGCCTCGATGCTGTCCACGGTGGAATTCACCCACACCAGCCATTCACCGTCGCGCGGCTGACCGCCCGAACACGCGTCCCCGGCGCCGGCCCGCCGACCGCAACCGGCCCTCGACCGCGTCCGCCAGCAACGCGCCCACCGTTTCCCGGGCGCACGCCTTGTTCGCGCCGATGCCGCCGGTCGGGCCGCGCTTGATCCAGCCGGCCACGTAGGTCCCCGGCACGACCCGGCCGGACTCGTTCGGCACCGTGCCGCTGACTTCGTCGAACGGCAGGCCCGGCACCGGGGCGCCGCGGAACCCGGCGGCCCGCACGACCCGGCCTGCGGTGATCTCGACGTCGCCGGTCACGCGGACGCCGCGGACCTCCCTGTCGCCCGTGAACGCGAGCGGGGAAGAGTGGAACCGCAGCACGACCCGCCGCCCGTCCGGCGGCGGGGAGGACCAGTCCACGTCCTCGCGCGGCACGCCCTTCAGCAGCGCCGCTTTCCCTTCTCCGGCATCGATCGCCGCGGCGGTCCGCGGGTCGTGGTCGTCCACGACGAGGTTGCCGCGGGCCGCCAGCGCCAGCAGCTCCGACCTCGTGTAGGCGGCGTCGGACGGCCCGCGCCGGGCCAGCAGCACGACCTCGCGCACCTTGCTCGACCGGAGCCGGGCGAGCGCGGCCGGGGCGATGGGCGTGTCCGCCAGGGACTCCGGGTCGGCCGTGAGGATGCGGGCGATGTCGAGCGCGACGTTGCCGGTGCCGACCACGACCACCCGCTCGGCCGAGAGGTCGACGGCGTCCGGCCGGACGCCGGGGTGGCCGTTGTACCAGTTCACCACCGTCGCCGCCGGGAGGCTGCCGGGCAGGTCCTCGCCGGGGACGCCGAGGCGGCGGGCCCCGGTGGCGCCCACCGCGTAGATCACCGCGTCGTGCCGGCTCGCCAGTTCCGGACCGGCCTCCACCCCCAGCCGCAGCGTCAGCCGCGGGTGGTCGTGGAAGCGGGCGAAGGTCTCGCCGATCTTCTTGGTCGACGGGTGGTCGGGCGCGACGCCGTAGCGGATCAGGCCGCCGGCCGTGTCGAGCCGGTCGATCAGGGTGACGCGGGAATTGGTGTGCAGCAACAGGTCTTCGACCGCGTACATGCCCGCCGGCCCGGTGCCGACGACCGCGACGTCCAGCGGCGCGAAGTCGCTCGGCAGCACCCGGGCGAACGAAGGCGGCGACCAGCGGTGGAAGTTCGGGGCGGCACTCGCCTCGGCGAGGACGTCCCGGCCCGCGTAGAACTCCGCGTTGATCTCCTCGTAGACCTTCAGCGGCCCGGTGAGGTCGCCGGCCGGGAAGATCGCGTCGACCGGGCAGGCGTCGGCGCAGGCGCCGCAGTCGATGCAGGTCGCCGGGTCGACGTAGAGCATGTCGGTCGTCCCGAAGTCCGGCTCGTCCGGCGTCGGGTGGATGCAGTTGACCGGGCAGACCGACACGCAGGACGCGTCGGCGCAGCAGGTCTGGGTGATCGCGAACGCCATGACGTCAGATCAGGTTGGCACGCTTGTAGAACCACAGCGACGGCTTCGTGAGCAGCCCCGCGGAGTGCAGGAACTCCATCAGCCCGGAGCAGCTCGAGCGCAGCATCGACTTGTGGTGCTCGTTGGCCTTGGCTTCGCGCCGCGCGCGCTTGCCGTCGAGCCCGGCGTTCTCGTAGACCTTGGCGTTCACCATGCTCGTCACGATGAAGTAGGACGCGATGGCGACGACCAAGCCGTTGACCTGGCGCCGCAACCAGCCGGCGCCTTCGAGCCGCTCGCGGGTCTCCTCGCGGGCGAACTTCATGTGCCGGGACTCTTCGACGACGTGGATGTTGTTGATGGTGCGCACGAACGGGACGACGCGCTCGTCGCGCATCCAGTCCCGCTGCATGACGTCGAGGACCTCTTCGGCGACCAGGATCGCGGCGTAGGCGGCCTCGCCGGTCGCGGTGGCCTTGAAGACCCGGCCCAGCTCGACGACGAACCGGCGCGGCCGGTACGCGGGCGCGCGCAGCTTGGCGGCCCCGCGGGCGAACATGATCGAGTGCCGGCACTCGTCGGCGATCTCGGTGAGCGCCCACTGGAAGGCGGGGTCGGTGGGGTCCTTGGCGTAGAAGTCCCGCAGGACCATCTGCTGCAGGATCATCTCGAACCAGATCCCGGTGCTGGCGACCGACGCCGCTTCCTGGCGGGTCAGCTCGCGCTGCTGCTCCGGGGTCATCTCGGCCCAGTAGGACGTGCCGTAGAGCGTGCTCCACTCGGGGCTCGCGCCGTGGAAGTCCGTGTCCAGCGGCGTCTCCCAGTCGACCTCCTTGACGGGGTCGTAGGACAGCTGCTCCGACGAGTCCAGCAGCCTGCGCGCGGTCGTCTCGCGGTCCGTCGTCGCCGCTTCGCGTTCGCTGATGCTGGTCATCGCCGACCTCCTTGTCAGGTGTTACCCGAGTTCACTGTTACCAACCGTAACACATACTCGGCGACCCGTCTCGAGACAGCTCAGTGAACAACCGTACACTCAATGCGTGAAACCGGTGCGCCCTCTCGGCGACTCACCCGCGGGACCGTTCGGCTCCGGGCTGCTCGGGCCCCTCGACCAGGACGTCACCGTATTGCGCCGGCGCGTCCAGCGCCTGCTGACCGCCACCCTGATCGCCACGAACGTCATCGGCGCGCTGGTCGTCGTCGGGCTCGCCGCGCTGCTCATGCCGTCCCCCGGGATGTCCGGCGACCTCGTGCGGATCACCGCGTTCGCCGTTCCGGCGTACGTCGTGGCCGCCGTCGTCGTCGGGACCCTCTGGGGCACGCGTGGCGCGCTGAAGACGTTGCACTGGGCGGCCGAGGGCAGGCGCCCGAGCGACGCCGAACGCGCCGCCAGCCTGCGCGTCCCCCTGCGCCTGACGCTCATGCAGGCCGTCCTGTGGGGTGTCGCGACCGTCGTGTTCGCGGCGCAGGCCGTGCTCATGCAGCCCGCGGTCGCGCTGACCGTGTTCCTCGTCGTCGCGTTCGCGAGCGTCGTGGTGTGCGCGATCGCGTACCTCTTCGGCGAGTTCGCCCTGCGGCCCTACGCCGCGCTGGCGCTGGCCGGGACCGCGCCGCCGCGACCGCTCAGCGGCGGTGTCAACCTGCGGATGCTGCTGTTCTGGTGCCTGGGCACCGGGGTGCCGGTGGCCGGGCTCGTCGTCACGGCGGTGCTGGCCTGGGTGCGCGGCGGCGTCTCGACCACGAAGCTCGCCGTGTCGGTGATCGCGCTCGGCCTGGTCGTGCTCTGCTTCGGCCTGCTGGTCACCGTGTTCACCGCCCGCGCGGTCGTCAACCCGATCTCCTCGGTCCGCGACGCGCTGGGCCGCGTCCGGGCCGGGGACTTCGCCGCCCGGATCGCCGTCTACGACGGCACCGAGCTGGGCCTGCTGCAGGCGGGGTTCAACGACATGGCGGCCGGGCTGGCCGAACGCGAACGGCTGCGCGACCTGTTCGGCAGGCACGTCGGCCACGAGGTCGCCGTCGAGGCGATGCGCACCTCCGGAACCAGCACCGCGCTCGGCGGCGCCGTTCGCACGGTCTCCGTGCTCTTCGTCGACCTGGTCGGGTCGACGGCGCTGGCCGCGAGCCGCCCGCCCGAGGAGGTCGTCGGCCTGCTCAACCGGTTCTTCGCCGTGGTCGTCGACGAGGTCGACCGGCACCACGGGCTGGTCAACAAGTTCGTCGGCGACGCGGCCCTGGCCATCTTCGGGGCGCCCGCCGAACTCGCCGACCACGCGACGTGCGCGCTGGCCGCCGGACGCGCGATCGCCCGGCGGCTCGCCGCCGAAGTACCGGACGGGCCGGCCGGCATCGGCGTCGCGACCGGCGACGCGGTGGCGGGCAACGTCGGCGACCCGCGCCGGTTCGAGTACACGGTGATCGGCGACCCGGTCAACGAAGCCGCCCGGCTGACCGAGCTGGCGAAGAACGCGCCGGGGCGCCTCCTGGCGTCGTGGACGGCCGTCGAAGCGGCGGCCGCGGCGGAAGCCGCGCGGTGGACGGCCACCGAGGACGTCGTCCTGCGCGGGCGCAGCCGCCCGACGACGTTGGCGTCGCCGCGCTAGCGCCGCGGGTCGACGTGGACCTTCGGCGCGGCGAACCGCTCGCCGCCGAGCACCGCGGCGACCCGGTCCAGCCCGACGGTCGCCCCGACCAGCGGGCGCGGGTCGACGGTCCCGGCGGCGTAGGCGGCGATCGTGTCCGCCAGCCCCGGTGACGCCGACAGGACACCGACGGCCGTGACGTCCTTCAGCACCAGCGCGCGGCTGTCGAGCGTGCTGGGCCGGCCGGCCAGTCCGATGTAGACGACCCGGCCGGCCGGTTCCACCAGGTCCAGCGCCAGCGCGGGCGAAGCGGGCGCGCCGGTGGCGTCGACGACCGCGTCGAAGGGCAGGTCCGGGAGCGTCTCGCGGGTCCGGACGTCCTCGCTTTCGACCAGGCCCATGACGTGCACCTCGGCACCGGCGGCGCGCAGGAACATCGCGGTGAGCAGCCCGATCGTCCCGGGGCCGAGCACCAGGGCGCGGTCGCCGGGACCCACCTCGGCGGCCCGCGCGGCCCGCAGGGCGTTGCCGCCGGGTTCGACCAGGGCGCCGAGCACGGCGTCGACCTCGTCGGGCAGGGGGTGCAGCGACCACGCGGGGACGGCGAGCTTCTCGGCGAGCGCCCCCGCGCGCCCGCCGCGGATCCCGACTTCCTGCCGGTTCTCGCAGGTGTGCTGGTGCCCCTTCCGGCAGCGGCGGCACGTCCGGTCGCCGAGCATGGTGTCCCCCATGACCCGCCGTCCGAGCCAGGCGGGGTCGACGCCGGCACCCACCGCGGAGACGGTGCCGCACCATTCGTGCCCGAGCCGCATCGGGTAGGCGGCGTGGCCTTGGTGCAGGTAGGCCATGTCGCCGGTGAAGAACTCGACATCGGTGCCGCAGACCCCGGCCCGTTCGACGTCCACGACGACCTCACCGGGCACGGCTTCCGGGACCGGCACCTCCTGGACAGCCCCTTCGCGCGGCCCGGTGAGCACGAACGCCCGCATGGTCGAAGACATGGCTCATGCTCGCATCCGCTCCGGCGGTGAATTCCGGGTGGCCCGGTGGTCCAAGTCGGCGACAGAGAGGAAGAACCCATGATCCTGCTGACAGGGGCGACCGGGCTGACCGGATCCGCCGTGCTCGGAGCGTGCGTCGCCGATGGGCTGCCGGTCCGCGCGCTGGTCCGCGACCGCGCGAAGGCCGCCGGCTTCCCGGACGGCGTCGAGGTGGTGACCGGTGACCTGCTCGATCCGCCCGCGGGCGCGTTCGACGGCGTCGACCGGGCCCTGCTGATCTCCTCGGCCGATGAACGGCTCGTCGAGACGCAGCAGGCGTTCATCGACGCCGCGAAGCGGGCCGGTGTGGGGCACGTCGTGAAGCTGTCCGGGCGCGGGTGCCGGAGCACGTCCGGGTTCCGGTTCGCGCGGATGCACGCCGAGATCGAGCGCTACCTCGCGGGCTCCGGGCTCGCCTGGTCGGTCCTGCGGCCGAGCCAGTTCATGCCGGTGTACTTCCGCGAGGTGCCGTCGATCCGGCGCGACGGCGTTCTGGCCCTGCCGATGGGCGAGGCGAAACTCGCGCCGGTCGACGTCGGCGACATCGCCCGCGTCGCCGTCGCGCTGCTGCGCGGCGAAGGCGAGGACGGCGGGCGGTACGAGCTGACCGGGCCCGAGGCGCTGACGATGACCGAGGTCGCCGCGCGGATCTCCGCGGTCGCCGGCCGGCCGGTCTGCTACGCCGACACCGACCCGGCGGCCAAGCGGGCGGAGCTGCTCGCGGCCGGGATCCCCGCCTTCTTCGCCGACGCGATGGACGAGCTGTTCGCCGAACGGCGGACGGGCGCCGAAGAGTCCCAAGTGGACTTGAGCACGCACGAGCGGTTCGGCGTCCGGCCGACGACGTTCGCCGCGTTCGCCCGGCGGCACGCGGCGGTGTTCCGCGGCGAGGCGCCGCCGACCCACCTGTGGGCCTCCGGCTGGCAGCAGGCGTAGCACGGGCCGTTACCGAACACTTGCCTTTTTCTTGACAGCTGTCCATTATCAGAGCGGTGCGAGCCGACTGGACGACCGAAGCACCCGCCAAGGACCGGCGGGTGCGCCGGTCGCGCGCCGCGCTGATGCGGGCCGCCGTCGAGCTCGTGTCCGAACGCGGCTCCACCGGCGTGTCCGTCTCCGAGCTCGCCGAGGCGGCGGACGTCAGCCGACAGGTGCTCTACCAGCAGTTCGGCGACCGCGACTCGCTCCTGCTGGAGGCCGCGCTCGACCTCGTCCGCCGGGAGCTCCTGGCCGACCTGCCCGGCGACGAACGCGCGTCGCTCCTGGCGCTGGCCCGGCACTTCGCCGCGCACCGGCGCTTCTACCGCGCACTGCTGACCGGGACGTCCGCGTTCGCGTTCACCGAGGCGCTGACCGGCCTGTTCCTCCCGCTCAACCGCCGCCACCTCGGCCACGCGCTCGGCGACCGGCTCGGCGCGCGGGAGATCGAGGACCTCGCCACGTTCCTGACCGGCGGGGCGGGCGCGGTCGTCAACGCCTGGGTCGTCGGCGGGCCGGACCCGCTCGACCCGGGCGAGTTCACCGACCGGCTGCTGCGGATCCGGTCGGTCGTCACCGCGACGATCACGAAGGAGGCCGACCGGTGATCAGCCGTGTCCTCGAACGCCTGCTGGAGCTGCCCGCCCCGGCGACCCGGCGCCTGACCGTCCGGCGCGACCTGCGCGTCCCGATGCCCGACGGCGTCGAGCTGCTCGCCGACCGGTGGGCGCCGCGCACGGGCGGGGACGGCCTGCCGACCGCGCTGGTCCGCAGTCCCTACGGGCGGAAAGGCGCGTTCGGCGCGCTGTTCGCCCGGCCGCTGGCCGAACGCGGCTTCCAGGTGCTGATCCAGAGCACGCGGGGCGGCTTCGGCTCCGGCGGCGTGTTCGACCCGCTGCGGCAGGAGCGCGAAGACGGCCTCGCGACGCTGGACTGGGTCGTGCGGCAGCCGTGGTTCGGCGACGCGATGGTGCTCGTCGGCGCGAGCTACCTCGGCTACGTCCAGTGGGCGGTCGCCGACCGCCTGCCGCCGCAGGTGAAGGCGATGGTCCCGCAACTCACCGAATCCGGGCTGACGCTGGAGTTCCTGCGGGAGGACGGCCTTTCGCTGGAGACGCCGTTCGGCTGGGGCGTCCAGGTCGCCGTCCAGGAGCGCCGGTTCGCGCTGCTGCGCCGGCGAAGTCAGGCGAAGAAGCTCGAGCGGGCGCTGAGCACGCTGCCGCTCGCGCAGGCGGACGTCGTCGCCATCGGCCACCGCTCGGACTACATCCAGGACATCCTGGCCCGCCCCGAAACCCACCCGCGGTGGGCCGCGGTCGACCACCGGGCCCGCGTCGCGGACGTCACCGTGCCGGTGAGCGCGGTCGGCGGCTGGTACGACATCTTCCTGCCCGGCCAGCTGCGCGACTTCCGGACGCTGCAGGACACGGGACGGCGGCCCCGGCTGACGGTCGGGCCGTGGACCCACGCCGGCCGGCCCGACCTGCTCGCCGGCACGGGCGTCACGCTCCGCGAGGCGCTCGGCTTCGGGCTCGCGCACGCCCGCGGCGAGGAGCCGCCGGAGCGCGCGCCCGTCCGGTTGTTCGTCATGGGCGAGGAAGCCTGGCGCGACTTCGCTTCGTGGCCACCGGAAGGCTATGCGCCGCAACGGTTCCACCTCCACGGCGGCGGCGCGCTGTCGGTGGGTGGGCCCGCGGAGTCCGAGCCGGACCGTTACCGCTACGACCCGGCGGACCCGACCCCCGCGGCCGGCGGCGTGCGCATGGCCCCGGACGCCGGCCGCGTCGACAACGCGGCCCTGGAAGCCCGCGCCGACGTCCTCACCTACACCACCGCCGTGCTCAACGAAGACGTCGAAGTCGTCGGGGACGTCGGCGCGGAGATCTGCTTCCGCAGCAGCCTGCCGTTCGCCGACGTCTTCGTCCGGCTCTGCGACGTCGAGCCCGGCGGCCGGTCGGTCAACGTCTGCGACGGGCTGACGAGCCTGACGGGCGCCGAAAAACTGACCGCGATCAGCGTGCGGTTGTGGCCGACGGCGCACCGCTTCCGGCGCGGGCACCGCATCCGGGTCCAGGTGTCCAGCGGCGCGTTCCCCCGCTACGCCCGCAATCCCGGCACCGGCGAGCCCCATGCCACCGCGACCACCCTGCGCGCGGCGGACCAGGAGGTCCACCACGACCCGGCGCACCCGTCGGCGATCGTGCTGCCGGTCCGGATGTAAGGGGTTGAAAAGAACTTTCCGGCAGTCAACCCGGATTCTGTAACGAATTCCGCAGCGGCACGACTAACGCGGTGCTCCGATTCCCCCGGGAGGCACCGTGGACGTCAGGACGGACCAGCAGTCCGAACAGGAACGCGCCGCCGCCACGCGGGCCGCGGAACGGGCCGGGCAGCGGCGGGCGAAGATCGCCTTGCTGCGCAAGCCCGGCGGGATGGCCGAAGCCGACGAGCCCAGCCGCGTCGCCACCCGGATCGACCGGCTCGGCCGCTACTACCCCGACGTGCGGCCGGTGAACCCGGCGGCGATCGCGGCGGGCGACCCGGCGGCGATGACCGCCGCGGGCGCGATCCTCGAACGGATCGTGCTCACCGACGACCTCCTCGGCGTGGGCTACCTCGAAGGCGGCGTCACGGCTTCGGCCGCCGTCGGCCGGGTGAACATCCGCGACGACCGTGGCCGGCTGACCGGCTACGGCACGGGTTCGCTGGTGTCGCCGGAACTGCTGCTCACCAACCACCACGTGCTGCCCGACCCGGCGACAGCCGGGTTCAGCGTCGTCGAGTTCGACTACCAGGACGGTGTCGACGGCCTGCCCCGGCCGGTGCGCGCGTTCGGCCTCGACCCGGATCGCTTCTTCGTGGCCGACGAAGACCTCGACTTCGCGCTCGTCGCCGTCAAAGCGGCCGCGGACGACCTGCGGCCGTTCGGGTTCAACCGGCTGATCGGCAGCGAGGGCAAGGCGATCGTCGGCGACTTCGTCACGATCATCCAGCACCCGCGCGGCGGCAAGAAGCAGGTGGCGTTGCGGGAAAACCGGATCGTCGACGTCCTCGAGAAGTTCCTGCACTACGAAACCGACACCGAACCCGGGTCGTCGGGCTCGCCGGTGTTCAACGACCAGTGGGAGGTCGTGGCCCTGCACCACGCCAGCGTCCCGGCCGAGGGGCACGCGGAGTACGGCGGGTTCCTGAACGAGGGGATCCGGGTCAGCCGGCTGCTGGAATTCCTGCGCGGCCAACGGTTTCCGGCCGATCGGCAGGCGATGGTCGACCGGCTCGCCACCCGGCCCGAACGCGCCCGCCCGGTCGCCGACGGCGGTCCCCAGGTGCTCACCCTCACGACCCCGGTCGACATCCGGCTGCGCGCCGAACCGGCGCCGGCGGCCGCGACCGGGCGGATCGACCCCGACTACTCGAACCGCGAAGGCTACGACCCGGGCTTCCTGCCCGGGCACACCGTGCCGCTGCCCACCCTGCCCGACGCCCTCGTCCCGCTGGCCGCGGAGAACCGCCAGGCGACGAGCGAGCCACGGTACGTCCTGCCGTACCACCACTTCAGCGTCGTCATGAACAAGGTGCGGCGCCTGGCCTTCTTCACCGCGGTCAACATCGACGGCCGGACCGGCCAGGCGCTGCGCCGCGAGGCCGACCACTGGTCGCTGGACCCCAGGGTCGATGTCGCCGAGCAGGTCGGCGAGGAGATCTACCAGGCCAACCCGCTCGACCGCGGGCACCTGGTCCGCCGCCTCGACCCCGCGTGGGGCGCGCTCGCGCAGGCCGGCAACGACGACACGTTCCACTTCACCAACTGCTCGCCGCAGCACAAGGACTTCAACCAGAACAAGACCACGTGGGCCGGGCTCGAGGACTACGTGCTGAACAACGCGCAGAACTCCGCGCTGCGGGTCAGCGTGGTGACCGGCCCGGTGCTCGCCGGGGACGACGACCGGTACCGCGGGGTCCAGCTGCCCCGCCAGTTCTGGAAGGTGGTCGCGATGGTGAAGGCGGACGGGACGCTGTCGGCGACGGCGTACCTGCTGAGCCAGGAGGAGCTGATCCACGGCCTGGAGGCCGCGGGCGAGTTCAGCTACGGCGCCTACCGCACGTTCCAGGTGCCGGTGCGGCGCGTCGAGGCGCTCACCGGGCTGTCGTTCGGTGCGTTGCCGGACGCGGACTCGTTGGAGCGCCTGGAATCGACCGGGACGGTGAAGGAGATCGGGAGCCCGGCCGACCTGGTGCTATGACCAGGGCGTGACGGGCCGCGGCAGGCGTTCCCCGTCGAGGACGACGTCGACGCGCTCGGTGAGGAAGGCGATGAGCCCGGCGATCTCCCGCGCGTCGGACAGCGGCTCTTCGTAGGTCCAGGCCAGGTCGCGGTGCCCGCCCACCGACCAGTAGGAGGCGTGTCCTTTGTAGGCGCAGGTGGTGCGCGTGTCCGACGGCGTGAGCAGGTCCATCCGGACGTCTTCGCGTGGCAGGTAGTACCGGGTCGTGATGCCGGTTTCGAAGAGCATGCGCGGCGTGCTGGAGTCGGCCACGACGACGCCGTCCACTTCGACCCGCACCCGGCTGTCGCTGCGCCGGATGTCGATGCGGGAGAAGGGGTCCCGCGGGTGCCCGACGATCGGCTCGGCCTCCTCGAGCCACTCGTCGAAGGCGGCGAAGTCGAGGACGACGTGCTCGGCGAGGTCGGGATCGGCGGGCCGGAACCCCGCGCCCGGCAGGGTCACGCCGTCGGCGGCCAGGGTCAGGGGCTCGCCGGCGCAGGTGTGCACGGCGAACGCGGTCCGCGGGTCGAGGACCGGCGGACCGCCGTCGGCCAGCCGCACCGGGTGTTCCGCCTCGGCCGCGGCGCCGGCCGGGGTCAGGGTGGCGTGCACGTCGGCGAGGGGGAACGCGTAGGAGGGAACGACCCGTTTCGGTTCCCAGACCAGCACGGCCCGCCGCGAGCCGGCGAAGGTCCGTCCACTCGCGACGGCCCGCACCCGCTTGGCCACCGGTTCGTACCGCAGCGCGGCCAGGTCCCCGGTGAACCGCGCGCCCATGCGTGTCGCCATGGGTCCACGATCCGCGCCGGACCGCGGCCCCGTCAACACCCGCCGGACCTACGTAAGGTGACCGCCCGGGCGCGTAGGCAGTGAGCCACCAACGGCGCCGGTCCTGCGCGGCCGGGCCGACGCGGGCGATCGCCCGGCACCGGTCGCGCGCTGCGAACCGCGCCGCCGCCCACCGGCACCTCTCGCCGCCCGAGCCGTCAACACCCGCCCGCCGGACCGAGCCATTTCGCCAACGCCGACCGCAACTCCTCCTCAGCCAGGTCACCCACCGAAGCCCACGCCAGATAACCGTCCGGGCGCACCAATGCCGCCAGCTCCTGGTCTGAGAACGCCAGCGGCCGGGCCGTCACCACGCGGAGCCTGCTCCCCCACCCCTCCGCCACCCGAGCCGCTCCCGTTCCCGTGTCCACCAGCACCGCTCGGCCGTCGCGGAATCGGCTTGCCAGCGTTGTTCCGTCGGCCAAGGCCAGATCCGGTACCCGGTGGCCGATCAGCGGGAAGTCGCCCGGGAGGTCGTAGTGCTGCCGGCCGCCGCCGATGCTCGACACCACGTGGGTCGCGCCGTCCGGGGTGTCGAGCAGGTCGGCCACCACTTCGCGCAACGCCTCCGCCCGCGGTCCGCGCGGGGCGCTCAGTGCCGTCTGCGCCAGGCTCCAGCGCTGTACCCAGGCCCCGATCGGGTGCCGTTCGGGTGTGTAGGTGTCCAGCAGGGACTCCGGCGCGAGCCGGCGCGCGACCAGGGCGAGCTTCCACCCCAGGTTGACCGCGTCGCCGAGGCCCAGGTTGAGGCCCTGGCCGCCGGCGGGCGAATGCACGTGCGCGGCGTCGCCGCACAGCAGGACGCGGCCGCGCCGATAGGTCGTGGCCTGGCGGGTCGTGTCCGTGTACCGGGTGCCGACGTGCACGCGCGTGACCGCCACGTCCGTGCCGCTGACCCGCCGCAGGCTGGCCTGCATCTCCGCCGCGGTCACCGGCTCGTCGCGCTTCGCGGTCACCTCGTACTCGACCGTGTGCACGCGCGGCGGTTCGCCGTCGCCGCCCCAGCCGCCGAGGACGTACGAGCCGTCCTCCCCGTGCTGCCAGCCGCCCGCGACGAGCTTCTCCGGCGCGTCGAGGTCCACCACCGCCTGCCGCCCGGTGAAGACGGGGTTCACGCCCGGGAACTCGAACCCGGCCAGCCGGCGCACGGTGCTGCGGCCGCCGTCGGCGCCCGCCAGCCAGCCGGCCCGGATCTCCCCCTGTCCCGTGTGGACGGTCACGCCGTCGTCGTCCGCGGCGAACCCCGTCAGCGCGACGCCGTGCCGCACCTCCACCGCCGCCCACGCGCGGAGGATCTCCTCCAGATCGGCCTGGCCGATCACGCCGGCGCCGAGGAACTCCTCGCCGGGACCGGGCGGCCGAAGCCGGTCGGCCCGGATGCCGATCCCGGCGAAATGCCCGACGAAGACGTCGCCCGAAGCGCCGCCGGGAGCCGGCAGCGCCTGCGGGCCGACCCACATCGCGGCCGCCCGTTCGACGGCGGGCAGCAGGCCGCGCAGGTGCAAGGCGTGCACCGAGGGCGTGTTGAGCCCCCGCGCCCCCATCGCCCCGAAGCGGGCCCGCGGCGTTTCCGCCTCCCGTTCCAGCACCAGCACCCGGGCCCCGCCCAGCCGCAGCTCGCCCGCCAGCGCCAGGCCCACCGGGCCACCGCCGGCCACCACCACGTCGAAGT
The DNA here is from genome assembly GCF_040675005.1 of Amycolatopsis sp. NPDC049691. NCBI lineage: Bacteria > Bacillati > Actinomycetota > Actinomycetes > Pseudonocardiales > Pseudonocardiaceae > Amycolatopsis > Amycolatopsis sp. NPDC049691. Next base: position 89,638 of record NZ_JBFANX010000007.1, read on the forward strand.
CCATCTCCCCGCCCCCAAAACCCGGAACAGCGTGCTCAGTAAAAACCAGGCTAGCGAACTGGGTACAGTGTTCGCAATAACGAAGGAGGTCCGCGGTGCCGTCGAACGACCAGTCGCCGCTCTGGCTGCGTCCCGAGCAGGGCACGCGCGGCCCGAAGCCCGCGCACACCCGGCGCGACGTCGCACTGGCCGCCATCCGGATCGCCGACGCCGACGGCCTCGACGCCGTGTCGATGCGGCGCGTCGCGGCCGAACTCGGCGCCGGCACGACCTCGCTCTACCGGTACGTGTCCAAAAAGGACGAAATACTGGAGCTGATGGGCGACGAAGTGCTCGGCGAGCTGCGCGACACCGAGCTGCCCGCCGGCTGGCGCGAGGCCCTGCGCACGATCGCCCGGGCCCTGCGGGAGGTCTGCCTGCGGCACCCGTGGTTCGCGAACGTCCTCGCGGGCCGCGCCATCCACGGCCCGCACAGCCTCCACTGGCGCGAGCGCACGCTCTCGGCGTTCGACGGCATGGACCTCGGCACCGACGAGATGCTCGCCGCGCTCGGCACGCTCTCGGCGTTCGTCCTGGGCCACGTGCTCGGCGAGCTGGCCGACCGCGAGGCGGCGCGACGATCGGGCCTCAGCCACGACCAGTGGATGGAGCGGGAAGGCGAGTACGGTCCGATGATCATGGCCAGCGGCGAGTACCCGCGGTTCACGCGGGTGATGGTCGAGGCCGAGCTGCCGCACGCCGCCGACCGCCAGGAGCGCGGCTTCGAAGCGGGACTGGACCGGGTGCTGGCCGGGATCGCCGCCCACCTGCCGGCGTAGTCAGGACCGCCCGGTGAGCACGTCGAACGCGTGGCGGCGATGGACGGCGAAGAGGGCGAGGGCCGCGTCGCGGTCACCGGCCCGCAGCACCTCGGCGAGCTCCCGGTGCTCGGCCGGAATGCCCGCGAGGTAGCCCTCGGACTCGACGCCGATCCGGGTCAGCAGGAAGAGGTGGACCTGCGAGCGGATCGCTTCCCACGCTTCGCGCAGGCGGCGGTGGCCGGCGGCGGCGTAGACCGCGTCGTGGAAGTCGAGGTCGCAGCGGACCATCTCGTGCTCGTCGGCCGCCCGCTCCATGCGCGCGACCGCGGCGTCGACCGCCGCCAGCTCGGGTCCGCGGTCGACCACCAGCGTGACGGCCAGCTGTTCCAGCGCCGCCCGCAGGCTGTCCAGCTCGGCGACGTCCACTTCGGACAGTGCGGTCACCGTCGTGCCCCGGTGCCATTCGCTCCGGACGAGTCCCTCGCGCTCGAGCTTGAGCAGCGCCTCCCGCACCGGGCCGCGGCTGACGCCCAGCGCGTCCGCCAGCTCCACCTCGCGCAGCGAACCGCCCGGCGGGTAGGTGCCGTCGAAGATCGCATCCCGGATGCGGTCGGCGACCTCGTCGGCCAGGCCGCGACGGCGGGCGGGAGCCACTTGAGCACTCATGTCTTAATGTTAACATTCAGACATGACGATCCCGCGCTTCCACCTCGCCATGCCCGTCGACGACCTGGCCGCCGCCCGCCGCTTCTACGGCGAGGTCCTCGGCCTCGACCAGGGCCGCAGCGCCGAGACCTGGGTCGACTGGAACCTGCACGGCCACCAGTTCGTCACGCACCTGGCGCCGAAGGGGCCGGAGCGGATCCACAACCCCGTCGACGGCCACGACGTGCCGGTCCCCCACTTCGGGCTCATCCTGACGATTCCCGAGTTCCGCTCGCTCGCCGAGCGGCTGCGCGCCGCCGGGACGGAGTTCGTGATCGAGCCCTACGTCCGCTTCGAGGGGCAGCCCGGCGAGCAGTGGACGATGTTCCTGCTCGACCCCGCCGGGAACGCACTGGAGTTCAAGGCCTTCGCCGACGACTCACAGGTCTTCGCGGTCTGATGAGCCCCACGAGGCTCCCGGGTGCGCCTTCGCCGCCGGGTCGAGCAGCCCGAAGGCGTTCGCGGCGAAGACAACGCACGGCGGGACCCGCGGCCTCGCAGCCGGAGTCCACTGTGGACACGCCGGGCGAGCACCGACCGGGTGGGCCGGCGGCCGACTGTGCCGTACACTGCCGTACCTCTTACTTTGAGTGCCACCTGGTGACGGAGAGTGCTGATGGGGAACGCCGCCGACGAGCCGCCGGACGCGGTGCTGCTCGCCGCCTTCCGCGCCGGTGACCTCGACGCCGGCGGTGCCCTCTTCCGCCGGCACGCCGAGCCGCTGCGGCGGACCGCGGCAGCGTGGGCCGAGCAGCCCGCGGAGCGCGACGACCTGGTGGCCGAGACCTTCGCCCGGGTGCTGGCCGTGGTGCGCGCGGGCGGCGGCCCGGACGGCGACCTGCGGCCCTACCTCGTGGTGACGCTGCGGAACCTGGTGTTCCGCTGGAGCAGGCAGGGCAGCCGGGTCGAGCTGTGCGAGACGGTCCCGGAGACGACTTCGAGCGGCGCCGACGAGCTGGCCCTGCACCGGTCGAACGAGAAGCTCGCGTGGTCGGCGTACCGCACGCTGCCCGGCCGGTGGCGGACGGTGCTCTGGCGGACCGAGGCCGAGGGCGACACGCCGACGGAGGTGGCGCCGCTGCTGGGCCTGTCGCCGAACAGCGTGTCGGCGCTGGCGATGCGGGCGCGGGAGGGGCTGCGCCAGGCGTACCTGCAGGTCCAGGTGCCCGACGCGGAGGAGCCGGTGTGCCGCGAGCCCCGTCGCCGCATGGGCGCGTGGGTGCGGGGCGCGCTGTCCCCGCGGCGGGCGAGCGCGGTCGCCGCGCACATCGCGGGCTGCGGCGCGTGCCGTTCGGTGGCGCGGGGGCTGGACGAGGCGAACCGCGAACTGCCGGGCTCGGCGGCCCGCCTCACCGGCTGACCACCGTTGCGCGAAGGTTGCCCCGACCCCACGTCCCGGGGTTACCGTGAAGCCCGGCCCAGGAGGTGGCGGTGGACGACGAAGTCTGCGCGGTCCGGCCCGGCACCGACGTCGCCGGGCACGCCCGGCTGCTCGCCGGCATCCACGACGCCGTCCTCGCCGGACGCGCGCCGGCGAAGGCGCCGCGCCGGCTCGTCGAACGGTCCTGGCGCCGGGTCGCCGCGCAGGGGGTCGATCCCGACCGGCCGCCCGCGCCCGATCCCGTCGGGGCCGCCGAAGTCGAACGGCGGCGGACGGTCTGCCGGCTGAACGAGGTCCTGCCCGAGCTGCGCGGCGCGCTGACGTCGGTCGCCGAGGACGCGCACCACCTCATGGTCGTCACCGACGCCGACGGCGTCGTCCTCTGGCGCGAAGGCGCCCGGCGGGTGCGCCACCGCGCCGACTCGCTCGGCTTCACCGAGGGCGCCGTCTGGTCGGAGCCGGCGATCGGCAGCAACGCGATCGGCACCGCGCTGGCCGAGGCCGCGCCGGTGCAGATGTTCGCCGCCGAGCACTTCGTGCGCTCGCACCACACCTGGACCTGCACCGCCTCGCCGGTGCACGACCCGCGCACCGGCGAGCTGCTCGGGATCGTCGACGTCAGCGGCCCGGCCGAGACGGTCCACCCGATGACCGTCGCCCTGGTCGGGACGTCGGTGCGGCTGGCCGAGGCCGTCCTCCGCCAGCGGCACGAGGCCCGCCTGGAAGCGCTGCGCCGGCTGTCCGGTCCCCTGCTGAGCACGGCCGGGCTCGTCGTCGACGACCACGGCTGGGTCGCGGCGCAGCGCGGCGTCCACGGGATCGACCGCGTCGCCGCGCCCCGCCACGGCGTCCCGGTCGCGGTGCGCGGCATCGGCGCGTGCGAGCCCGAACCGGTGCCCGGCGGCTGGCTCCTGCGCCCCAGCCGGCGCGAAACCCTGCGGCTCACCCTCGAACTCGACCCGCCGCGCGCGGTCGTCGAAGGGTCCGCCCGGTGGACGCACCCGCTCGGCAGGCGGCAGGCGGACCTGCTGCGGCTGATCGCGACCGCGGGCCCGGCCGGGGTGTCGGCGGCGCAGCTGTCGGAGACCGTCTACGGCGACCGCACGCACCTGGTGACCGTGCGCGCCGAGCTGTCCCGGCTGCGCAAGCTGATCGGCGGCCTGCTGCTCGCACGCCCGTACCGGTTCGCCCCCGGCGTCGAAGTCGTGCTGATGCAACCTTAGGGCAACCCTTACGCGGACCCCTCCGGTCGAGGTTGGCTGCGCTGAACGCGCCGCCGACGACGACGGTGCCCGAGACGGGGAGGTCCGCTCATGACCCAGACCCTCGAACCGGCCGCGGCCCTCGATGCCCGGCAGCGCGTCGACGGCTGGCTCGCCGACTTCGAGGCCGCGCTCGCGGCCCGCGACGCCGACCGGGCGGCCGCCCTCTTCGCCACGACGTCGTTCTGGCGCGACCTCATCGCGTTCACCTGGAACCTCAAGACGGTCGAAAACCCCGACGGTGTCAAGGATCTGCTGCTGGCCACCATGGACGGCACCGACGCGACCGGCTTCCACACGACCGAGGAGCCGACCGAGGCCGGCGGGATCGTCGAGGCGTGGATCGGGTTCGAGACGGCCGTCGGGCGCGGCCGCGGCCACCTGCGGCTCAACGACGAAGGCGCGTTCACGTTCCTCACGACGTTGTACGAGCTGAAGGGTCACGAGGAGCCGCTCGGCACCGCGCGGCCGAAGGGCGCGGAGCACGGCATCAACCGCGACCGCGTCACCTGGGCCGAGGCGCGGCAGGCGGAAGCCGCCGAGCTGGGCAGGACGCGGCAGCCGTACGTCGTCGTCATCGGCGGCGGGCAGGGCGGGATCGCACTGGGTGCCCGGCTGCGGCAGCTGGGCGTGCCGCACGTGGTCGTCGACCGGTACGCGCGCCCGGGCGACCAGTGGCGCGGCCGGTACAAGTCGCTGTGCCTGCACGACCCGGTCTGGTACGACCACCTGCCCTACCTGGACTTCCCGCGCAACTGGCCGGTGTTCGCGCCGAAGGACAAGATCGCGGACTGGCTCGAGATGTACACGAAGGTCATGGAGGTGAACTACTGGTCGTCGACGACCTGCAAGAGCGCCTCCTACGACGAAGAGGCGAAGGAGTGGACCGTCGTCCTCGATCGCGACGGCGAAGAAGTCGTGCTGCGGCCGAAGCAGCTCGTGCTCGCGACCGGTATGTCGGGCAAGCCGAACGTCCCGGTGCTGCCGGGCCAGGACCGCTTCCAAGGCGAGCAGCACCACAGCTCGCAGCACCCCGGACCGGACGCCTACCGCGGCAAGAAGGCCGTGATCATCGGGTCGAACAACTCGGCGTTCGACATCTGCGGCGCGCTGTGGGAGGCCGGCGCCGACGTCACGATGGTCCAGCGCAGCTCGACGCACATCGTGAAGTCGGACTCGCTGATGGACCTCGGCCTCGGCGACCTCTATTCGGAGCGTGCCCTGGAAGCCGGGATGACGACGCAGAAGGCGGACCTGACGTTCGCCTCGCTCCCCTACCGGATCATGCACACGTTCCAGCAGCCGGTGTACGCGGCGATCAAGGAGCGCGACCAGGAGTTCTACGACCGCCTCGAAGCCGCGGGCTTCCGCCACGACTGGGGCGACGACGACTCCGGGCTGTTCATGAAGTACCTGCGCCGCGGCTCGGGCTACTACATCGACGTGGGCGCGGCGGACCTGGTGGCCAACGGCGACGTCAAGCTGGCGCACGGTCAGGTCGTTTCCCTCACCGAGACGTCGGTCGTGCTCGACGACGGCACCGAGCTGGAGGCCGACCTGGTCGTCTACGCGACCGGCTACGGCTCGATGAACGGCTGGGCGGCCGACCTGATCAGCCAGGAGGTCGCGGACAAGGTCGGCAAGGTGTGGGGCCTGGGTTCGGACACGACCAAGGACCCCGGCCCGTGGGAGGGTGAGCAGCGGAACATGTGGAAGCCCACGCAGCAGGAGGGCTTGTGGTTCCACGGCGGGAACCTGCACCAGTCCCGGCACTATTCGCTTTACCTGGCCCTGCAGCTGAAAGCCCGCGCCGAAGGCATCCCGACGCCGGTCTACGGGCTGCAGGAGGTACACCACCTGGCCTAGTGCGTGATCGCCGGGCTCGTCAGCACGACGAGCCCGGCGATCAGGCCGAATCCTGCGCTGCGGCTCAGCGCTTCACCGGCGGAACACGCCCCAGCTGACGGCGCAGCCAAGCCCCTCGAGCGGCGATGGCGTCCCGCGAGAGCACGGCATCGGGAACCACGACGTCGAACCCGTGGAACCCGCCGGGCCAGACGTGCAGCTCGACGCGGCCGCCCGCCTGCCACATGCGGCTCGCGTAGGCGACGTCCTCGTCCCGGAACGTTTCGGCCGACCCGACGTCGACGTACGTGGACGGCAGGCCGGACAGGTCCGCGGCGCGGGAAGGCGAAGCGTACGGAGACACGTCCGGCCCTCCGCGAACGCCGTCGCCGAGGAGCGCGTTCCAGCCGGTCTCGTTCGAGGAGCGGTCCCAGATGCCGACGCCGCGCATCTGCCGGGCGGAGGGCGAGTCGTTGCGGTCGTCGAGCATCGGCGACAGGAGCAGCTGGGCCAGGACGGCCGGGCCGGTGCGGTCGCGTGCCAGCAAGGTGACACCGGCCGCGAGGCCGCCGCCGGCGCTCGCACCGCCGATGACGATGCGCTCGGGGTCGATGCCGAGCTCGTGGGCGTGAGCCGACAGCCACACCAGGCCCGCGTAGCAGTCCTCGACGGGACCCGGGTGGGGTGTCTCGGGTGCGAGCCGGTACTCGATCGAGACCACGGCCAGGCCCATCGGTTCGGCCAGGTCCACCATCTCGGCCAGGCCGAACCGGTTGTCGCCGACGATCATGCCGCCGCCGTGGATGTGGTAGATCGCCGGGGCCGGGGCCGCCGCGTGCTTCGGGAGGCAGATCAGCAGCGAGATGTCCGGTTCCCCGGCCGGCCCCGGCACCGTCCGCTCCTCGACGCGGTAGGCGCCACCGCGCGAGAGGATCTCGTCGGTCGGGGTCTGCACCCCGGGGACGGGCTTGCGCATCTCGACGATGGTGTCCGGACGGTACGCGTCGGGCGGGCGCAGGCTGCTCAGCATCTCGACGACCGGAGCGAGCTCCGGATCGAAGGGTGGCGGTGGTCCGACCGGCTGGGCGGTGACTTGCGTAGTCATGGGTTCTCCTGGCTCAGACCGTCGGAACGGTTCCGCCGTCGATCACGTACTCGGCTCCCACGATCGCCGAGGCGCGGTCGGAGACCAGGAACCCGACGAGGTCCGCGATTTCCGCGGTGTTCGCGAACCGTCCCAGCGGTACTCCTCCGAGGGAGTCGTAGATGGTCTGCTTGGCTGCTTCACGGGTGATTCCGTTGCCCTCGGCGATCCGATCCACGAACCTTTCGTAGGCTTCGGTCTCGATCCCGCCGGGGCTGATCGCGTTGACCCGCACGCCGCGCGGCGCGACCTCGTTGGCGAGCCCCTTGCTGTACGTGCGCAGAGCGGCCTTCGCTGCCGCGTACGCCAGGGACGCGTCGTACAGCGGCAGTTCACGCTGGATCGAGGTGAAGTGCACCACCACCCCCGCACCGGACTCGATCATCGCCGGGAGCAGAGCCCGATCGAGCCGCACCGCTCCCAGGAAGTTGAGGTTAAGCTCGGTGAGCCACTGGTCATCGGTGATGACCGCGAATCCACCGGCCGGCGTCGACGCACCTCCGACGACGTGCACCAGGATGTCGAGTGCGCCGCCGGTCTCGGCGATGCGAGCGGCCACCGCGTCGGTGCCTTCGATCGTCGTCACGTCCGCTTCGATGAACCGGTCGGGGTACTCGTACCCGTCGGGCATGGTTCGCGCCGTCACGTACACGTCGGCACCCATTTCCCGCAGCCTCTCCACGACGGCTTTGCCCGAGCCCTTGGAACCGCCCGTGACCAGGGCCCGGCGACCGTCGAGACGATCACGATGTGAACCAGACATTTCTTACTCCCCTGAAGTCGGCGTAGGTCAGGCTGCGTGGTTGGCGATGACGAGCTCGGCGATGAGGTCGTCCCGCACCGTGAACCGGTAGTCGAGCTCGGCGACGCCACCCGGGAAGGTGCCCTCGAGCCGCACGGTCACCACCCAGTGGGCGTCGTCGACGCGGCGAGCGCCGATCTGCTCGGTCGTGTACTCGAACTCGGACCCGGCGTCCCGCAGGAACGCGTGGACCTCCTCGCGGCCGCGGAAGGTTTCGTCCTGGTCGACGACGACCACGTCCTCGGTGAGGAACGACGAGGCGGTGTCGGCGTCGCGGACGACGTGGGCGGCGAAGAACTCGCGCACGGTGGCCGGGAGCAGTTCGGACGGGAGATCGGTGTGCTGTGTCATGAGCCCATCGTGGGAGCTCACGGCGTGGGAGGGTCAAGCCGTGGACCCTCCCCCGGGGAGAGAGTCCAGAATGGAGGAATGCTGAGCATCGGGGAGTTTTCGCGGCTGACCCACTTGAGCGTGCGGACCCTGCGCCGGTACCACGAGGCCGCCCTGCTGGAACCCGCCGTGGTGGACGAGGCCACCGGCTACCGCTACTACGGCGTCGACCAGATCCCGGCCGCGCAGGTCATCCACCGGCTCCGCGAACTCGACGTCCCCCTGAGCGACGTGCAGCGCATCCTGCGGACGCCCGACCCCGATGTCCGGGCGGCCTTGGTCGCGGACCACCTGCACCGCCTCGAGGACGTGCTCGACCGCACCCGGGCCGCGGTCGTGTCGCTGCGGCGCCTGCTCCGGCCCGACCCCGCGCCGATCGACGTCGAGCTGCGTGCGGAGCCCGCCCGGACGGTCGCGGCGGTGGAGGCCGTGGTCGGGCATGGCGACGTCGAGGCCTGGTTCGCCGGCGCGATGGCCGAACTGGAGGCGGCCGTCGGCGCCGCCGCGACCGGACCGCCGGGCGGCTGCTACGACAACGCCCTGTTCGAACAGGAACGCGGGCACGCGCTCGTCTACCTGCCGACCGCCGCGCCGCCTCGCACCGGACGCGTCCACCCCGTGGTGCTGCCGGCCGCGGAACTGGCCGTCACCACCCACGTCGGCGAGCACGACGGCGTCGAGGTCACCTACGGCGAACTCGGGACCTGGGTGGTGGAGAACGCGATGTCGGTGGCCGGGCCGGTGCGGGAGGTCTACGTCGCCGGCCCTCGTGACACGAGCGATCCCGCTGCGTGGCGCACCGAGATCGGCTGGCCGGTCTTTCGCGTCACCTGAGGGGGTCGCCGAAGAGGAGGGCGGTTCCGTGCGCGCGCTTGAAGTACAGGTGGGCGTCGTGCTCCCACGTGATCGCGATGCCGCCGTGGAGCTGGATCATCTCGGCCGCCGCGTGGGAAAACGCCTCGCCGCACACGACTTTCGCCGTCGTGACCGCTTCGGCGTCACCGTCCACAATCGCCGCGTACAGCGCCGAGCGCGCCGCCTCGACGTGGACGTGCACGTCGGCCATCCGGTGCTTCAGCGCCTGGAACGAGCCGATCGGGCGGCCGAACTGGCGGCGTTGCTTCGTGTACTCCACCGTCAGTTCCAGTGCGCGGGCCGCCGCGCCGACCTGCTCTGCCGCCACCGCGATCACCGCCGTGTCGAGCAGCTTCCCCAGGGGGAAACCGTCGGCGTCGAGGCGCCGGGCCGGCGTCGCCGCGAAGTCCACCACGGCCAGCCGCCGCGTCGGGTCGAGGGTGGTGACGCGCTCGCGGCGGACGCCGTCGGTGGGCACCTCGAACAGGCCGAGGCCGTCCGCTGTCCGGGCCACCGCCAGAAGAACGTCCGCGAGGTCGCCGTCGAGGACGTAGTGCGCGCGGCCGTCGAGTCCGGTGTCCGACGCGGTGAGCGACGGCGACCAGTCCTCGCCGGACCAGGCCAGCGCGGCGAGGGTGGTGCCCGCGGCGATACCCGGCAGCAGCCGTTCGCAGGCCTCGTCGTTCCCCGTGCGCAGCAACGCTTCCCCGCACAGCACCGCCGAGCCGAGCAGCGGCGCGGGGGCCAGCGTCCGGCCGAGTTCGGCCATGACCACGCACACCTCGGCCAGGCCGGCACCCGCACCGCCGTAGTGCTCGGGGATCGCGAGGGCGGCGACGCCGATCTGTTCGCACAGCGTCGACCAGAGCTTGTCGTCGTACCCGAGCGGGGACGCCATCGCCGCCCGCACCGCCTCCGGCCCCGACCGGCGGGTCAGCAGCGCCCGGACGGCATCGCGCAGGGCACGGGCTTCCTCGGTGTCCAGGGGATCGGTCATCGCAGCACCCGCGTCCGGTGGAACGACCCGGTCCCCCACGCGCCGGCGAGCGCCCGCACCTTCGTCAGCCGCAGCCCGAGGTCGTGCTCGGCCGTGTAGCCGATGGCGCCGTGCACCTGCAGGGCCGTCCGCGCGGCGAGGTACGCGGCGTCGCCCGCCATGACCTTCGCCGCCGAGACGTCCCGGGCGAACGTCTCTCCGGCCACCGCCGCGCCGTGGAGCAGCGGGCGGGCGAGTTCGAGCCGGGTCGCGACGTCGGCGAGCAGGTGCTTGATCGCCTGGTACTCGCCGATGGCGCGGCCGTACTGGCGGCGTTGTTTCGCGTACGCCACCGAGGTGTCGAGCAGCCACTGACCGGCGCCGAGCAGCTGGGCGGACACGGCCAGGACACCCCTGTCGAAGGCGGCCGGCTCGCCCGCCGGGGTGGCGGGAGCCCGGAACAGCCGCCGGGCCGGATCGATCGAGCGGACGAGTTCCGGCTCCGCTTCCAGTTCGGCGCCGGTGAGGTCCAGCACGACTCCGGCGACGTCGGCGTCCAGCGCCAGAGGGACTTCCGGCGGCGCGGCGACGGTGGCCACGAGGTCGCCTTCCGCGAGCGCGGCGAGCCGGTCGCCGGTCAGCAGCGCCGGGGCGACCGCCGCCGACTCGGCGAGCGGGCCCGGGACGGCGTGGTAGCCGAGCGCTTCGAACGCGACGACCAGCTCGACCGGGCCGGCGCCGAGGCCGCCGGCGTCCTCGGGCACGAGCAGCCCGAACACCCCGACGTCGGCGAGCGCGCGCCAGAGCTTCAGGCCGCGGTCGTGCTCCCCCGCCGCCCAGGCGCGGGCGGTCGCCGCGGTGTCCGCGCCGCCCAGCAGGTCGTGCAGCGTCGCGGCGAACTGCCGGTGCTCCGGCGACAGCTGGAACCTCATCGACGGGCCTCCCTCGGCAGTTTCAGCAGCCGTTCGGCGATCGTGTTCCGCTGGATCTGGTCGGTGCCGCCGTAGATCGGCCCGGCGAGGGAGAACAGGTAGCCGTTCACCCACGCCTCGTCGGTCTCCGCGGCCGGACCGAGTACGTCCAAAGCCGTCTCGTGGAGTTCGACGTCCAAATGCGACCAGAACAGCTTGTTCACGCTCGACTCCGGGCCCAGTTCGCCACCCTGGGCCAGCCTGCTCACCGTGCCGAACGTGTAGAGCTGGTAGGCGCGGGCCCCGATCCAGGCGTCCGCGACGCGGTCCTTTGTGGACTCTTCGGCGCCACCGGAACGCCAGAGGCCGACCAGGCGATCGGCCGCGGCAAGGAACCGGCCCGGGCTGCGCAGCGACAGGCCACGCTCGTTGTTGGCGGTCGTCATCGCGACCCGCCAGCCCTGTCCGACCTCCCCGATCACGTCCTCGTCGGGGACGAACACGTCGTCGAAGAAGATCTCCGCGAACCCCGGCTCGCCGTCCAGCTGCGGGATCGGCCGGACCGTCACGCCTCCGGCACACAGGTCGGCCATGAAGTAGGTCAGGCCGTGGTGGCGCTGGGCGTCGGGGTCGGTCCGGAAGAGACCGAACGCGCGATCGGCGAAGGTGGCCCGCGAACTCCACGTCTTCTGCCCGGACAGCAGCCAGCCGCCGTCGGTGCGTACTGCCGTGCTGCGCAACGCGGCGATGTCGCTGCCGGCTTCCGGTTCCGACCACGCCTGCGCCCACACCTGCGCACCCGTCGCCATCGCGGGCAGGATCCGGTCGCGCTGCTCCTGCGTCCCGTGGGCGAACAACGTCGGGCCGAGCATGAAGATCCCGTTCTGGCTCACCCGCCCCGGCGCGCCCGACGCGTAGTACTCCTCCTCGAACAACAGCCACTGCAGCATCGAAGCGTCCCGGCCGTGGTACTCGCGCGGCCACGACACGACCGACCACCGCGCCTCGGCCAGCTCCGCCTCCCACTCCCGGTGCGCCGCGAAACCCTCGGCGGTGTCCATCGACGGCAGCGTACGCACGTGCGCAGCCAGCCACTCCCGGGCCTCGTCGCGGAAAGCCGCGGACGCGGAGTCGATGTCGAGGTCCATCACGCGCCCTTGTTCGCGTCGCGCATCGACCGCGCCGACTGCCCGCCGAGCGAGTCCTCCGAGGTTTCCGCGTTGTGCGCGTGCGCCAGGTGGTGCAACCCGAACACCGAGTCCATTCCGGACCGCAGCCCCATCAGGTCCTCGGCCTGGTTGACGGCCTTCTTCGCCAGCGCCAGCCCGAACTGCGGCATCCCGCTGATCTTCTCCGCCAGCGCGAGGGTGTGCTGTTCCAGCTCGGCCCGTGGCACGATCCGCGTCACCATCCCCCACTCCTTGGCCTGCTGGACAGTGAACCGCTCACCCGTGAACAGGACTTCCTTCGCCGCGCGCGGTCCGAGCACCCACGGGTGCGCGAAGTACTCGACACCCGGAATCCCCATCCGCACCACCGGATCGGCGAAGAACGCGTCGTCCGCGGCGACGATCAGGTCGCACACCCACGCCAGCATCAGCCCGCCGGCGATGCACGCGCCCTGGACGCTGGCGATCATCGGCTTCGGGATTTCCCGCCACCGCCGGCACATCCCGAGGTAGACCTCGGACTCGCGGGCGAACCGCTGGTCGCCGCCGTCGCGATCGGTGTGGTCCCACCACAGCACCGCGCGCCGGTCGAACGTCCGGTCCGCGTCCCGGCCCGGGCTGCCGATGTCGTGCCCGGCCGAGAAGTGCTTGCCCGCCCCCGCCAGCACGATCACCTTCACCTCGGGATCGTTCACGGCCTCGGCGAAGGCGTCGTCGAGCGCGTAGGTCATGGCCGAGTTCTGGGCGTTGCGGTAGTCCGGCCGGTTCATCGTGACCACCGCGACCGGCCCGCGCCGCTCGGAGCGGACCACCGGTTCACTCATGCGTTCTCCTCGGTCAGCAGCCGCTTCAGCACCTTGCCGGAAGCGTTGCGCGGCAGCTCGTCCAGGAACTCGACGAACCGCGGGGTCTTGTAGTTGGCGAGCCGTTCGCGGCAGAACGCCACGACGTCCCCCTCGGTCAGGCCGGTGCCGACGACGAAGGCCTTGCCGACCTCGCCGAGCCGATCGTCCGGGACGCCGACGACGGCGACGTCGCGGACGCCGTCCAGCTCGGTCAGCGCGTGCTCGACCTCGGCCGGGTAGACGTTGAAGCCGCCGCAGATGTACATGTCCTTGAGCCGGCCGGTGAGCGTGAGGTTGCCCTCGGCGTCGAGTTCGCCGACATCGCCGGTGTGCAGCCAGCCCTGCTCGTCGACGGCCTTCGCGGTGGCGTCCGGGTCGTCGAGGTAGCCGAGCATCACGTTCGGCCCGCGGACCACGACCTCGCCGGGCGAGCCCTGGACGGCGACCTCGAAGCCCGCCGTCGCGCGGCCGGACGTGCGCGCGACGAGCTCGGCGTCGTCGCCCGGGCGGCACATCGTCACCACGACGGCTTCGGTGAGGCCGTACGCGGTCAGGACGATGTCGAAGCCCAGCTCGGACCGCATGCGGCGGACGAGCGACGCCGGCACGTCGGCCGCGCCGGTCACCGCCAGCCGCAACGACGAGAGGTCGCCGCGCCCGGGCGCGTTCAGCAGCGACTGGAAGATCGTCGGCGCGCCCGGCAGCACCGAGACGCGTTCGCGCTCGATCAGCTCCAGGGCGGCCCGCACGTCGAAGACCGCCTGCGGCACGATCGTCGCGCCGGTCAGCAGGCCCACCACGATGCCGGCCTTGTAGCCGAAGCTGTGGAAGAACGGGTTGATCACCAGGTACCGGTCCTCAGCGGTGACCCGGCCGCACTCCGCCCAGGCCGCGGCGACGCCGACCACCTGGCGGTGCGCCGACAGCACGCCCTTCGACCGGCCGGTCGTGCCGGAGGTGAACAGGATGTCGCTGACGTCGTCCGGCCGGACGGCGTCCGCGCGGCGTTCGGCGTCGGCGAGCGGGATCCGCCCGGCGAGGTCCAGGAACTCGGCCCAGCCCAGGGTCCCGGGCACCGGCCGGTGCGGCCGCTCCAGGGGCACCCGGACGACCGTGCCGAGGTCGGGCAGGGCGGCGCCGGTCGCCACGATCGCGGCGTGGCGGTCGGCGCCGAGGAAGTCCGCGGCCACGACCAGCGCTTTCGCCCGGCTGCGGACCAGCAGGTCCACGGTCTCGGCGGCGGTGAACCGCGTGTTGACCGGCACCAGGGACGCGCCCGCGTAGAGCGCGCCCAGCGCCGTGAGCACCCAGTGGTGGGTGTTCGGCAGCGTGATGGCGACGCGGTCACCGGGCTGGACACCGCAGGCGGCGAAGGCCCGCGCGACCACTTGAACACGTTCCAGAAGCGCGTCGAAGCCGAGCCGGACTTCGCCGTCGACCAGTGCCTCCGCGGCGCCGAACTTCGCGGCGGCATTGCGGACGACGGCCGGGATCGTGGTCTGTCCCACCACACCCTCCTCTGGACCGACAAACTAGAACGTGTTCTCATTACCCTAGGTGCCGGACCGGCTCGGCAGCAAGGAGGCGTGCGTGGAACCGACGCGATTCCGCCGCGAGGTCGCGGGCTGGCTCGCGGACAACCTGACCGGCGAGTTCGCTCAGCTGCGCGGCCTCGGCGGCCCGGGCCGCGAGCACGAAGCCTTCGACCTGCGCCTGGCCTGGGAACGCCACCTCGCCGCCGCGGGCTGGACGTGCGTCGGCTGGCCGGTCGAACACGGCGGCCGGGGCCTCTCCCTCGACGAGCAAGTCGCGTTCCACGAGGAGTACGCGGCCTCCGGCGCGCCCGCCCGCGTCAACCACATCGGCGAACAGCTGCTCGGCCCGACGCTCATCGCCTTCGGCACACCCGAGCAGCGGAACCGGTTCCTGCCCAAGATCGTCGCCGTCGAGGAACTCTGGTGCCAGGGCTACTCCGAGCCCGGCGCCGGCTCCGACCTGGCCGCGGTCTCGACCTCGGCGGTCCTGCGCGACGGCGAATGGGTCGTCAACGGCCAGAAGATCTGGACGTCCCTGGCCCACGTGGCCGACTGGTGCTTCGTGGTCGCCCGCACCGAACCGGGCTCCCAGCGCCACCACGGCCTCTCCTACCTCCTGGTCCCGCTGCGCCAGGACGGCGTCACCGTGCGGCCGATCCAGCAGCTGACCGGCACCTCGGAGTTCAACGAAGTCTTCTTCGACGACGCCCGCACCCCCGCCGACCACGTCGTCGGCGCCCCCGGCGAGGGCTGGAAGATCGCCATGGCCACCCTCGGCTTCGAACGCGGCGTCTCCACCCTCGGCCAGCAGATCGGCTTCCGTCGCGAACTCGACGACATCACCGCCGAAGCGAAACGGCTCGGCACCTACGACGACCCGCTCCTGCGCGCCGACCTCACCCGCGCCCGCATCGGCCTGCGCGTCCTGCGCGCGCACGCCCTGCGCACCCTCGGCCGGGCCGCCGGACCGGAGGTCGCCGTCGGCAAGCTCCTGTGGGCGCAGTGGCACCGCGGGCTCGGCGAACTCGCCATGCGCGCCCGCGGCGCGCGATCGCTGGTCGGCACCGGAGGCGAGCTGGACGACTTCCAGCGGCTCTACCTGTTCACCCGCGCCGACACCATCTACGGCGGCTCAGACGAAATCGAACGCAACATCATCGCCGAGCGCGTCCTCGGCCTGCCCCGGGAGGCACGACCGTGATTCCCCAGTACCCACCCGGCCACGAGCTGCTGACCGGCAAGGTCGTCGTGGTCACCGCCGCCGCCGGCACCGGCATCGGCTCCGCCGTCGCGAAACGCTGCCTCGAAGAAGGCGCTCAGGTGGTGATCAGCGACTGGCACGAGCGGCGCCTCGGCGAGAAAGCCGCCGAACTGGCCGAGCTGGGCAAGGTGCACGCGCTGCCCTGCGATGTCACGAAGGAAGACGAGGTCCAGGCCCTGATCGACGGCGCGGTCGACCACTTCGGCCGCTTGGACGTCATGGTCAACAACGCCGGGCTCGGCGGCACGAAGTCCGTGCTGGACATGACCGACGACGAGTGGTCCCGCGTTCTCGACATCACCCTCACCGGCACCTTCCGGTGCACCCGCGCGGCGCTCAAGCAGTTCGTCGCCCAGGGCGGCGGCGGGGCGATCGTCAACAACGCGTCGGTGATCGGCTGGCGCGCCCAGGCCGGCCAAGCCCATTACGCCGCCGCGAAAGCCGGGGTCATGGCGCTCACCCGGTGCTCGGCCCTCGACGCCGCCGAGCACGGCGTCCGGATCAACGCCGTCGCCCCCAGCCTGGCCATGCACCCGTTCCTGGCCAAGGTCACCAGCGACGAACTCCTCGACGACCTCACGAAACGCGAGGCGTTCGGCCGCGCGGCCGAACCCTGGGAAGTCGCCAACGTCATGGTCTTCCTCGCCAGCGACTACGCGAGCTACCTGACCGGCGAAGTCGTCTCCGTCTCCAGCCAGCACCCCTAGGAGCCTCCTCGTGCCCGAAGCCTTCCTCCTCGACGCGGTCCGCACGCCCGTGGGGCGCCGCGGCGGCGCGCTGTCCGGGTGGCACTCGGCCGACCTCGGCGCGCACGTCATCAAGGCGGTCGTCGAGCGCACCGGCGTCGATCCGGACCTCGTCGACGACGTCATCCTCGGCTGCACCGACACCCTGGGCCCGCAGTCGGGCAACATCGCGCGCACCGCGTGGCTCGCGGCCGGCTACCCCGACCACGTGCCGGGGGTGACGGTCGACCGGCAGTGCGGGTCGAGCCAGCAGGCCGTGCACTTCGCGGCGCAGGCGGTCATGTCGGGCACGCAGGACCTCGTCCTGGCCGGGGGTGTGCAGAACATGAGCCGCATCCCGATCAGCGCGGCGATGCTGGCCGGGCGCGAGTACGGCTTCGACGACCCGTTCTCCGGCTCGAAGGGCTGGCAGGAGCGCTACGGCAGCGTCGAGGTGTCGCAGTTCCGCAGCGCCGACATGATCGCCGAGCACTGGGACCTCAGCCGGGAGGCCATGGAGGACTACGCCTTCCGCAGCCACCAGCGAGCCCTCGCGGCCATCGATTCCGGCCGGTTCGACGCGGAAATCGCGCCGGTCGACGGCTTCCGGCACGACGAGGGGCCGCGCCGGGACACGTCGCTCGAGCGGATGCGCGGGTTGAAGCCGCTGAGCGAGGGGTCGCGCCTGACGGCGGCGGTGGCCAGCCAGATCTCCGACGGCGCGAGCGCGGCACTGCTGGCGTCGGAAGCGTTCGTGAAGGAGCACGACCTGACCCCGAGGGCGCGCATCCGCCACCTGTCGGTGCGCGCGGCGGACCCGGTGTGGATGCTGACCGGCCCGATCCCGGCGACGTCCCACGCGCTGCGGAAAACCGGGCTCGCGATCGAGGACATCGACCTGTTCGAGGTCAACGAGGCGTTCGCGAGCGTGGTGCTGGCGTGGCTGGACGAAACGGGCGCGGACCCGTCCCGCGTGAACGTGAACGGCGGCGGGATCGCCCTCGGCCACCCGATCGGGGCGACCGGCACGAAGCTCCTCGCGACACTCCTGCACGAGCTGGAGCGCCGCGAGGGACGTTACGGCCTGCAGACGATGTGCGAAGGCGGCGGCACCGCCAACGTGACCATCATCGAGCGCCTCTCCTGAGCCGTCCGGGTGCGGCCAATGGCCGGGATCGACCGTGTTCCCGAGGGGCGAAGTGGATCTACGGTCGAGCCGAATCCGACGATGCGCGGCGCCGGTGGCGCCGGGCGACCAGGGGAGAATCCATGAAACGCATCGGCATGCTGGGTGTCACCGCGCTCTTCGGCGCGTCGCTGTTCGCCCTCGGCACGGGAACGGCGTCCGCCGATCCCTACGACTGCACGGTCACCCACCCCGAGGCGAAGAGCGCCGCGGCCGTGTGCACCAACGGCACCGGCGAGTACCGCGCCTGGACCCACTGCTCGTCCAAGTGGGCCATCGACTACGACCGCACGGGCCCGTGGGTCCGTGTCGGGAAGACCAGCACGGCGGTCTGCAACGGCTACAAGGGCGACCGCGCAGTGAAGTCGACGGTCGAGGTGCACTGAGCCGTCCCGGTTCGCCCGGCCGGTGGCGCCGGCCGGGCGAACTCCGGGCTCAGCCGAGGGCGCGCAGCTTCGGGAGCACGTCCTCGGAGAACTGGGTCAGGAACCGCTCCTGGTCGTGGCCCGGGCCGTGGAACACGAGGTGGTTGAGGCCCGCGTCCAGGTACGGCTTGATCTGCGCCACGGCCTCGTCCGGGTCCGACGCCACGATCCACCGCTTGGCGACCTGCTCGATCGGCAGCTCGTCGGCCAGCCGTTCCATCTCCTCGGCCGAGGAGACGCTGTGCTTCTGCTCCGCCGACAGCGACAACGGCGCCCAGAACCGCGTGTTCTCCAGCGCCTTCTCGTGGTCGCGGTCGTAGGACAGCTTGATCTCGATGGTCCGGTCGACGTCCTCGACGGTCTTCTCCGCCGCCTCGGCGCCTTCCTTGACCGCCGGCATCAGCTTCTCGGTGTAGAGGTCCATGCCCTTGCCCGAGGTGCAGATGAACCCGTCACCCGCGCGGCCCGCGTACTTGGCCACCACCGGGCCGCCCGCGGCGACGTACACCGGCACCGGCTGCTCCGGCCGGTCGTAGATCTTGGCGTCCACCAGCTCGTAGTAGTCGCCCTTGAAGTTCACGTTGTCGCTGGTCCACAGCTCGCGGATCAGCTTGATCGACTCACGCAGGCGGGCGAAGCGCTCCTTGAACTCCGGCCACTCACGACCCGAGACGGCGATCTCGTTCAGCGCCTCGCCGGTCCCGACGCCGAGGATCACCCGGCCGTTCGACAGCAGCGACATCGTCGCGAACGCCTGGGCGATCACGGCCGGGTTGTACCGGAACGTCGGAGTCAGCACGCTCGTGCCGATCTGCACCCGCTTCGTCCGCTCGGCCACCGCCGGCATCCACGCCAGCGCCCACGGCGCGTGGCCGCCCTCGTGGCGCCACGGCAGGAAGTGGTCCGACACCCAGACCGAGTCGAGGCCGACCTCTTCGGCACGCACCGCGTACTCGACCAGGTCCCGCGGTCCGAACTGCTCCGCCGACGCCTTGTAACCGACCTTGAGCGTCACGCTCACCCTCCCGTATCCCGGCCGAGTCGCCGCAGGATCTCACCTGCCTCGGCCACTGTGCCCTCGACGATCCCGGCCACCGTGGGCAGGTCGTGGATCATGCCCACCACCTGTCCCGACGCTAGCACTCCCGCGTCCGTCCGGCCCTCGACCAGCCCCGCCCGCAACAGCATCGGGGTGTTGGCCGCCATGACCAGCTGACTCCAGGTCAGATCGTTGCCGTGCTTCATCGCAAGGCCTTCTTTGACCATCGCAACCGGGGACAGTCCGGTGATATTCCGGAAGCGCAGCGCGTTGCGCGCGGCCTGCGCCAGGCCGCGGAGCCGGCCGGTGCGTTCGAGCTTCTCGACGAGGTCGGTGCGCAGCACCCGGTGCGGCAGGCCGTCGACGCGCCGGGTGACGACCGTCCCGGTGAGACCCTGCTCGAGGTAGACGCGCTTGACGTCGTCGGGGACCGTGCTCTCCTTGCTCAGCAGGAACCGGGTGCCCATCGCGACCCCCGCGGCCCCGTAGGCGAGCGCGGCGGCGAGACCGCGCCCGTCGAAGAAGCCGCCGGCGGCGACGACCGGGATGTCGACGGCGTCCAGCACCGACGGCAGCAGCAGCGTGGTCGCCACTCCCCCGGTGTGCCCGCCGCCTTCGCCGCCTTGGACGATGACGGCGTCGGCACCCCAGGCGGCGACCTTCTCGGCGTGCCGTGCCGCGCCGACCGACGGGATCACGACGATCCCGTGGTCGCGCAGCTTCGCGATCATCTCCTCGCGCGGCGCGAGCGCGAACGACGCCACCTTGACGCCCTCGCGGATCAGCAGGTCGACGCGGTCGCCGGCGTCGGCCGCGTCGGCGCGCAGGTTGACGCCGAACGGCTTTTCCGTGCGCTTCTTGACTTCGGTGATCGCGGCCGCCAGCTCGGCGAAGGTCATCGTGGCCGAGGCGAGGATGCCGAGCGCGCCCGCCTCGGCCGTCGCCGAGACGAGCCGCGGCCCGGCGACCCAGCCCATCCCGGTCTGCACGACCGGGTGCTCGACGCCGACGAGCTCGGTCAGCGCGGTCTTCACGCCGGGACTTCCTTGTCCCGCAGGCTCTTCGGGTCGAGGACCTCCCGGATGAGCCGCAGCTCGTCGTCGGTCGGCTCGCGGCTGGTCGCGGTGCCGGTGAAGTCGA
The DNA here is from genome assembly GCF_040675005.1 of Amycolatopsis sp. NPDC049691. NCBI lineage: Bacteria > Bacillati > Actinomycetota > Actinomycetes > Pseudonocardiales > Pseudonocardiaceae > Amycolatopsis > Amycolatopsis sp. NPDC049691. The sequence goes on from NZ_JBFANX010000007.1 coordinate 110,034, forward strand.
TTTCGAACGCCGTCGCCGCCGCGACCTCCTCCCGGGTGACGCCGGGGTGCACGGACACCGCCCGCATCGCGTGGTCCGGGCCGCCGAAGGAGAACACCCCGAGGTTCGACACGACCCGGTGGACGTCGTGGTACTTCTGCGCCGACGGGCCCGCCTTCGCCGCGTTGTCGTACCCCACCCCGGAAACGACGTCGACGCTGTCCACGAAGACCCGGGTGGAATGCCGGGGCACCCAGTAGCTCGTGCGGTGGTTGACCGTGTTGCCCGGCGCGCCGCGCACGCCCAGCAGCTGCTTCTTCGGCCGGGCGTGGTCGCCGATCGCGGAGATGTTCTGGTTGCCGTACCGGTCGATCTGGTTGGCGCCCATCACGACGTGCCGCCGTCCGTGCGGGACGATCGTGTCCAGCATCTTGCGGAACGGCTGCCAGCCCTCGACCACGCCGTCGGTCGTCACGAGGCAGGCCTCGCCGTCGGACATCAGCAGGTCGGGTTCGAACGTCAGCCGCGCGAGCCTGGCACCCAGCTGCGGGATGAAGCCCATCGGGCTGACGACGATCTCGCCGTCGCCGCGGAACACCTCGGCCATCGCCACGACGACGATCTCGGCCCGGGTCGCGCTCATGCCGCCTCCGCCTCGAACTTGTCCACTTCGGACAGATAGCTACGCTCGTCACCGGACAGGAACCGGTCCACGAACCCCGGCCACGCCTCCAGGTCCTTGGCGCAGGCCGCGTAATGGCGCTGGAACCGCTCGTCCCGGCCGTAGTCCGGCACCGCCGTCGTGAAGTGCGCACCCCGCGGCGCCGCCACGACCCCGTCGACGGCACCGCGGTTGAGCAGCAGCGACTGCACCGGCCCGGCGGCGGTCAGCTCGGCCGTCTCCACGACTTTCTCCACCGACACGAAACAGCGGTCCGCGGCCAGGCCGAACAGCTCGTCGAAGTACGGGTCCGGGCCGAGGTACTGGGCGTTGCCGCGGGCGTCCGCGCGGTTGAGGTGCACCAGCGCCACGTCCAGGTGCTGCGCCGGGACCGCGACCAGCTCCTCGCCGTCTTCGTAGGGCGACCGCACCGTGCGGAGGCCGGGGTTGGCGCGCATCACTTCCGAGCCGAGTCCCGCCCGCGTCGGCAGGAACGGAAGCCGCTGCATCGCCGCGGACAACGCCGTGCCGAACATGCCTTCGTCGTACTCGGTCACCTCGATCGCGCCGGTCTCGCGGGCGCGGCCGAACCACGGGTCGTACGGGATCGAATCCAGGGTGACGAACCCGAAGACCACGCGCTTCACCTTGCCCGCCGCGCACAGCAGGCCGACGTCCGGGCCGCCGTAGGAGACGACGGTGAGGTCCTTGACGGGCGTGCGGAGGATCGCGCGGACCAGGGCCATCGGCTTGCGCCGCGAGCCCCAGCCGCCGATCCCGATCGTCATGCCGTCCTTCAGCTCGGCCGCCACGTCGTCGGCGGTCGTGCGCTTATCGGCCATTCAAGAACTCCTCGCGGGCTTCGTCGGACGCGCCGAGCAGGTTGAGCTCGAAGGTGAAACCCTGCTCGAACCGGTAGCTGCGGTGCACCTGCTGGGTGTCGATGCCGTTCAACGCCTCTTTGGCCGCCCGGATGACCCGCGGGTCCTTCTTCGCGATGTCCCGGGCGACGGCCAGCGCCGCGTCGTCCAGCTCGGCGCGCGGGACGACCCGGTAGACCGAGCCGTGCGCGTGCAGCTCGGCGGCGGTGATGGTGCGGGCGGTGAAGTAGAGGGTGCGCATGAGGTGCTGTGGCACGAGCCGGGCCAGGTGGGTCGCGGCGCCGAGCGCGCCGCGCTCGACTTCCGGGACGCCGAAGGTGGCGTCGTCGGAGGCGAGGATGACGTCGGCGTTGCCGACCAGCCCGATGCCGCCGCCGAGGCAGAAGCCGTGCACGGCCGCGACGACCGGCACGGCGCAGTCGTAGACCGCGCCGAAAGCCGCGTAGCAGCCGCGGTTCGCACCGACGAGCGCGTCATACCCTTCGCTGCGCTGGATCTCCTTGATGTCGACGCCGGCGTTGAAGCCCCGGCCTTCCGCGCGGAGGACGACGACGTGGACGTCCGGGTCCTCGCCGGCCTTCTTCAGCGCGTCGGCGAGGGCGAACCAGCCCTGCACGGGCAGCGCGTTGACCGGCGGGAAGTCGACCGTGACGACCTCGACGTGCCCGTCGCGCTTGGTCAGGATGCCCATCAGCTCGCTCCGTAGACGGGTTCGGGCTCGGGCGCGCGCTCGAGCAGGTCCTTCACGACCGGGCCGAGCTCGGCCGGGTCCCACCGGGCGCCCTTGTCCACGGCCGGGCCGTGCCGCCAGGCCTGTGCGACGGAGACCTTGCCGCCCTCGACCTCGAACACCCGGCCGGTGACGTGCGCGGACTCCTCGCTGCCCAGCCAGACCACCAGCGGCGAGACGTTCTCCGGCGCCATCGCGTCGAACCCGGTGTCCGGCCGCGCCATCGACGCGAAGACCGCCTCGGTCATCCGGGTGCGCGCGGCGGGCGCGATCGCGTTGACCGTCACGCCGTAGCGCGCCAGCTCGGCGGCCGCCACGACGGTCAGCCCGGCGATTCCCGCTTTCGCCGCCGAGTAGTTGCCCTGGCCGACGCTGCCCAGCAGCCCGGCACCGGAACTGGTGTTGATGACGCGCGCGCTCGGGGTGCGCCCGGCTTTCGCTTCGGCCCGCCAGTGGTCCGCGGCGTGCCTCAGCGGGGCGAAGTGGCCTTTGAGGTGCACGCGCACGACGGCGTCCCACTCGTCCTCGCTCAGGTTGACCAGCATCCGGTCGCGGACGAACCCGGCGTTGTTGACCAGCACGTCGAGGCGGCCGAAGCTCGCCAGCGCGGTGTCGACGAGGTTCTTCGCCCCGGCCCAGTCGGCGATGTCGGAGGTGTTCGCGACCGCCTTCCCGCCCCGGGCTTCGATCTCGGCGACGACTTCCGCGGCCGCGTCGACGTCCACGTCGTTCACCACCACCGGCGCGCCCTCGGCGGCGAAGGCGAGGGCGTGGGCCCGCCCGATGCCGCGGCCGGCGCCGGTCACCACGACCACCCGGTCCTGGCACAACCCGCTCACGAATCCTCCCGTTGGTTGACGTCGGCCGCGGCGAGGAACGCCGGGACCTCTCCCCCGCCGTGCACGAGCAGGGTCGCGCCGGAGACGTAGGAAGCCAGGCCGGAGGCGAGGAAGGCGGCGCAGGCGCCCACTTCCGCCGGCTCGGCCAGCCGGCCCAGCGGCACGGTCTTGCCGACCGCTTCGACGGCGGCCTCGCTGCCGTAGTGCAGGTGGGCCTGTTCGGTGCGCACCATGCCGACGTCGAGGGCGTTGACCCGGACCTTCGGCGCCCACTCGACGGCGAGGCTGGCGGTGAGGCTGTCGAGCCCGGCCTTGGCGGCCCCGTAGGCGGCGGTGCCGGGTGACGCGCGCGTGCCGCTGACGCTGGAGACCATCACGATGGAGCCGCCTCCGTCCTGGCGTTGCATGACGGCGTTGGCGTGCTGCGAAACCAGGAGCGGGGCGAGCAGGTTGAGCTGGACGACCTTGTCGTGCAGGCGCGGCGAGGCGGTGGCCGCGGGCGCGAAGGGGGCACCGCCGGCGTTGTTGACGACGACGTCGAGGCGGCCGTGTTTCTCGACGATCCGCTCGACCAAGGCTTCGACCTGCGTCTCGTCCCGGACGTCACAGACGTGGAACTCGGCTTCGGTGGCGGCCTCGCGCCGGGCGCAGGTGACCACGTGGGCGCCGTGGGCGAGGAAGACGTCGGTGATGCCCCGGCCCACCCCGCGGACACCGCCGGTCACCAGGACGACGGCGCCGGAAAGGCCCAGATCGGTCTGCACTCCCCAAAACTAGAACACGTTCCAACTTTGGGCAAGGTCGGTGGTCCGGCCACCCGCACCGGCCGACGCCACGGACTACAGTCCGCGATGTTCGGGTTCCTCGACTTGGAGAGCCCGGTGCTGTAGGCCGGACACCCTGGCGACGCCGGGATCCTGGACTACAACCCCGAATTCGACTTCAGCCCCCTCGAACCTCCGGGCCGCGGACCGTGCGGCCGCCCTGGTCGAACTAGAACGCGTTACGCCTCGCGCTTCGCGTCGTACTCCGCGTTGGCCGCCATCACCTCGGGCATCTGGCCCTCGACGTCCTCGATCAGCGCCAGCAGCAGCGCCGCCGTGCGGCGGCCGCGGGGGGTCAGGCTGTACTCCACCTTCGGCGGGATCGTCGGCTGGGCCTCGCGGTGCACGAACCCGTCGCGCTCCAGTGCCTGCAGCGTCTGGGCCAGCATCTTCTCGCTCACTCCCGACACCCGGCGGCGCAGGGCGTTGAACCGGAGCGTGCCGTCGTGGAGGGCGGCCATCGCCAGGATCCCCCACCGGCCGGTGATGTGCTCGAGCGTCGTCCGGGACGTGCACGCCTGCGCGAAGACGTCGAACACCACCTGCCCGTGCTCGTCCAGCCACTCGCTCATGGGGTCAACGGTACCTCGCGCACCGCACAAGCCCAGGTGAGGATGCTCACCAACAGTTTGCACTTTCGAAAAGTTAGTACACTCTGACGGTAAGCAGTCCAAGAGCGAGGAGCAGCAGATGATCGTGGTCACCGGTGCCACCGGCCAGCTCGGCCGCCTGGTCGTGGAAGGCCTGCTGAAGAAGGTCGCCCCCACCGAGGTCGTCGCCGCCGTGCGCGATCCGGCGAAGGCCGCCGAGTTCGCCGCGCGGGGCGTGCAGGTGCGGCGGGCCGACTACGACGACCCGGCGAGCCTCGCCGCGGCGTTCGCCGGGGCGGACAAGGTGCTGCTCATTTCGAGCAGCACGCCCGGGCAGCGGCTGGCCCAGCACCAAGCCGTCATCGCGGCCGCGCGCGAGGCCGGCGTCGGCCACCTCGCCTACACGAGCATCCTGGCCGCCGACACGTCGAAGCTGTCGCTCGCGCCGGACCACAAGGCCACCGAGGAGGCCATCCGCGCGTCGGGTGTGCCGTTCACCTTCCTGCGCAACGGCTGGTACACCGAGAACTACGCGCAGACGATCACCCAGGCGCTCGCTGTCGGGTCCTTCGTGGGCAGCGCCGGCGAGGGCAGGCTGGGCGGCGTCCCGCGGATCGACTTCGCCGAGGCGGCCGTCGAGGTCCTGACCGGCGAAGGCCACGAGGGCAAGGTGTACGAGCTGGCCGGCGACGAGCCGTGGAGCTACGCCGACCTCGCCGCCGCCGTGACGGCCGCGGCGGGCAAGCCGGTCACCTACCAGGACCTGCCCGGCGAGCAGTACCGGCGGGTGCTCGTCGGCGCCGGGCTGCCCGAGCCCGTCGCGGCCATGCTGGCCGACGCCGACCGCGGCATCGCCGAGGGCGAGCTGACGTCGGACTCCGGCGACCTGCGCCGCCTGATCGGCCGGCCGACGACGCCGCTCGCCGAAGCCGTCACCGCCCTGGTGAAGAACTGAGATCACCCGGAGCCCGGAGGGCCGAGGCGCGCAAGGCCGCTTGCATCGCGAACCGCGCCTCGGCATCCTCCAGCCGGTCGCCGAACGCCTCCTTCAGCTGGCGCACGCGGTACCGGACCGTCTGCGGGTGGACCGACAAGTCCACCGCGATCTTCTCCGAGTTCCCGCCGTTTTCCAGCCACGACAGCAAAGTCTCGCTCAACCGGCGGCGCGTGCGGTCCGGGAACCGGGCCAGCGGCGCGAGTTCCTGGCGGGCCACCTGCTCGGCCAGTGCCGGGTCGCTGAGCAGCCACAGCGTCGTCAGGTGCTTCGCGCACCACGTCACCGCGACATCCGGCAGCGCGCCTTCGCCCACCAACCGCAACGTCGTCCGCGCCCAGCGCAGGGACTGCGCCGACGCCGACGGCGCGACCGGCGGCCCCACCGCCAGCCGGACGCCCAGCGCGGCGAGGAACCGCTCGTCCACCGGCGCCGGCACCACCAGGCAGGGCTGCGGTGGTTCGAGGTCGGCCAGCACCTCGGGCCCCCAGCACGGTTCCACCGGTGCCTCGAGGACGACGGCCGCCACCTCGCCGGGCACCGGCCACCCGGCCGCCGTCGCGAGTTCGGCGACGACCGCGTCCGTCGGTGCCACCGGGCCGGTGACCAGGCGCAGCAGGCGACGGCGCAGGCCCGCCCGCGTGCCGCCGAGTTCCGCCTCCGCCTCGCGGTGCCCGCGGATCGACATCCGCGCCAGGTCGTCCGCGTAGCCGAAGAGCATCTCCGCCAAGCGCGCCATCACCGCCGACGACAGCCGTTTCCGGTGGCCGAGGCGCATGATCCAGCGCCAGCCCGCGCGGGTGCCGACGCGGTACGCCGCCTGCAGGTCGTCGAGGGTCCGGCCTTCGTAGGCCTCACCCGCGCCGAGCCGGCGGCACGTCTCGTACAGCCGCTCCCGCGGCGCCAGCGGGTCCTCGACCAGGTCGACGAACAGGACCACCGCGCACTCGACCCCGTGCCGGGTCACGCGGCCGTGCCGGGCGTAGACCGGGACGGCCTGCCACACCTCCCGGACGATCCACTCCACCAGCGACGGGATCGCCGGGCGCATGAGCGCGGCCAGCTCCGCGCGTCCGAAAACGTCGTGCGCCACCGGGACTTGCTGCCGAGCTTGGTCGCCGGACACCGGGCTCCCTTCGCGGGGCGGGTGAGCTTTACCGAGCGGTAAAGCAGCGAGACCGTACAGTACACCTCCATGAGCAGGCCGCGGTCCCCTGATCGATCCAGCACGCGCCGGAGCCCGGCCGCCCGGCCCACCGACGGCGAGCTGCTCGACGCCGCCCGCGCGGTGTTCGCCGAACGCGGGTACGCCCAGGCCACCATGGACCTGATCGCCGCCCGCGCCGACTCCACCAAACCGACGCTCTACGCGCATTTCGGGGACAAGGCGGCCCTTTTCCGCGCCACCGTGAGCCGGGAGGTCGCCGCGCTGCGGAACTGGGTCCTCACCGCGTACGAAACCGCGAGCGGCAGTCCCCTCGAAGACCGCGTCCGCCTCGCCGTGATGGCCATGTTCCGCTACGCCGGCGCGCACCCGGACAGCTTCCGGATGCTGTTCGACTCCGCCGTCGACGAGATGTCGAACGAGCGCCGCGCGCTGGCCGACACCGTCACCACGCACGTCGTCGACCGCGTCCGGGAGCACCTGCTCGCCCACGGCCGCACGCCCGGCCCCGGCGCGGACCTGCTGGCCGCGATGATGGTCGGCCTGGTCGGCCGGGCCGCGATGCACGTCTCCCACTCCCCCGGCGTCGACCCGATCGCGGCGGGCGAGCTGGCCACCGGGTTCGTGATGGCCGCCCTGCGCGGGCTCGACCCCGCGCTGCTGGACCACGTCGACGCCGGGCAGTGCGCCACCTGAGCGTCCACATCGGACCGATTGTCACCGGTTGAACAATTCCGCCCGGGAATTCGAAGTCCCCCTTGCCTTTCCAGCCATTTCGAGAAAGCGTTTGCGGACATTCCGTTTTCCCAGCAGAAGTGGGTTCAGCCATGAGTCGTTTGCTTTCCACCGCCGTCGCGGTCGGCATCGCCGCCGCCGGGCTCGCCGTCGCCACCGCACCCGCGGCGTCGGCCGCGCCGTGCACCGACGTCGACGTGCCCGTCGCCCGCGGCACGTTCGAACCCGGCACCCTCGGCCTCATCGTCGGCGACCCGGTCTACCAGGCCGTGCAGAACAAGCTGCGGCCGCGATCGGTGAGCGGCTACCGGGTCGACTACCCGGCCGACCTCGGCGAGCCGGCGTCGGTGCAGAAGGGCAACACCGACCTGGTCAACCACGTCAAGGCGCAGGCCGCGGCCTGCCCGCAGCAGCGGTTCGTCCTGGTCGGCTACTCCCAGGGCGCCAACGTCGTCGACAACTCCCTCGGCGTCAGCAGCGACGGCGCGGTCGTCGGCGGCCCGATCGTCGCGACCATCCCGGCGGAGCTGGCCCCGCGGGTCGCGGCCGTGCTGTTGTTCGGCAACCCGATCCGCGCGATCGGCCGCCAGGTGACCGGGACCTACCAGAGCCGCACCAAGGACTACTGCGCCGACGGCGACCCGATCTGCCAGCCGGGCGGCGCGAACTTCCTGGCCCACCTGAGCTATGGCGGCGACGCCTCCGACGCCGCCGCCTTCGCCGCGGGCGAGCTCTGACGCGTCAGCAGTTGGACGGGGCCTGCTCACCGGCGAACCGCTTGACGATCCACTGGTGGGCATCCCCGTTCCCGGCCAGGATGCCGGTGGCGTGGTCGGAAAGGTAGGTCTGCCACTGTTCCCGGACCCCGGCCGCGCAGTACGTCCGGTGCAGCGCTTCCGCCTGCGGCGTGTTGACGATCTCGTCGGTGCTCGCGTGGTACTGGAACACCGGCACCCGCGGCGGGTTCGCGCCCAGCTTGTTCTGCGCGAGCCGAGCCTGCCACTGCGGCGTGCCCAACGGGTTCGACGTCGTGTAGTCGCTGATCTTCTTGAACGAATAGTTCAGCAGCAGTTCGGCGACGCACGCGTTCTTCTTGGCGTCGTTCAACTGTTGCCGTCCGGTGTCGTTGAGGAACGAATCCAGTTTCAGATCGGGGTACGCGGCGTCGAGCCCGACCGCGGCGAAGGCGAGGAACCCGAACCCGATGTAGCCGTCGAGTCCTTTCGCGACTTCGGTCAGGTCGGCGGGCACCCCGCCCGCGACGACGCCGACGACGTTCAGCTCGGGCGCGTACGTGGGCTGCTTCTCCCCCGCCCACATCGATCCGCCGCCGCCCTGGGAGTACCCCTGGAAGATCACCTTGGCGGTCTTGGCCAGTTTGGCGGCCGGGAGGTTCTGCGCCGCCCGCACGGAGTCGATCACCGCCGGTCCTTCGGACTGGCCGGTGATGTAGGTCGGCGTGGTCGTCGGCGAGTAGCCCTCGTAGTCGGTCACCGCGACGGCGAACCCGCTGGACAGCGAGTCGTTGATGGCGGGCTGGTCGTACAGCGTGCCGCGTTCCATCGCCTTGGACGCGGTGCACTTGAACGCCGGGCCCTGCGTGCCGACGGCGTAGCCGACGATCGGCGCCTGCGCCGGGTCCTTGCCCTTCGGCACCAGGATCGTCCCGGTGACCGCGTCCGGCAGGCCGCGGGCGTTGGTCGAGAGGTACATGACCTGCCAGGCGTCGGCGTTGGCGACGTTCAGCAGCGGCACCGCCGGGCGCCAGCGCAGGACGTCACCGGGTTTCCCGGCCGGCAGCGGCGACGGCGGGGTGTAGAACGAGTCGTCGAACGGGCCGGGCAGGATCGGCGCCGCGGCGGCACCCGCCGGCGGGCTCGCGGCCACGACCCCCAGCGCCGCCAGGGAAACGCCCAGTAGCGCGGAAAGCACGCGTCGCAAGTGGACAGACTTCACCACAACCTCCATCGGGGAAAGGGAATGTGCTCAGGCAGGGAGTCCGAGCGCGCCGGCCAGTACCGGCCAGGAGTCGTGCAGGGCCCGCTGCCAGTACGGCCAGCTGTGCGTGCCGGGCCCGTAGTAGTCCACCGTCGCCGGGATGCCGGCCTGGCGCAGCTTGTCGGTGAAGCTCTGGGAAGAGAGCAACGCCGACGGTTCGAGGACGTCGGACTGCCCGGGCGGGTCGAGCGGCCCGGTCTGCCCGTTGCCGCAGGAGATGTACAGAGCCGTGCCGCGCAGGTCCTGGACGTGGTCGTAGGGGTTGTGCGACGACCAGATCGGCTGCATCCCGAAGGAGTCGCCCCACAGGTTCAGGTAGTTGAAGATCCCGGCGCGGGCGAGGATGCCGATGATCCAGACCGGGATGCCGGGGTAGAGCGTGTTCGGCACGCCGGAGTACGACGCCGCCGCGGCGAACATCCCCTTGTGCTGGAAGGCGTACGCCATCGCGCCGTACCCGCCGATCGACAGCCCGGCGACCGCCCGGCGGGTGCCGCCGTGGTAGCCGCGTTCGACGATCTGGCGCACTTCGGCCGTGTGGAACGTGTCCCAGTCGGGCTTGCTCGACAGCCCGAAGTTCCACCACTTCGTGTACATCCCGGCCGGCCCGTCGGTCGGCATCACGACGAGCGCGTCCTTGGTCGCGGTGAACGCTTTCACATCGGTGAACTGGTCCCACGACTTGTAGTCGACGGGCTCGCAGCAGCCGTGCAGCAGGAACAGCACGGGCCAGGTGCGCGTCGGCTGCGCGGCCCAGCCGGAGGGCACGATCAGCCGGACCATCCCGGTGGTGCCGAGCGCCGGGGAATCGATCTTCAGGTCCACCGTCCGGGCGTCGAGCCACGTTTCCTGGACGACTTTCGCGCCGTCGTCGGCCACGGCGGGGCTCGCCTGGGCGGCGGTGACGCCACTGGCGGCCAGGACCACGACGGCCAGCATCAGCAGGGCGGCTCTCATCGAAGTCTCCTTCACAGGGGGATGTTTCCGTGCTTCTTGGCCGGCAGGGTCTGCCGTTTGCTCCGCAGCGTCCGCAGGGCCCGCGCGACCTGCAGCCGGGTCTGCGACGGCGGCACGACCTGGTCGACGTAGCCGCGTTCGGCGGCCAGGTACGGGCCGGTGTGGCGCTTGCGGTACTCCTCGGTGAGCCGTCTTCGCGCCGCCGCCCGCCGCTCGGGTGGCAGCGCGGCCAGCTCACGGCGGTAGAGCACCTGCACCGCGCCTTCCGCGCCCATCACCGCGATCTCCGCGGTGGGCCAGGCGAGGGTGACGTCGGCGCCGAGGTGCTTGGAGCCCATCACCGCGTAACCGCCGCCGTAGGCCTTGCGGACCACCACCGTCACCTTCGGCACGGTGGCCTCGGAATAGGCGTAGATCAGCTTGGCGCCGCGGCGGATGATGCCGCCGCGTTCCTGGTCGCTGCCGGGCAGGTAGCCGGGTACGTCGGCGAGGGTGAGCAGCGGGATCGAGAAGGCGTCGCAGAAGCGCACGAACCGCGCGGCCTTTTCCGAGGCGTCGATGTCGAGGACGCCGGCCTGGTGCCGTGGCTGGTTCGCGACGACGCCGACCGTGCGGCCCTGGACCCGGCCGAACGCGCAGATCATGTTGGGCGCGAAGGCGCTGTGGACTTCCGAGAACTCGCCGTCGTCGACCAGCCGGACGATCAGCTCGGCCATGTCGTAGGTCTGGTTCGGCGAGTCGGGCACCAGCCGGTCGAGCTCGAGGTCGGCGGGCGTGACGACGGGACTGGTGTCGTCGGCGTACTCCGGGGCGGGGTCGAGGTTGTTCGCGGGCAGGTAGCCGAGCAGGGTCTGCACCCACTCGATCGCGTCCTGCTCGTCGGCGGCCCGGTGGTGGGCGTTGCCGGCGACTTCGCTCTGCACCGCCGCACCGCCCAGCTCCTGCGCGGTGACGCGCTCGCCGGTCACCGCGTGCACGACGTCGGGGCCGGTGACGAACATGTGCGAGGTTTCGTCGACCATCACGGTGAAGTCGGTGATGGCCGGCGCGTAGACGGCCCCGCCCGCGCACGGGCCCATGATCATCGATATCTGCGGGATGACCCCGGAGGCGTGGGCGTTGCGCCGCCCCAGCTCGGCGTAGTAAGCCAGCGAAACGACGCCTTCCTGGATGCGCGCGCCACCGGAGTCGTTGATGCCGACGACCGGGCAGCCCAGCGACATGGCCAGGTCCATCACCTTGAGGACCTTCTCGCCGGAGACTTCGCCCATGCTGCCGCCGAAGACGGTGAAGTCCTGCGAGAAGACGCAGACCTGCCGCCCGTCGACCGTGCCGTGCCCGGTGACGACGCCGTCGCCGTAGGGCCGGTTGGCGTCCATGCCGAACTCCGCGCACCGGTGCCGCGCGAACTGGTCGAGCTCGACGAACGAGCCCGGGTCGAGCAGCAGCCCGATCCGTTCGCGCGCGGTGAGCTTGCCCTTGGCGTGCTGGCGGTCGACGGCCCGCTTCTCGGCGATCCGGACCGCTTCGTCCTGGCGCGCCGCGAGATCGGCGATCCGGAACGCCGTGGTCGGCGTGAGTTCGTCCATCACCGCACCCCTGCTCCGAGCCGGGCCGCGAGCGCCGCGGCCACCGCGGCGACGTGCGGCGGGTCGATCATCGAGACGTGGTCGCCCGGCACCCGGACGACGTCGAGGTCCGTGCAGTACGCGTCCCAGCCCAGGGTTTCGTCCGTGCGCAGGTACCGCGGGTCCAAAGTGGTCGTCAGCGGGTGCGGGTCCTGCGCCCGCAGCAGCAGCACGCGGCCGTCGTAGGGCTCCGGCGTGTACCGCTCCGCGACTCGTGCGTCCACATAGGACTCGTACTGGTGGCGCAGGACGCCGGCCCCGAGGTCCGGGACCTGCTCGGCGAGGCTGCGCATGACCCAGCGGATCTGGGCGTCTTCGGCCAACCCGGACAGCTCCGCGCGCGGGATCGCGAACGGGACGCCGTAGGTCCGCGACACGTGCTCGGCGAAGCGGTCGAAGCGGTCCAGCAGCAGGTCCGCCGGCTTCCCCGGGGCCGGCAGCGGCAGGATCGAGTCGATCAGGACCACGAGGTCGACCGGCCCGTCCAGCCGCCGCGCCGTCTCGTAGGCGAGGCAGCCGCCGAACGACCAGCCGCCCAGCCGGTACGGGCCCCGCGGCTGGATCTCGCGGATCAGCTCGGCGTAGCAGGCGGCCTTGGCTTCGACGGTGTCCTCGTCGTCGATCCGCTCCAGCCCGTACACCGGGTGCCCCTCCGGCAGCAGCCGGACGAGCTCGCGGTACACGCTCGTCGGGCCGCCGGCCGGGTGGAAGAGGAACAGCGGCTCGGCGACGCCGTCGCGCAGCAGCCGCACCGGGCCGCCGCCGTGGCCTTCGAGTTCCGCGCGCAGCAGGTCGGCCATCGCGGCGACGGTCGGCGTGGCGAACAGCCGCTCCACCGGGGGCACCGCGCCCAGCTGCTCCGCGAACGCCGCACGCAGCCGCCGCGCGCGTTCGGGATCCCCGCCCACGGCGAAGAAGTCGTCGTGCACGCCGGGTTCCGGGCCGCCCAGCTCGGCCCGCCAGTGGCGGGCCACCCACCGCTCGGCGGGATCGCGCGGCCCGGCGGTGACCGGTTCCGCTTTCGCGGGTCCGAAGCCTGCCTGTTCGGCCAGGTGCGCGGCGAGTTCGGCCAGGCTGGCCCCGCGCAGGAGCAGCGGGATCGGCAGCGGCAGGCCGAAGTCGCGTTCGACCGCGCCCCGCGCGCGCATCGCCGACAGCGAGTCGAGGCCGAGCCGGGTGAGCGGCACGTCCCGCTCGACGTCCGCGTAGCCCAGCACGCCCGCGACGAGCCCGGCCAGGTGGTCGGCGATCGCCTGCCGGGCGATCTCCGGCGACGCTTTCTTCCGCAGCACGTCCAATCCGTCCCAAGCGGACGGCCCGGTGCGCGGTGCGAACAGCCCGAAGAACGGCCGCTCGGCCAGCCGCGGGAACAGGTCCAGCACCGTTTCGGCGTCGAGGCGGGCGACACCGGTCGCCTGGCGGTCGCGCGCGAGGACGGCGTCCAGCGCCGACAGCGCTTCCCCGGTGCCGAGGGGCTCGAGCACGGGGTTGCGCGACCCGGCCGCGGCGCCGACGTCACCCCAGGCGCCCCACCCGATCGTGGCCGCCGGGAGCCCCTGGGCCCGGCGCCAGGCGACCAGGGCGTCGGCCCACGCGTTGGCGGTGGCGTACGCGGCCTGGCCGGGCGAGCCGAACAGCGCGGCGGCCGAGGAGTACACGAGCCACCAGTCGAGGTCGTGCCCGGCGGTCGCCTCGTGCAGCCGCCAGGCGCCGAGCGCCTTCGGCCGCCAGACGGCGTCGAGCGCGGCCCGGTCCAGGCTGATCGCGGCGCCGTCGGCGAGGACCCCGGCGGCGTGCAGCACCCCGCGCAGCGGCACGCCGCCGTTGACGGCTGCCGCGACCAGCGCTTCGGCCGTGCCGGGCCCGGCGATGTCACCGGGCACGACGCGGACGTCGATTCCCAGGTCCGGTGCGGGGCCGCCGCGGCGGCCGTTGAGCACCACCCGCGTCGCGCCCCGCTCGGCCAGCCACTTCGCCGCGACGAGGCCGAGGCCGCCGAGCCCGCCGGTGATGACGTAGGCGCCGTCGCGGACCGGCTCGCGCACCGGGTCGCCCGGCTCGGGGCGAACCAGGCGCCGCACGTGCCGGACGCCTTCGCGCCAGGCGACTTCGTCGTCGGGGCCGTCCGCGCGGACCTCGTCGCGCAGCTGCCCGACCCACAGCCGGGCGGGGTCCGGTCCGGCGTCGAAGTCGACCGTGCTGACCCGCAGTTCGGGGTGCTCGAAGGCGAGCACGCGGACGAACCCGCGCAGGGCGGCCAGGCCGGGGTCGCCGCGCTCGCCGGGTTCGACGCTCTGCGCCCCGGCCGTGACCAGCCACAACCGCGGCGGAGTGGACAGTTCGGCCAGCTCGGCGACGACTTCGGAGAGCGTCGCGACCAGGTTCTTGGCGTGCTCCGGATCGGGGCTGTCCGTACCGCCGAGGTGGACGAGCACCGCGGCCGGGTTCTCCCGCAGCTGTTCCTCGAGGGGAGGGCGGTCATCGGACAGCTCGATCCACCGGACCGCGCGCTCCGGCGCGGCGGGCAGGTCCACTTGCTGCCAGGCGGCCTCGTACAGCAGGCGATCGAGGGCCGCGTCCCGGAACCGGCGGCAGTAGACGTCCCGGAACTCCACGAGGACGACGTCGTCGGCGTCGACGAGCTGGACGCTGCCGAGCAGCCCGTCGCCGGACGGGTCCCGCGAGGTGAGGACGGCGTCCACGCGCACGCCGCGGCGCGGCTCCCCGGCCAGGACCACCTCGCCGATCGTGAGGGGCAGGTAGAGGGCGTCGGCGTCCCCGACGGCCGCGGCGAGCGCGTGCAGGCAGGCGTCGGCGAGGGCGGGGTGCAGGCGGTAGGCGGGGTGGTCGTCGGGCTGGGCGATTTCGGCGGAGGCTTTGCCCTCGGTGGCGACGACGTTGCGGAGGCCGCGGAAGGCCGGCCCGTAGTTCTGCCCCAGGTCGGCCAGGACTTCGTAGAGGTCGAGGGGGTCGCCGGTGGTCGCGCCGAACGGCGCCGACGGGGTGCCGCCGGGTTCGAGGTGCGCGGTGGCGTGGCGGACCCACTCGCCGTTCGTCCGGGCGTGGACGCTGAACTCGGTGCCGGTGCGGCCGGCCGTCACCTCGGTGTGCTCGCCGAGCTCGAGGACTTCGCGGAGTTCGAGGTCCCGGACGCGGCCGCCCCGCGCGGCGGCGAGCGCGAGTTCGAGGAACCCGGTCGCGGGGAACACCGGCTTGCCCCGCACGGTGTGGTCGGCCAGCCAGGGATGCGCGCCGGTGCCGACGTCTCCCTGCCACAGGTCGCCGCCCGGGTGTCCGATGTGGACACCCAGCAGCGGGTGGCCGCCGGGCGCCGGGGTTCGGCGCTTCGGCCAGAACCGCCGGTGGCGCCAGACGGGGCCGGGCAGGTCGACCGGCGCCGTGCGGGGACGGGCCGCGAGCGCACCGGGGCGCCCGGTCACGTGGAGCCGGGCGAGGCTGGTCAGGAACGCCGCCCGTTCGTCGGCCTTCCGGCTCGCGGAGGGAAGGGCTTGCGCGCCCGTGGTTTGTTCGACGGCGGCGAGGGCGACGGGGTGCGGGGAGACTTCGACGAAGACGGTGTGCCCGTCCGCGGCCGCGGCGGCGAGGGCCTGGCTGAACCGCACCGGACGGCGCAGGTTCGCGGCCCAGTACCCGACGTCGAAGGCCGGTGTTTCCTTCGGATCGTCGAGAACTGTGGTGTAGCAGGGTATCCGCGGTGTGCGGGGCCGGATTTCTTCGAGGCCGGCGCGGAACCTGTCGAGCACGGCGTCGACGGCGGCGGAGTGCCCGGCGCCGCCGACGGGGAGGCGGCGGGCGAGCCTGCCGAGGTTTTCGGCGTGTTCGACGAGGGCGTCGACCTGGTCGGCGGCCCCGCTGACGGTGCACTGCGTGGGCGACGCGTAGACGGCGACGGTCACTTCGGGGAACTCGGCGAGTTCCCGCGGGGAAAGCTCGACGACGGCCATGGCACCGTCCCCGCTCCGATCGAGTTCGGCGAGCAGGCGGGCCCGGGTGGCCATGACGCGCAGGCCGTCGGCAGGGTCGAGGGCCCCGGCGACCACGGCGGCGGCGACCTCGCCCATCGAATGCCCGACAACGGCGGCCGGGGTGACCCCGTGGGCGCGCCACAGCCCGGCGAGGGCCAGTTGCATGCCGAAGAGGGTCAGCTGGGTGGTGGCGAGGTCGCCGGGTTCGCCTTCGAGGAGGGCGCGGAGTGAGGAGCCGAGTTGTGCTCGGAAGACGGGGTCGAGTGCCTCGACCTCGGCCCGGAAGGCGGGTTCGGAGGCGAGGAAGGAGCGGCCCATGCCGGCCCATTGGGAGCCGTAGCCGGAGAAGACGAAGACGGGGTCACCGGAGCCGGTGGTCCGACCGAGGCTGCCGGTTGGCTTGCCCGCCGCGCCTTCCGCCGCGCCCGAGACCGGGCCGCCGGAACCGGCACCCGCCGAGCCACTGCCGGCCGGCTCACCCGCCACACCAACCGCCACACCCGGAGCCGCGCCGCCGGCCGCCGCGCCCGAGACCGGGCCACCGAGACCGGCACCCGCCGAGCCACTGCCGGCCGGCTTACCCGCCACGCCAACCGCCACACCCGGAGCCGCGCCGCCGGCCGCCGGGCCGCTGCCGGCGGTCCGGCCGCCGGCCGCGGTCGCCGAGCCGTCGCCGGGGGCCGAAGCCGCTTCTGTCCCCGGCTTCCCCACCAAGCCACCACCCGCGGCCAGCTCGCGCAGCCCGGCCACCACCTCGGCGCGGCTCTCCCCCACCACCGCGCCCCGCACCGGCAAGTGCTCCCGCCCGTGCGCCAGCGTCGAGGCGACCGCCCCCAGCGGCACCTCCGAAGCACCCTCGAGCCACTCCGCCAGCTCCCCCGCCCGGGCCCGCAGCACCTCGGCCGACCGGGCCGACAGCGCGAACACCGCCGGCCCCGCGCTCTGCGGGGACACCCGCACCGGGAACGAAGCCGCCGGCCATTCCTCGACCACCACGTGCGCGTTCGTTCCGCCGAAACCGAAGGCCGACACCCCCGCCCGGGCCGTGCCCGAGTAGCGGGGCCACTCCGTCGGCGACGTCACCACCTTCAACCCGGTGAAGTCGATGTGCGGGTTCGGCTCCCGGAACCCCAAGCTCGGCGGCAGCCGCCGGTGGGTCATCGCCAGCACCACCTTCAGCAGCCCCGCGATGCCCGCCGCCCCTTCGAGGTGGCCCAGGTTGCTCTTCACCGATCCCAGCAGCAACGGCCGGTCCGCCGCGCGCCCGAGCACCGCCGACAGCGCGCCCGCCTCCAGCGGGTCGCCCAGCGGCGTGCCCGTGCCGTGCGCCTCGACGTAGTCCACAGAGGACGGATCCACCCCGGCGGCAGCGTAGGCCGAGCGCAGCAAGTCCGCTTGTGCCAACGGGTTGGGCGCCGTCAAGCCGTTGGACCGGCCGTCGGAGTTGACCGCACTGCCGCGCAGGACCGCCAGGATCCGGTCGCCGCGGGCCGCCCGCAGCGGCTTCAGCACGACCACTCCGCACCCCTCGCCGCGGGCGATGCCGTCGGCGGCCGCGTCGAACGGCTTGCAGTGGCCGTCCGCCGCCAGCACCCCGGCGCGGTGGAAACTCGCCGTGATGCCCGGTGACAGCAGCACGTTCACCCCGGCCGCCAGCGCGATCTCGCTCTCGCCGCGACGCAGGCTCTGCATCGCCTGGTGGACCGCGACCAGCGACGACGAACACGCCGTGTCCAGCGTCAGGCTCGGCCCGCGCAGGTCGAGCAGGTACGACAGCCGGTTGGCCGCGATGCTCGCCGCAGCGCCCGTGCCCGACCAGACGTCGGCACCGGCGACGTCGGTCATCGTCAGCGAGCCGTACTCGGTGGCCGACAGCCCGACGAACACGCCGGTCCGGCTGCCGCGCAGCCCCGACGGCGGGATCCCGGCGTGCTCCAGCGCCGCCCAGGCGACCTCGAGCAGGATCCGCTGCTGCGGGTCCATGGCCAGCGCCTCGCGCGGGGTGATGCCGAAGAACTCCGCGTCGAACCCGGCGACGTCGTCGAGGAACCCGCCCCGCGCCGGCAATCCCGCCAGGTCACCGGCCGGGGCGAACGTCTCCCACCGTCCGTCCGGCACCTCGCCGACGGCGTCGCCCCCGGCGTCGAGGAACCGCCAGAACGCCTCCGGCGAGTCGATCCCGCCCGGCAGCCGGCAGCCGAGGCCGACGATCGCGATCGGCTCCTCTTCCGCCTGCGACGGCAGGGAAACCGCCGCCGAATCCCCTGTGGACAGGTACTCGGCGAGAGCGTCGACCGTCGGGTACCGCCAGACGAGGGTGACCTCCAGCGGGCGTCCGACGAACTCGCCGAGATCGGCCGCGAGGGCCGTCGCGTCCCGTGAGGACAGTCCCGTTTCGTGCAGCGGCCGGCCGGGGTCCACCGGACCGAGCCGGGCGAGCAGCCACGCGCGCACCGCGTCCGACGTCGTCATCCCAGCCGCCGTCCGGTCAGCGTTCCGTCCAGATAGGACCTTCGGCAGCGCGCGCGGCTGATCTTGCCGCTGGACGTCCGCGGCACGTCACCCGGCGGCAGGACCACGACGTCGTGCAGGCCCAGCCCGTGCCCGGCCGACACCGCCGCCCGCACCGCGGCCGCCAGCCCGGCGACGTCGGCTTCGGAGTCCTTGGCGCGTTCCAGCACGACGACCGCGGCTTCCCCGTCGTCGGCGGTGATCGCGAAGGCCGCCGCCGAGTGCGGCCGGACCGCCGCGTGTTCTTCGGCCGTCTGCTCGATGTCCTGTGGGTAGTGGTTGCGCCCGTCGACGACGACGAGGTCCTTCAACCGCCCGGTGACGTACAGCTCGCCTTCGAAGACGACGCCGAGGTCGCCGGTCGCCAGCCAGCCCTCGCCGGTCTCCGGGTCGAGCGGCGGCAGGCCGAAGGTCGAGGCGGAGTCCCGGCCCCAGTACCCGCGGCCGACGTTCGGGCCGCTCACCCGGATCTCGCCGACTTCGCCCGGCGTGGCCTCTTCGCCGGTGACGGGATCGGTGATCCGCACCCGCTGCCCGGCCGGGCGGCCGCACGAGACGAGGGTCGACCCGGCCGCGGCGGGCACCGCGAACCCGGCGGCGAGGCGGTCGCGGTCGAACGTCACCTGCCGGGCCGGTTTCCCGGCGTCGGACACCGAAACCAGCACGGTGGCCTCGGCCAGGCCGTAGGAGGACCGGTGGACCTCCGGCCGCAGCCCGCATTCGGCGAAGGCGTCCTGGAACTTCGCGATCGTGGCCGGCAGCACGGGTTCGCTGCCGTTGATCAGCGAAACGACCCGGCTCAGCTCCAGGTAGCTCTTCTCCGCTTCCGACACCCGGGAAGCGCAGTAGGCGTAAGCGAAGTTCGGCGCGGCACTGATCGCGCCGGGACTGGCCGAGAGGGCCCGCAGCCAGCGCGACGGCCGTTCGAGGAACGCCAGCGGGTCCATCAGAACCGAGGCGAGACCGCCGGTCATCGGCGCGCCGATGCCCAGGATCAGGCCCATGTCGTGGAAGAGCGGGAGCCAGCTGACCGTCGAGGTGGTCCGGCTTTCGGCACCGTAGGCGGTGCACGCCTGACGCGCGTTGGCGAGCACGTTGCGGTGCGTCAGCACGACACCGGCGGGCGTGCGGGTGGAACCCGAGGTGTACTGCAGGTATGCCGTCGCGTCGGGGTCCGGCACGGGCCAGTCCCGGGGTTCCGCCGGAGCGAGCGCGTCCACGGCGACGACTTCCGGCCGGGCCGCCGGATCCGCGAGGAAAGCGTGGACCTCGCCGAGGTCCGCGGTCGTGGTGAGCACGACGCTCGGGGCGCAGTCGGCGAGGGCCGCCGCCAGCCGGCCCGCGTGCCCGGGCAGGCCGGGCGCGAACAGTGGCACGGCGATCAGCCCCGCCCGGATCGCGCCGAGGAAGGCGACGACGTAGTCCACGGACTGCCCGGCCAGCACCGCCGCCCGTGCGCCCGGCCCCGCGATTCCGCTCACCCGCGCGGCGACCGTTCCGACGCGCGCGTCGAGCTCGCGCCAGGTGAGCGTGACCGCCCGGCCGTCCGCGCTGTCCCGGTAGTCCACATGGGTCAGCGCGATCTCGTCGCCGAGCACGCGCGCCCACTGGCCGAGCAGGGTCGCCAGTGAGGCCGTCGATTCGGCCCCGGTGACGGGAACCGGCGGGGAAATGGTTTCCATGGCACCTCGCAGAGAGCGTTTACCGGCGCAGTGAATAGCTGCGCCCCGGCGGTTGTCAATCAAGCGAATTGCGATACTCACCGGCACACGGATTACGGCACCGCGCGTTTGTCACGCGGCGACGAGGTCCGGGCGGACGGGCTCCGCGACACGCGCACGGCGAGCAGCGCGCCGGCGAGCGTCAACCCGGCCGCGGCGAGCAGACCCGCGGTGTAGCCCGCGGCCAGCGCCGGTCCCGGCGGCGCACCGGCGCCGAGCCGCAGCGCGCGCACCGCCGTCAGGACCGCCCCGATCAGCGCGACCCCCAGCGCGCTCGAGAGCTCGCGAGACGCGGTGAGCAACCCGGACGCCGTGCCCGCGTGCCGTTCGGCGACGACGTCCAGCGCGTGCGACGTCAAGGGCGTCGTGAACGCCGAACCGGCCCCGATCAGCACCAGCCCGGGGATCCGCGGGAGGACCGCCGGGACGTGGTTCACCGCGGCGAGCGCGAGCAGCCCGGCCGCCACCACACCGAGCCCGGCCGCGACCGTCCGATGTGGACCGTGCCGGGCGACGGCCCGCGGCACCAGCGGCGTCGCGGCCACCACCGCGACCGCGACCAGCGCCAGCGGCAGCCCGGCCCGCACCGGGTCGAGACCGAGGAAGTCCTGGTGCAGCAACGGCGTGAAGAAGACGATGCCCGAGATCCCGAGGCCCCACAGCACCTGCACGGCGAGCGAGCCGGCGAACACCCGGTCGCCGGTCAGCTCGGCGGGCACCAGCCGGGCCGGTGCCCTTCGCTCGCGGTGCACGAACGCCGCACCGAGCGCGACCCCGACGGCCAGCAGGGCCACGGCGGTCCGCGGGTGCTCGCCGAGTTCGACGAGCGCCGCGGTGAGCAGGACCAGGCTCGCCGTCACGACGGTCAGCGCGCCGGCGGCCGGTCTCGGGGCGTCCGGATCCCGGCCGCGCGGGACCGTCCCCGGCAGCAGGACGAGCATCGCCGCCACGAACGGGAGGTTGACGAAGAAGATCCAGCCCCAGCCGAGGAATGCGCTCAGCAGGCCGCCGAGCGCCGGGCCCAGCGCGAGCGCCGCGGCCAGGCACGCCGTCCAGACGGCGGCGCCGAGCGTCCGGCCCCGCGCGTCGAGGTTGGTCCGCAGCAGGCTCAGCAACCCCGGGACCAGGAACGCGGCGGCCGCGCCCTGCAGCACCCGGGCGGCGACCAGCACCCCGGCCGAAGCGGCCAGCCCGCCGGCGGCCGCGCCGATCCCGAACGCGAGCAGCCCGGCCAGCAGCGCCGCGCGACGGCCCCAGCGGTCGAGCACCGCGCCCGCCACCAGCAGCAGCCCGGCGAACGGGAGCATGTAGCCGAGGGCGACCCACTGCAGCGCCCCGAGGTCCAGTCCGAGGTCGCGGGCGATCGACGGCGCACCGGCCGCGACGATCGTGTTGTCCAGCGTCGTCACGAACGCGCCGAGCGCGATCAGCACCAGGGTCCGCCGCGTCATCGCCCGCTCCGCACCAGCTCGCGCGCGACCGGCGCCGGCCGGCGGCGCGGGAACCACCAGTTGGCCTCGCCGAACCACGCCATCACCGCCGGGACGAGCACGCACCGGACGACGACGGCGTCGAGCAGGACCGCGACCGTCAGCCCCACACCGGCTTCCCGCACCACCCGGGCGTCCACGAAGGCGAACGCCACGAACACCAGCGCCATGATCAGCGCGGCCGCGGTGATGGTCCGGCCGGTGGCCGCGACGCCGTCGACGACCGCGGCCCGGGTGTCGCCGCGGCGGCGCCACGCCTCCTGGACACGCGCGATGAGGAAGACCTCGTAGTCCATCGACAGCCCGAACAGCCCGGCGAACAGGAACACCGGCAGGTACGGCTCGATCGGGGCGCCGAAGGCGAAGACGACCGCACCGGTCGTGGCGGCCGCGGTGAGCAGGTTCATCACCGCCGCGGTCAGCGGGATCACCACGCTGCGGAACACCCAGGCCAGCAGCAGGACCGAGATGCCGACGACGCTGAAGAGGAACAGCGGCAGCCGCGCGGTGACGGCCGCGGAGAAGTCGGCCCGGGCGGCGACGGGCCCGCCGACGTGCGTGTCCGGGCCGCCGACGGTGGTGGCCATCGTCCGCGCCCAGCTCAGCAGCTCGGCGGTGGCCGGGTCGTCGGGTGCGGTGCGCGGGGTGGCCGTGAGCAGCCAGCCGCCGCCCGGGAGCGGCACGGGCGGCCCGGCTTCGGTGCGGGCGAGCAGGGCCTCGCGCAGGGTGCCGAGCGAGGCGTCCCCCGTGCCCACCACCAGCAGCGGGGCACCGGCGCCCGGGCCGAACCCGTCGTGCAGCAGCTCCGCGGCCGTGCGCGTGATGCTGCCGGGCGGGTCGAGGGAAGCGTCCGGGACGCCGAGCCGCAGTCCGGTCGTCGGCAGCGTGAGGACGGCCACGACCAGCAGCGCGGCGAGCGTGTACGGCCCCGGCCGCCGGGTCACCGACCGTGCGAGCCGGGCCCACCGGCGGCCGCCGCCCTCCGCGGGGATGCGCATCCGCCCGGCCACCGGGCGCAGCAACGCGGGCAGCAACGTCAGCGCCGCCGACGCGGTGAGCAGCACCGAAACCGCGGCGGCGACGGCGATCCCGTCGAGGAACGGCAGGCCGACGGTCAGCATCCCGGCCAGCGAGACGCACACGGTGACACCGGCGAACACGACGCTGCGGCCCGACGTCGCCGCCGCGACGGCCAACGCCCCCGCCGGGTCCGCGCCGTCCCGGCGCCCCTGCCGGTAGCGGGTCAGCACGAACAGCGCGTAGTCCACGCCGACGCCGAGGCCCAGCAGCGCGGCGATCTCGGTGCTGATCGTCGGCACGGTCATGACGTGCGACAGCAGCGTGACGGCGGCCAGCGCGCAGCCGACCGACACCGACGCGGTGAGGACCGGGAGGAGGACGCAGGTCAGGGACCGGAACGTCACGAACAGCACGAGGGCGGCGGCGAGCAGGCCGATCCCGGCGTTGCCCAGGTCCGGCGGTGCCGCGGTCATCGCGGCGAGCTCGCCCGACGCGCCGGCGGTGAGGCCGCGGGCGGCGCGGACGACGTCGCCGAAGGCGTCCGCCGTGTCCGGCCCGAGGGTCGTGGCCGGTGCGTCGAACCGGACGGTCAGCACCGCGGTCCGCCCGTCGGCCGACACCCGGCCGGGCGGCGGGCTGACGGCCACGACGCGCGGGAGCGCCGCCAGGCGGGCGGCGAACGCCTCGAGGTCCACGCGGCCCGCGCCGCGGTCGACCGGGCCGCCCGGCGCCCGGACGACGACGGTTTCTTCGGCACCGGTGCGGTGCAGCAGCTTCGCCGCCGCGGTGCTGTCCGCGGCGGGCAGGTCGACCGTGTCGCGGAAGTCGGCGCCCTGGTGCAGGGCGGCGAAACCGAGCCCGGCCAGCGCCGTCAGCCACAGCGCGACGACCACGACGGCGTGGCGGAAACACCAGGAAACGACTCTCGTCATCCCGTTCTCCCAGCGCGCATGGTTGATCACGCTAACAACGGAATGGCTCGCGAAGATACGGACCCGGCTCACAAATCGCATTTCGGAAACCCTTGCGGGGATGAGTGTTCCGCCGTTTGTCGGACGGGTGACAAATCCGCGCGCGCACGTTGGTCCCCGCGTGACAGAACCGCGTCCGGGCGCGGGGAAGGCGGTTGCCAATCGGCGTTTCCGTGTGAGTACATGGCGTCCGCGCCGACGCGGAAAGGGGTGCCCATGACCCGGACGATCACCGTCCCGCACCCCCGCGGCACCGGCCGCGCCCGGCAGCTGTGGTGCTCGCTGCCCACCGAGCTCGCGCGGCGGTTCCGGCCGCACGCCGATCCGCTGTCCCGGCGGATCCTCGAGGAGATCCAGCGGGCCGTGCCCGAGTACGCCAAGCCCCTCGAAGGCGAGTTCGGGAAGATGATCGTGCTGGCGATCGAGCAGGCGGTCCTCAGCTGCATCGACAGCATCGACGGCCTGCCGTCCACTGAGGACAATTGGCCGAAGCTGTTCCGGGAGGTCGGGAAGCGCGTCCACCACGACGGCGGCAGCCTGAACTCGCTGCAGGCGGCCTACCGCGCGGGCGGGCGCGCGGCGTGGCGGTACGTCGCGGAGCTGGGCCAGGCCCACCGGTTCCCGGCGGCCGTCCTGTGCGTCGGCGCGGAAGCGATCTTCGCTTACGTGGACGAGATTTCGTCGTACTCGGTCGAGGGGTACACCCTGGCGCAGGCGATGGCGACCGGCACGCTCGAACGACGACGGCGGCGGCTGCTCGAACTCCTCCTCGCCACCCCGCCGTCCTCACCGGCGACCCTTTCCACGATGGCGAAGGCCGCGAAGTGGACCATGCCGGAGCGGGTCACCGTCGTCGCGCTCGACCCGCGGGACGAGCAGCACCTGACACCGGCCCCGCAGGTCGCCGACGACGTCCTGCTCGACCTCGAAGGCACCGAGCCCTGCCTGCTCACCCCCAACCCGGACCGCGACCTGCGGGATCTCGAAGGCCGGCTGCCGGGCTGGCGCGCGGCGGTGGGGCCGCGGGTCCGGCCGGCCGACGCGGCGACGTCGGCGCTCTGGGCCCGGCGCACGCTCGACCTCGTGCGCCGCGGCGTGGTCGGCGACCGCCCGGTCACGCACACGGCCGACCACCTGGCGACGCACTGGCTGCTGGCGGACCGGTTCCTGCTCGACGAGCTGTCGGCGAAGACCCTGGCGCCGTTCGCGGACCTGACGGCGAAGCAGCAGGTCCGGCTCGCCGAGACGTTGCTGAGCTGGTTGGAGCACAACGGGAACACGCCGGACATCGCGCAGGCGCTGGGCGTGCACCCGCAGACCGTCCGCTACCGCGTGAGCCAGCTGAGCGACCTCTTCGGCGACCGGCTGGCCGATCCGGCGCAGCGGCTGGAGATCCAGATGACGCTGCGGGCGCGCCGGCTGCTCGAGGCGGAGCCGCCGGGCGAGCGGTGACCCCTTGACCGTGCGGTACCTCCTCCCCCATGCTGTTAGCGCTAACAATGGGGAGGGCCCTCGATGACGCGCACCGAACTCACGCGGGAGCTGTTCGGCCGGGCCGGCGGCACCGACGTCCACCGGTACACCCTCTCCCGGGCCGGGATCACCGTCCGCGTGCTCGACTACGGCGGCGTCGTCCAGTCGCTCGAAGCGCCGGACCGCTCCGGCCGTCCGGCCGACGTCGTCCTCGGCTACCCCGATCTCCGGGGCTACCTCGACAACAACCGGCCGGGCGCGGCGCGGGTGTTCCTGGGCGCGGTGATCGGCCGGTACGCCAACCGGATCGCCGGCGGCGCGTTCGCCCTCGACGGCGTCCTCCACCGGGTCCCGGTGAACGACGGGAAGAACAGCCTGCACGGCGGCCCCGCCGGGTTCGACACGCGCGTGTGGGCCGCTTCCGAAGTTCCGGACGGCGTTCGGCTCACGCTGGTGAGCCCGGACGGCGACCAGGGCTACCCCGGCCGGCTCACCACCGAGGTGACCTACCGGCTCGACGACCGGCTGCGCATCACCTACCGGGCGACCACCGACGCGCCGACGGTCGTCAACCTGACCAACCACACCTACTGGAACCTGGCCGGCGCCGGGACCGTGCACGACCACTCCCTGGCGATCGCCGCGAGCCGCTACTGCGCGGTCGACGAGGACCTGATCCCGGCAGGCGCCCCGGCGCCGGTGGACGGGACGCCGTTCGACTTCCGCCGCGCGACGGCGATCGGCGCCCGCCTCGGCGACCCCGACCCCCAGCTGGCGATCGGCGGCGGCTACGACCACAACTGGGTCCTCGACGACGGTTCGCCGTTCGCCGCCCGCGCCTGGGAGCCGTCGTCCGGGCGGCTGCTCACGATGTGGACGACCGAGCCCGGCCTGCAGTTCTACTCCGGCAACCACCTGGGCGATCCCTTCACGGGGTTCGCGCTGGAGGCGCAGCACTTCCCGGACTCGCCGAACCGGCCGGACTTCCCGGGCACGGTGCTGCGCCCGGGCGAGGTCTACCACCAGGAGACGGCCTTCGAGCTGACGACGTCGGACGAGCCGCCGGTGGCGTGAGCAACATTCGCCCCTCCTCCGGCGGCCCCCGCCGTTACCCTCGCCGGTCATGGGAGACCTCGCCGCCGACCTCGCACCGACCGGCGTGCTGCGCGCCGCCATCAACCTCGGCAATCCCGTGCTCGCGCACGGCACGCCGGACTCGCCCGGCGGCGTCACCGTCGACATCGCGCGCGAAGTGGCCGCGCGGCTGGGCGTGCCGGTGGAGTTCGCCTGCTTCGACGCGGCCCGCAAGTCGTTCGAGGCGCTGACCTCGGGCGCGGCCGACCTGTGTTTCCTCGCGATCGAGCCGGCGCGGGCGGCCTCGGTGGCGTTCACCGCGCCGTACGTCGTCATCGAAGGCGTGTACGCGGTTCCGGAAGGTTCCGCGTTCGCCTCCCCCGCGGACGTCGACCGGCCGGGCGTCCGGATCGGCGTGAAGCAGGGCTCGGCCTACGACCTGTTCCTGACCCGGACCCTCGAGCACGCGACGGTGGTGCGCGGCTCGGACGGCGTCGCGGTGTTCGAAGAGCAGAGCCTGGAGGCGGCCGCCGGGATCCGCCAGCCGATCACCGCCTACGCCGCCGCGCACCCGGGGACGCGGGTGATCCCGGAGCGGTTCATGCAGATCGAGCAGGCGGTCGGGACGTCACCGGACCGCGCCCCGGCGACGGTGGCGTTCCTGCGCGAGCTGGTCGAAGAGCTGAAGGCGAACGGGTTCGTGGCCGAGGCGTTGCGCCGGGCGAACCAGCCGGACGCCACCGTCGCACCCTGAGTCAGAGGCGGGGCAGCACCTGCGTTCGCCACGCCTCGAAGAACTTCTCCTGGTCCGGGCCGATCTGCTGGACGTACACCTCGTCGAACCCGGCCTCGGCGAACTCGCGCACCGCTTCCACGTGGCGGTCGGCGTCCGGGCCGCACGGGAACTGCTCGCGAACCATCTCCTCGGTCACCAGGCTGGACGCCGCCGCGTAGTCGGCCGGGGTCGGGAGCGTCGAGGGCAGCTTGCCCGGCAGGAGCTCGTTTCGCCACCGGCTGTGCGCGGTACGGACACCGTCCTCTTCGGACTCCGCCCAGCACACCTTCAGGCCGCCCTGCACCGGCTTGCCGCCGCCGCCCGCTTCGCGGTACTTCCGGACCAGATCGGCGTCGGGCTGCACCGTGCAGAAGCCGTCGCCCACGCGGGCCGCGAGGCCGGCGGCCGCCGGGCCGAACGCCGACACGTAGATCGGCACCGGCTCGTCGGGCAGCGTGTAGAGCCGGGCGTGGTCGACCGTGTAGTACCGGCCGCGGTGGTCGACCTCCTTGCCGGTGTGCAACTCGCGGATGACGTGGATCGCTTCTTCGAGCATCTCCAGCCGCACCGCGGGCGGCGGCCACTGCTCGCCCGTGACGTGCTCGTTCAGCGCCTCGCCGGTGCCGACGCCGAGCACGAACCGCCCGTCGAACTGCACGGCGGCGGTCGCGGCGGCCTGTGCGACGACGGCCGGGTGCAGGCGGACGATCGGACACGTGACCGCGGTCGAGACGGGCAGCGAAGTGACTTCGCTCAGCGCGCCGAGCACCGACCACACGAACGGGCTGTTGCCCTGCTCGTCCAGCCAGGGGTGGAAGTGGTCGGAGATCCACAGCCGCTCGAACCCGGCGGACTCCGCGAGCCGGGCCTGCCGGACCAGCTCACGCGGCGAAAACTCCTCGGACGACAGGAAGTAGCCGACACTCACCATGCCCAGGGGCTACCACGCGGGCGCCCTACGAAACCCCGGACGGGGTGAGCAGGCACAACGGGATGGTCCGCCCGGATTTGCGCTCGTAGTCCGCGAAGAACGGCGCCCGGCGGAGGACGACGTCCCGCCACAAGCGGTCGCGCTCGGCCGCGTCCGGGATCCGGACGTCGACGTCGCGCGCCCGGTCGCCGACCCGTACCTGTGCGTCGTCCGCCGCGCGGATGTTGCGGAACCACTGCGGTTCGCGCTTCGCGCCGCCCGCCGACGCGGCCACCAGGTAGCCGCCGTCGTGGTCGAAGTAGGCGACCGGCACCGTGTGCGGGCTGCCGGTCCGGCGGCCGGCGACGGTGAGCAGCAGGACGGGCCGGCGCTTCGCCGTCCGGCCGAGCCCCCGGCGGTACAGCGCCACCGCGAGCTTGTTCGCCAGGCGCGGCACCGCGGTCATGACGCCAACCCCAGCTGGAGGCGGAAGGTGTGCTCGTCCCAGAGCGTCCACCGCTGGGTGAACCGGCCCGCCGGGCCGACGCGGTAGATGTCGACGACGTTCACCCGCAGCCGGGCACCGGTCGCCGGCGGCAGCCCCGCGAACGCCGCGCCGCTGTGCGTGCCGGTGACGGTGAGCCGCTGGGCCAGCGTGTCGCCGTCGACGACCTGCTGCTCGGTGTGCGCGCGCAGGTCGGGGAACGCGCGCCGGATCTCCGCGACGAACTCCGCCAGCTCGGTGACGCCGGTCGTGCGGTCCTCGACCGCGAGGTACTGGACGTACGCGGGGTCGACGAGCTCGTCGATGACCGCGAGGTCGCCCTGGTTGAACAGCTCTTCGGTGATTCTGCGGGCCCGCGCCCGGATCTCGTCGGGTGTCATGCCGGCCAGCCTCGCGTCCGGGCGCGGACGGGACCACGACGTTCGCTCACCGTCGGCTTGACACATTCGCCGGGTCCGCGACGATTCAAGGCCGTGAGCTTTTCCGCCCTGCTCAAGTGGCTGCGCCTGGCCGCCGGCCTGACCCAGGAGGCGCTCGCCGAGCGCGCCGGGGTGAGCCCGCGCGCCGTCAGCGACCTCGAACGCGACCCGCGCCGGATCCCGCGGCTGGACACGGTGCGGCTGCTCGCCGACGCCCTCGCGCTGGCCGAAGCGGACCGCGCCGCGCTGCTGGCCGCCGCCCGCCCGGCCGGACCGCCACCGTCACCCACGCCCGGGCCGCCGCGGCTGCTGCCGCCGCTGATCGGCCGGGCGGGAGTGGCCGCCGCGCTCGTCGAGCTGCTGGACCGCGGCGAGACGCGGCTGCTGACGCTCACCGGTCCCGGCGGCGTCGGCAAGACGCGCCTCGCGCTGGAGGTCTTCGAGACGGTCCGCCCGCGCTACCCGGACGGCGCGCTCTTCGCCGATCTCGCGCCCCTGCGCGATCCCGGGCAGGTCCTCCCCGCGATCGCGCACGAGGCCGGGCTGGACGAACGCGGGCCGCTCCCGGTCGCCGACCGCGTGGCCGCCGCGTTCCGCGACAAGCGGGCGATCCTGCTGCTCGACAACTTCGAGCACCTCGTCGACGCCGGCGCCGACGTGGTGGCGCTGCTCGGCGCGTGCCCGGGGGTGACGGTCCTGGTCACCAGCCGGGTGCCGCTGCGCGTGCGCGCCGAGCGGGACTACCGCATCGCCCCGCTGGAGTCGGGCCGGCCGGACGCCCCGGCCGTGCGGCTGTTCACCGAGCGCGCCACCGCCGCGGGCGTGTCCCTCGAAGCCGACGAGACCGTGGCGCGGATCTGCCGGCGGCTGGAAGGCCTGCCGCTGGCGATCGAGCTCGCCGCGGCGCGGACCCGGGTGCTGCCGCCGAGCGTCCTGCTCGACCGGCTCGAGCACCGGCTGCCGATGCTGGTCGGCGGCCCGCGCGACCTGCCCGACCGGCAGCGCACCATGCGCGACGCGATCGGCTGGAGCTACCAGCTCCTGTCGCCGGCGGCGCAGGCGGTGTTCCGCACGCTGTCGGTGTTCGCCGGCGGGTGCCCGCTGGCCGCGGTCGACGACCTGGACACGCTCACCGAGCTCGTCGACGCCAGCCTCGTCACGACCGGGCCGGACGGGCGCCTCGGCATGCTCGAGACGATCCGGGAGTACGGGCTCGAGCGGTTGCGCGACCGCGGCGAGGAAGACGCCGCCGTAGGACGGCACATCGAGTTCTTCGCGAGCCTGGAGCCCGCGGCGGTCGAGTCCGAAAAGGACAATGTGCGCGCGGCGCTCGACCGGGCCGTCGAGCGCGGGGACGCGGCCGCCGCGCTCCGGCTGTGGCTCGCGCTGTCGGGCTTCTGGACCGACCACGGCCTGCTGCACGAAGGCGTTCGCGCGGCGGCGGCGGTGTTCGCCCTCCCCGGCGACGCACCCGACCGGCTCCCCGCACTGGCCGGGGCGGCGCGGATGGCGACCGGCATCTCGGCGTTCGAAGAGGCGACGGCGTGGTGCGAACAGCTCGTCGGCCTCGCGCGGCGAACCGGGACCGGCCTGGTGACGGCACTCAACACCCGGGGCGTGCTCGCGCGGCTGGTCGACCGCTACGCCGACGCCCTCGCCGACCACGAGGAGGCGCTCGCGCTGGCCGAGGCGTCGGGTGACCGGGCGGGGCACGCGGCCGCGCTGATCGGGACGGCGTACGCGCGGTTCTTCACCGGCCACACCGGCGAGGCGATCGAGCTGGCCGAGCGCGGCCTGGCGGAGACCCGGGCGGCCGGCTCGGACCGGGACCTCGCCGACGCGCTGACCCTGCTGGCGTGGCAGGCGATGCACGCGGGCCTGCACGAGCGGGCGCGCGAGCTCGGCCGGGAGGGGGTCTCGGTCGCCCGAGCGATGGGCGACCGCAGCCGGGTGGCGGAGGCGCTGCGCGGCCTGGGCACGAACGCCCAGCTGATGGGCCGCTACGAGGAAGCGGGCGAAGCGCTGCGGGAGTGCGAACGCCTCAACCGCGACCGCGGCGACGACCACACGGCCGACCAGCTCCTCGCGCACCTGGGCCACCTGTCGATGCTGACGGGCGACCTCGAGGCGGCCCGCGAGACCAGCGTGATCGCGCTCGCATCGGCCCGCCGGTACGAGGACCTGTGGGCGACGGCGATGTCGACGACCCAGCTGGGCCACGTCGAGCTGGCGGACGGGCGGGTCGAGCGGGCCAGGGCGCTGTTCGCGGAGAGCCGCGAGCTGTTCGGGCGGATCGGCAACCCGATGTACCTGTCGTGGTGCTTGGAGGGGCTGGCCGGCCTGGCGGTGTCGGACGGCGACGAGCCCCTGGCGGCGCGGCTGTGCGAGGAGCGGGAGAAGCTGCTGAGCCGTCTCGACGCGCGGCTGCCGCCGATGAACCCGCCGGGCTTCGAGGCGGTCCTGGAGGTGGTCCGGGCGGGTCGTGAGTGAGAAACCCTGTTTCACTCACGACCGGTCGCTGCGGGCCCGGCCTCGCGCCGGGTGAAGCGCCACCCACCGCCGGCGGGTTCGGCCGGTCAACGGTGAGTGCTCGGTGGGTGCGCGTCGTGGTTCGGGAGGTTGCGCCGGCTCAGGCTGGGAGCCGGTTCGAAACCCAGGAGGAGACCATGACCCGCACCCCCGTCTACACCACCGGCTACGTCATCTGCGTCGTGCTGGGGCTCGCCGACCTCGTCGGTGTCGCCGGCCTCGACATGGACGACGCCCCGCCCGCCATCGTCGTGATCCTCGGCGGTGTCTTCGGCCTCGTCACCCTCGCCGCGGCCGTGCCGGCCTGGCGGGGCAACCGCGCCGGGCACTTCGCCGTTGCCGGTTCGCGGGCGCTGTCGGCGCTGCTCGCCCTTCCCGCCTTCTTCGTCGACGCCCCGACGTGGGCCCGGCTCCTCGCCGGCGGGCTCGTCCTCCTGACCATCGTCGGGCTCGGGCTGCTGCTCAGCGGCGCGCCCCGGCACGCGATGGCGCGATGAGCCGCGCCGCGGGCCCGCTCGCCGCCGGTGGCGCGGCGGGCCTGGCCTGGGCCGCCGGCCTGCGCGGCCTGATGGTCGAGGTCGCCGGGCCGGAGTCCGCCGTGCACTGGTACGGCACCTTCGTCCAGATCCTGCTGCCCGGCGTCGTCACCGGCGCGCTGTTCGGCTGGGCGTGGCACACGCGCCGCCACCGGTGGCTCGTCGTCGCGCCGCTGGCGTTCCCGATCGCCGTGATCGTCTCGCCGGACGTGGTCGCGACGATCGCCGCCGGCCAGGTCCCGTTCAGCGACGGCCTCGGCGGCGGCGCGCTCGCCTTGCCGCTCTTCGGCATGGCGGGCGGCTACGCGATCGCCGGCCGGGGCGCGCCGTGGCGGCGGATCGCCCTCGGGGTGTTCGCGCTGGTGCCCCTGCCCGCGTGGGCGTTCGCGAGCGCGGCGATCTCGCCGTCGCTGAGCCTCGCCACCGCCCGCGGTGCCTGGGTCGCGGCGCTGTTCTGGGCCTCCACCGCGACACTCGCGCTCGGCTGCGCGATCCCCCTCGCCCGCGCCCGGCCCCCGGCGCACGACGACGCGACGGCCGTCCCCGCCGACGCCCGCGGCTGACCACACACCCCGCACATTGCACTTGCGTCGCTACCGTCATCAATCCGACATCGCGTCTTCTCGACGGTCGCAACGAGTGCTACGTTCCTCGTGGTGCAGGTCGACCCGAGGGGTTGCGATGAGGCTTTCTCCCAGCGCGCACACCGACTCGTTCTGCCGCGACCGGCTGCCGCCGGCGGAGCAGTGGCCGCGGCTCGTGTTCGACCTGCCCGAGCTGCACTACCCGGACCGCCTCAACGCGGCCACCGCCCTGCTCGACGGCGCAATCGACCGCCTCGGCCCCGACCGGCCGTGCCTGCGGTCGCTCCGGGAGACGTGGACCTACGGCGAGGTCCGCGCCCGCGCCAACCGCATCGCGCACGTCCTCACCACCGAACTCGGGGTCGTCCCGGGGAACCGCGTGCTGCTGCGGGGCACCAACACCCCGTGGCTGGCGGCCTGCTGGCTGGGCGTGCTCAAGGCCGGGGCGGTCGCCGTCGCCACCATGCCGATGCTGCGGCGCCACGAGCTCGACAAGATCGTCGACCGCGCCCGGCCGGCCGTGGCCCTGTGCGACGAGCACCTGCTCGACGAACTGCCACCGGGGCTGCCCGTCGTCGCCTACGGCAGCGAACTGGACGAACGCTGCGCGCGGCACCCGGCCACCTTCGCCGACGTGCCCACCGCCGCCGACGACGTCGCGCTGCTCGCCTTCACCTCCGGGACCACCGGATCACCCAAGGCGACGATGCACTTCCACCGCGACCTGCTCGCCATCGCCGACACGTTCTCGCGCCACGTCGTGCGGCCCACCGCCGACGACCTCTTCTGCGGTACCCCTCCCCTCGCGTTCACGTTCGGCCTGGGCGGCCTGCTGGTTTTCCCGTTGCACGCCGGCGCGTCCGTGCTGCTGGTCGAGCGCGCCACGCCCAAGGAACTGGCCTCGATCGTCGCCGAGCACGCGGTGACCGTGCTCTTCACCGCGCCGACCGCCTACCGCGCGATCCTCGGCTCCGGCGACGGCGCCCTCCTCGCCGGAGTGCGCCGCGCCGTCTCCGCCGGCGAAGCGCTGCCCGCCGCCGTCGCCGAGCAGTACCGCGCCGTCACCGGACGCCCGCTCATCGACGGCATCGGCAGCACGGAGATGCTGCACGTCTTCATCTCCGCCGCCGACGAGGCCGCGCGCCCGGGCACCACCGGTACCGCCGTCCCCGGGTTCCGCGCCGCCGTCCTGGACGTCGACGGCACCCCGGTACCCGACGGCACCCCCGGCCTGCTCGCGGTGCAGGGCCCCACCGGCTGCCGCTACCTCGAGGACCCGCGGCAGGCCGACTACGTCCGGGACGGCTGGAACATCACCGGCGACACCTACGTCCGCGAACCCGACGGCTACTTCCGGTTCGTGGCGCGCAGCGACGACATGATCGTCTCCTCCGGTTACAACATCGCCGCTCCGGAGGTCGAAGAGGTGCTGCTCGGCCACCCGGACGTCGAGGAGTGCGCGGTGGTCGGCACGCCCGACCCGGACCGGGGCGCGGTCGTGACCGCCTTCGTCGTGCTGCGCGCGGGCGTCACCCCCGGCCCGGAGGTCGTGCACGCCCTGCAGGAGCACGCCAAAGCCGTTGCGGCGCCGTACAAGTACCCGCGCCGGGTGCGGTTCATCGACGCGCTGCCGCGCAACGCGAGCGGGAAGCTCCAGCGCTTCCTGCTGCGCGAGCGCTGACGGGGGTGACGGACCCGCTGCCGAGGTGGGGTGGCGGTGGGCCCGTCACGTCTGTGGGAGGACATGCCTCCACGATACCCGCCGAGTCGAACACGTGTTCGCGTCTCTTCAGGTGAATCCCCGCTACGAAAAGTCACCAACACGCCCGGAAACCCCGTCGCGGCAACACTTCCGGGTGACACACGGTCCGAAATGGACACTCACGGACCACGGCAAACGCACCGGAAGCCCAGCCCGGCACCCCGTCACGCGACTTCGCCGGAGGACCATCACCCCGACGCGCCGAAGAGGCGGTGCGAGACCGGGAAACCGCGTCCCATAAAGTCTTCGCGCAGCCATCCGGAGGTGACCGCCCGCGTGCCCGACGTCGACTACTACGAGGTGCTCGGCATCCGCCGGGACGCCACGGCGGCCGACGTCAAGACGGCCTACCGCCGGCTGGCCAAGACCATGCACCCGGACGGCGGCGGCACCGTCGGCACGTTCCGCCTGCTCCGTGAGGCCTACGAGGTCCTGGGCGACCCCATCGCCCGCGCGCGCTACGACTCCGGTGGCGCGACCGTGGTGCCCGTCCCGGCCCGGCCGCGGCCCCGGCGGCGCTTCGGCGACGAACCCGGCTTCGTCCCCGACCTGCCCGAACTCGACGCCGAGGACCTGAGCTGGTGGCACTTCGCCGGGCAGGACACCCGGATGCGCCACGGCCGCCGCCGCGGGCCGGGGCACACGCCGGTGGTCGCCGCGGTGGGTGGGATGGTGCTGGTGCTGCTGCCGCTGGTCACCGGCGTCGGGTTCAGCACGCCGGTGCTCATCGTCTGGCTGCTGCTCACCGCCGGCACCGCACTGCTCGTCCAGCGCCTGGCCCGCGGCTACCTGCGGGCGAACCGGGCCCGCGAGGCCTACGCCGAGGAGTTCGGCGGCCGCACCGTGTTCGGCACGCCGGGGACCGAACGCGACGAGCTGGCCGAGCGGCTCACCGCCGACCTGCTCGAGACCTACCTGACCCGGCTGCCCGGCGCGCGGATCTTCCACGGCCTCGCCTGGCCCGGCTCGGTGTTCGCCGACGTCGACCACGCCGTGCTGTGCGGGAAACGCCTGGTCCTCATCGAGTCGAAGCTGTGGCTGCCGGGGCACTACGAGACGGCCGAGGACGGCAGGCTGCTGCGCAACGGCCGCCCGTTCCGCGGCGGCGGCAGCCGGCTCGCCGAGAGCCTCGCCGCCTACCGCGACCTGCTGCCCGGGGTGGCGCTGCGCGGGGCGATGATCGTGTACCCGAGCCGCAGCGGCGACCTGACCACGGCCGACCCCGGCGACCTGCCCGCCGCGCCGATGACGCCGGAGGAGTTCCTGCACGAGATCGGCGAATGGCTGGCCGCCGATCCGTCCACAGTGGACCACCAGGCGCTGCGGACCATGCGCGACCAGGTGGTCGGCGGGGGCGGCCGGGCGGCGTGAGACCGGCGGGACGGCCGGCCGCCATGTCAGGCTGTCCGCTGTGAACGCCGCCGCCACGCTGGGAACCGTGCTGCTGGCCTACCTCCCGGCGGCGATCTCGCCGGGGCCGAACTTCCTGCTCATCGCGCACACGGCCGCGGCCGGGACGCGCCGGGCGGCGGTGGCGGTCGCGCTCGGGGTGGTCGCGGCGGGCGGGGTGCTGGCCGCCGTGGCGGTGTTCGGGCTGGGGAGCGTGCTGGCCCGGACACCCTGGCTGGCGACGGCGTTGCGCGTGCTCTGCGGCGGGTATCTGGCGTGGCTGGGCGTGCGGCTGTGGTGGCGGGCGCCGGCGCTGGCAACGGGTTCCGGCGCGCAAGACGACCCGCTCGCCGACAGCAGGCGGGGCCGGCCCCGCGAGCAAGACAACCCACTCCCCGACGACAATCGGAGCCGGCCCGGCGAGCAAGACGACCCGCTCGCCGACGACAGGCGGGGTCGGCCCGGCGCGCAAGACGACCCGCTCCCCGACGACAACCGGGACCGGCCCGGCGACCTGGAACCCGAGGCGCCACCGGCGCACCCCCGAGCCGCGGAACCCGCGAACACACTGCCGGACCAGCCCGGCGGCCGCGAGCGCGTGGCCCACTTCCGTCGGGGCGTGGTCAGCAACCTGACCAACCCCAAGGCCGCGGCGTTCTTCGGCAGCGTCCTCACCGCCGCCCTGCCGCCCACCGAACCCACCGCGGTCAAGGCCGCCGCGGTCGCGCTGATCGTCGTCGCGTCCACGGCGTGGCACCTGAGCGTGGCGCTGCTGTTCTCCTCCCCCGCCACCCGGCGCTGGTACGCCCGCGCGAAACCGGCCCTCGACCGCGTCGTGGGCACGATCCTCGTCGCACTGGGCGCGACCCTCGCCGTAACGCCGTGAAGGCCTCCCCGCCGCAGCGAGGAGGCCTTCACCAGGCGACCGTGAACCGATCTACCGGACGCCGCCCGAAGCGCGCTGCTTCTGAGCGTGCGCGGAACGGGTGCAGACCTCACCGACGTCGACCGTCTGGCCGCGGTCGACGAACACGTCCGCGACGCCCACGAGCTGGCCCTTCGGCGACGAACAGGTCAGCTGGTAGGCCTCCTTGGTCCCGTAGGTCGGCGGGATCGGCGACGCGAACGAGACGTCCCCGGTCCAGTCGTCGACCGCGTTCGGGTCGGCCTGGTCGTAGTTGACCACCACGGCCTTGTAGTCGCCGGCCGGCGGGTCGAACAGCACGGCGTGCTCGGACGTCGTGCCGCCGTTGGCCGACGAGCTGACCAGGTTGCCCGCCGCGTCGTAGACGAACAGGTCCCAGTCGGTCGCGGTGCTCGCCCAGTTGATGTTGACGCTGAACTTGCCGTTGTCCACCTTCGGCAGGCCGTCGACGTGGAAGGTGAAGCTCTCCGCCGTCGCGTCCGCCGGGTAGTTCTGGTTGATCGGCGGGACACCGGGCGGGTTGGCCACCGCGAAGCCCTGCTGCGCCGGGCCCTGCGGGTCGCGCCCGTAGCGGCCGGCCACGTACGGCCGGGTCGACGGGTTGACCGACCAGGCGAACCGCCCGCCGGTGGTGGTCAGCTTCGAGTTCAGGTCGTCGGTGATGTAGATCGGCGGCTTGGTGGAGCCGTCGGGCTGGATCACCGGCGACGTCGGCGTCTGGAACGTCTTGTGCAGCTTGAGCTGGTAGCCCTTCGGCGCCGAGCCGATCAGCGTCGAGTGCTGCTGCGGGTCGGCCGCGTTGCCCAGCATGTCCAGGAACGCCTGGCGGTTGCCGCCCTTGCCCGCCCCGGCCGCGGGGGCCAGGCCCTCGTACTCGGCCACGACGCTGTCGGCGTACGGCCCGTGGAAGCCGTTGCCGCCGACCTCGATGGTGAAGCCCCAGCCGCCGGTGGCCCAGTACGACCAGTCCTCGGTGGTGCCCGTGGTGTCGTACAGCGCCCAGCTGGGCTCGCTGACGTAGCCGTTGCGGGAGGCCAGCTTGTCGCCGAGCGCCTTGTAGGCCGGCTCCTCCAGCGGCGGGCGGACGTCCGCCACGCCCGGCGGGCGCAGCACGAGCGCCGCGACGGTGTGCATCGTCAGCAGGTTGGTCACCTGGCGCGAGGACACGATCGAGCGCACGTTGCGGACCTCGGGCTCGCTGAACGGCGCGGACCCGCGGAAGGTGTCGCCGCTCCAGGCGATCTCGGCGCCGTTGCCGCCCCAGAACCCGCCGTAGTTGCGGTTCGGGTCGGTGCCGCGCAGGCGGCCGGCCGGGTTGGCCTTGCACACTCCGGTGGAGTACTGCGCCGGCGAGTCGTTGACGTTGCAGTTCTTCCGCTTCATTTCGTAGTCGAACCGGGTGAAGTCACCCTTGGGCTCGGCTTCGCGGGAGATCTCGAACCCGTCCGGGTTGATGATCGGCACGACGATGTTGCGGGTCTTGCCGACCAGGCTGCGGATCGCGTTGTCGCGGGAGTAGCCGTTGATCAGCTCGTACGCCCACTCCATGACGTGCTCGCCCGCCGGCCACTCCCGCGCGTGGTGCACGCCCATGGTGAAGTTGACCGGCTTGCCGTCGGTGACGTTCTTGACGTCGGTGGCGATCTCGATCCCGACGACGTCGCGGCCTTCCCACGTCGGCTCGGGCATGGTGAACGCCGAGACCAGGCCCGGGTTCTTGCGGGCCAGCTCCTTCATTTCGTAGTTGTAGTCGTAGAGGTGCCGGTAGCTCGTGCTCCCGGACGGCAGCGCCGAGGCGGCCGTGGTCGCGGCGTACTGGCGGTCGGTCTTCGCGTCCTGCACGGACTTGGCCGACAGATCGGCTTCGATGACCTTCGACTTGAACCCGCTGTTCTTGAGCGTCTGGCGGTCCGCGTCGTCGGCGAGGACGACCTCGACCCCGGTCGCGTCGCCCTTCTCCGTGACGTCGAGGCCGAGCGCGGTCAGCTTGTTCTTGTCGGCGCGCGTCGGCGTCTCGACGCGGACCAGCTGCGCCTTCTGCACGGTGGTCGGCGTGCCCTGCGGCGTGAGCGCGAGGAAGTCGACGCCGAGCTGGGCCTGGCCGGCCGGGCCGCCGTAGCGGCAGCCCTGGACGACGAGCTCCTGGCCCTTCTTCACGAAGCTTTCGGCGAGTTCGTGGGTGCGCAACGCCGTGGAGGCGGCGACCACCGCGCCCGTCGCCTTGTCGAACACGGCGACGTCCCAGTCGCCTTCGGTGCCGGGGACCGGCTTCAGCCGGGCCTGCACCAGTCCGTCCACAGTGGACGTGAGCTCGCGGCGATCGACGCCCGCGGTGCCCTTGGGCTGCACTTTCGCGAAGCACGAGCGTGGTACCGACTTGTCGGCACGCAGGATGTTCTGGGCCGCGCCGGCGGTACCGGCCGGTAACGCGACGAACGCCGCCGCCAGCGCCACGACCGAAGCCGCCAGCACCAGTCTTCTTGGTGAATTCCCCACAGGCAAAGACCTCCTTGACCGAGGCCGGCACAGCACGGACGTACCGGTAGCGAGTGACCGTAATGGACGAAAACCGGCTACGGTAACCGCCGTAAGTCGTACAGCCTTCACCCCGCTCTCACACCATCGGCCGCCCGAAAGGACATTTCACCGGGAGTTCAACCGGCGCTCGGCTACTGTCGGTTCATGGTCACGGTCCCTGCGCGACGGACGTCGCTCGCGGTCTCGCTGAGCGGCATCGCCGCCCTCGTGGTCGGCGCCGCGCTCGTGCTGCTGCTGCAGGTCATCCCGCCGACCGACGAGATCAGCGCGACCCGCCGCACGATCAGCGAATACGGCCTGTCCGACCACAAGTGGGTGTTCGACCTCGCGGTGATCCTGGTGGCGCTGGGCTCGGCGGCGGGGCTCGCCGTCCTGCACAGCCAGCGGCGGCTGCCCGTGCCCGCCGCCCTGCTGGGGACACTGTGGACGGTCGGGTTGCTGGTCATCGTCGCTTTCCCCAAGCCGGACTGGGCGACGGTTTCGCGCGCGGACTTCGGCGGCACGCTGCACCGGATCGCCAGCGTGGTGGCGTTCGTCGCGCTCCCGCTCGCGGTGCTGGTCGCGGCCCGCACGGCGTTCCCGGACTCCGCCGGCCGCCGGTGGCTGGCCCGGGTACTGGCGATGGCGTCCCTGGGCTGGTTCGCGGTGATCCTGGGCGCGGTCGTGGTGGCCGCGGTCGACGGCGGCCGCTGGTGGACGCTCATCCCGCTCGGCCTGGTCGAACGCGGGATGGCGCTGACCGAGCTGATCGCGCTGGGTGTCCTGCTCGCTCCGGCGCGCACTCAGCCGCGGTAGAGCTCCGTCAGCAGGGCGGCGGCCAGGTGCGTCGCCGGGTGCGCGTCGTGGTGGCGCCAGATCAGCCGGACCGGCACCGGGTCCGCGTCGCGCAGCGGCCGGTAGCGGATGCCGTCGCGCCGGTACTGCGCCGCCGTCGCCTCCGGGGTGACGCCGACGCAGCGGCCGGTCGCGATCGCCGCCAGCCAGTCGTCGATGTCGTGGGTGTACTCCACCGCCGGCCGGGCGCCTTCGGGCCACAGGTCCGGGGTCGTGGTGCCGGTGCGCCGGTCGACGACGAGCGTCCGCTCCGCCAGCTCGGCGAACCGGATCGCGCGGCGCCGCGCCCACGGGTCGTCCGAGGCGAGCGCGACGCACCGGCGTTCGCGGCCGACGAGCGCGTGGCTGTAGCGGCGCGTGTCGACGGCGGTGCGCACGACGGCCAGGTCGCAGCGGCCCTCGGCGAGCCCGCCGGTCGCGGTGTTGGTCCGGACGAGCTGCAGCTCGACGTCCGGGTACCGGTCGTGCCAGCGCCGCTGGAACTCGGCGGTGTGCTTGCCCAGCGCCGACCACGCGTGCCCCAGCCGCAGCCGCGTGTGGCCGGTCGTGACCTCGTGGACCAGCGTTTCGGCGTCGGCCAGCAGGAGCCGGGCCCTGGCGAGGACCGTGACGCCGTCCGTGGTCGGCTCGACGCTCCGGCTGGTGCGGTGCAGCAGCCGGACGCCGAGGATCCCCTCCAAGGCGAGCAGCGTCCGCGACACCGTCGCCTGGGAGACGCCGAGTTCGATCGCGGCGTCGGTGAAGCTCCCGCTGTCGACGACCGCGACGAAGTGCCGCAGGTGGCGCAGCTCCAGCGAACCATCCATACGTCCAGCGTATAGCCGACGTGTCGGATGCATTTTGCGTAT
Organism: Amycolatopsis sp. NPDC049691; assembly: GCF_040675005.1. Lineage (NCBI taxonomy): Bacteria > Bacillati > Actinomycetota > Actinomycetes > Pseudonocardiales > Pseudonocardiaceae > Amycolatopsis > Amycolatopsis sp. NPDC049691. The sequence continues at coordinate 150,815 of NZ_JBFANX010000007.1, forward strand.
GCGCCGGCGGGGCCGATAGTCGAGGCATGACAAGCGAAAGGCGCTGGCGCGGCGCGGTGCTGATGACGGGCAGCGGGCTGTCCAACCAGGTGGGGGCGTCGGTCGCGGCCCTGGCCTTCCCCCAGCTCGGGCCGGCCGGCGTCGTCGCCGTCCGCCAGTGGGTCGCGGCCGTGGTGCTGCTCGCGACCGCGCGGCCGCGCCTGCGCGCGTTCACCGCCGCCCAGTGGCGGCTCGTGCTGGCACTGGCGCTGGTGTTCGGGACGATGAACCTCTCGCTCTACAGCGCGGTCGACCGGGTCGGCCTCGGCTTGGCCGTCACGCTGGAGTTCCTCGGTCCGCTCACCGTCGCCCTGGCCGGGTCGCGGCGGCGGGGCGACCTGCTGGGCGCGCTGGCCGCGGCGGCCGCCGTGGTGGTGCTGGTGCGGCCCCGGCCGAGCACGGACTACCTCGGCATCGGCCTGGCACTGCTCGCCGCCGGATGCTGGGCGAGCTACATCCTGCTCAACCGCGCGGTCGGCGCGCGCATCCCCGGTGTCGCGGGCTCCGCGGCCGCCGCGGGCGTGTCGGGGCTCGCGTACGTGCCGGTCGGCGTCTTCGCGATGATCACGCACCGGCCCGACCTCGGCGCGGTGCTCGCGGCGGTGACCGCCGGCGTCCTGTCGTCGGCCGTGCCGATGCTGGCCGACCTGCTGACGCTGCGCCGGGTCCCGGCCTCGGTGTTCGGCACGGTGATGAGCGTCAACCCGGTCCTGGCGGCGCTCGTCGGGTGGGTCGTGCTCGGCCAGCGCCTCGACGCGCCGGCGTGGGCGGCGATCGCGGTGATCGTCGCGGTCAACGTGCTGGCGGTGCTCAGCCGGCCCGCAGCACCGGTTCCGTCGTCTCCGTCAGCCGCGGGTCCGGCTTCTCCCCCGCCATCGCCAGGAAGCCCCGTGCCACCCGCAGCAGCAGCGGCCAGTTCTTCGGGTTCTTCTTGTCCACCCCGCCGATCAGCTGCTTGAGCATCGACAGCGTGTCGAAGTAGATGCGCTCGCAGACGAGGTTCTCCTCGGCGTCGAACACGAAGTACGCGGTCATGCGGACGCGGAAGCGGGATCCGGTCGCCGGGATCGCGCCGAGCGGGCCGAGGTGCGTGCCCAGCAGCCAGAACTCGACCACGACCGCGTCGGCGCTGTGGCGCAACGCGATCAGCTCGTGGTGCTGGTCGGGGAACGCGGTGCGCGTGTCGTGGTAGTAGCCGCGGACGGCGCCGTCGCCGTCGTGCACGGTCATCGTCGCGACGACCTCGTAGTGCGGGTGCGGGAACGTCGAGAGGGTCGCGTCCCAGTCCTGGGCGACCTCGTCGCGGAAGTGGTCGAGCACGAGCTTCTGCCGCGCCGCCAGGACTTCCGGGCCGGGGATGTCGAACTCGCTCATCGCGCTCCTTGAATCTACGATGTAGGTAATCGACGATAACCTACACTGTAGGCACGCCGATGGAAGGGGACGCCGTGCTCGAAGGAACCCTCGCCCGCGCCAAGCCGGTGATCAGGTGGGGTCTGGGCCACGCACTCCCCCGGACCGTGCTGCGCCGCGAAGCCCGGCGCGGCGACCTGCAGGGGCGAATGGTGGTCGCCGCGGCCGAAGGGCGCGACCTCACCGGCCTGTTCGAGGAGATCCGCGCGGCGGGCCCGCTCGCCCGCACCCGCTTCGGCTGGATGACCACCACGCACGCCGCCGTCCGGGAAGTGCTCTCCAGCGACGACTTCCGCGTGGGCGTCATCGGCTCCGACGGCTCGCCGCTCGGCAGGCTCGTCGAGTGGTCGGCGGGCGAGCACCTGCACCCGGTGCGGCCGCCGTCGCTGCTCGCCGTCAACCCGCCCGAGCACACGCGGTACCGCAAGCTCGTCACCGGCGTGTTCACCGTGCGCGCGGTCGAGCAGCTGCGCGGCCGCGTCCAGGAGATCGCGGACGGCCTGCTCGACGCGCTGGACCCGAGCCGCCCGCTCGACCTCGTCGAGTCCTACTGCGGGCTGCTCCCGGTGACGGTGATCAGCGAAATCCTCGGCGTCCCGCCGTCGGACCTCGGCAAGGTGCTGTCGCTGGGGGCGGCCGCGGCGCCCAGCCTCGACCTCGGCCTGGGCTGGCGCACGTTCCGCGACGTCGAGACCGCGCTGGCGGAGTTCGACGCCTGGCTGGGCGAACACCTCGACCACCTGCGCCGGCACCCGGGCCAGGACCTGTTCAGCAAGCTCGTCGCGGCCCGCGACGAGGGTGTCGGCCTCACCGAGACCGAGCTCAAGTCGACCGCGGGCCTGGTGCTGGCGGCCGGGTTCGAGACGACGGTCAACCTGCTCGGCAGCGGGATCGCCCTGCTGGCGGGCGATCCCGGGCAGCTCGCGGTGCTGCGCGAGCGGCCGGAGCTGTGGGGCAACGCCGTCGAGGAGGTCCTGCGGTACGACCCGCCGGTCCTGCTGACCGGGCGCCTGGCGACGCGGGCCACCGAGGTCGCGGGCGTTCCGCTGCCGCGCGGGGCGCTGGTGACCACCGTGCTGGCCGGCGCGAACCGCGACCCCGGCGTGTTCGCCGACCCCGGCACGTTCGACGTCACGCGGGACGGTGCGCGCGACCACGTGTCGTTCGGCGCCGGGCGCCACCACTGCCTGGGGGCGTCGCTGGCGCGGATGGAGGGCGAGATCGGGTTGCGCACGATCTTCGACCGGTTCCCCGGGCTGCGCGTGCTGCCGGGTGGCCGGCGCCGCGACACGCGGATCCTGCGCGGCTACGAGGTCCTGCCCGCGGTGCTCACGCCGTGACGGGCCGGCGCGGGCGGCCGCCCAAGGAGGCCGGCGGCCTGTCGCGGGAGCGGATCCTGCGGGAGGCGCTCGCGCTCGTCGACGAAGAGGGTCTCGAAGCGGTGAGCATGCGGAAGCTCGCGCGGCGGCTGGGCGTCGACCCGATGAGCCTGTACAACCACGTCGACGGCAAGGACGCCCTGCTGGACGGCGTCGCCGAGGTGCTGCTGGCGGCGATCCCGGCGCCGGTTCCCGGCGGGGGCTTGCGGGAGACGATGTCCGGCCTGGCGCACGGGTTCCGGGACGCGATGCTCGGCCACCCGCGGGCGGCGCCGCTCGTGCTGACCCGGCAGCTGGCGTCGATGACCGCGCTGGCGCCGGTGGAGGCCGTCCTCGGCCCGCTGCTCGCGGCGGGCTATCCGCCGGAGCGCGCGGTGCACGGGTTGCGCGCGGTGCTGGCGTTCCTGATCGGAACGCTGATGCGGGAGGTCGACGCGGCCCCGACGTTCAGCGCGACCGCCTCCCCGGGCCGGCTCGCCGAGCTGACCGGATCCGGGCTCCCGGCCGTGTCGGCGGCGGCGCCGTACCTGGCGGTGTGCGACCACGAAGCGGAGTTCGAGTTCGGGCTGGGCATCCTGCTCGACGCGCTGGCTCCGTGAGTCAGCGGCCGTCCGGGATGCCGAGCTCGGCGCGGAAGGTCTCCCGGAGCCCGTGGATGACGGCCGACAGCCGCAGCGACGCCGTTTCGAAGCCGTCGAGCGACTCGCGGGCCGCCGTCGACGTCTCGAGCAGGGCGTCGACCGCGTCCGCGGCGGCGGTGCGCATCCGTTCGGTTCCGACGAGCTTGATCTCGGCGAGCTGGTCGCTCATCCGGGTCACCGCGTCGTGAAGCCGGCTCACGGTGGCATCGGCGGCCTGCCCGTCCCGGCGGGCTTCGCGCCAGGAGTCGACGGCCAGCTCGCGCCAGGCGTTGAGGGTGATGAGGAAGTCCACGGCGATGGCGAGCCGCTTCTCCCGCCAGGCCAGCCTGTCCTCGAGGATCGGCACCCAGACCGAGACCTGACCGTTCGGCACGCCTCAGCGGATCCGCTCGTGCAGCGCGGCCATGCGGGCGTCGAGGTCGGCGGCTGTGCGGGCCGCGGCGGCGAGTTCGCCCGCGAAGTCGTCCGGCACTCGGTCGGCGTACTTGTAGGACAGCTTGTGCTCGACGGCCGCCCAGAAGTCCATCGCGATGGTGCGCAGCTGCACCTCGACCTTGACTTTTTCGACGCGGTCGGACAGGAACACCGGGATCCGGACGATCAGGTGCAGGCTGCGGTAGCCGTTGGGTTTCGGCCGGGCGATGTAGTCCTTGGTACGCAACAGCTCGACGTCGTCCTGCGCGGTGAGCATCCGGGCGACCTCGTGCACGTCGGAGACGAACGGGCAGACGACGCGGATGCCGGCGATGTCGTCGAGGACGTGCGCGGCGGCCACCCAGTCGTCGCCCAGCCCGCGGCGGCGGACCTTCTCCTTGATGGCTTCCGGCCGCTTGACCCGGCTGGTGATGTGCTCGATCGGATCGTGCTGGTGGACGAAGTCGAATTCCTCGCTGAGGATCCGCAGTTTCGTCATCAGCTCTTCGATGGCGAACTTGTACATCAGCAGGAACCGCGGGAGCTGCCCGGCGACGGCGAGCTCGTCGGCGGCCTCCCGCAGATCGTCGGCCGCCGGATCGGTGGTCACTGAAGCCTCGTGCTGTCGTCGGTCGTCTGGGCGCGCTCCAGGTTACTGCGCTTCGATCGGTGAACGAACGGCGGTGGGCCGGAGTTCCCGCCGGTCACCGGATCGTGCGACGGAGGGCGTGCACCGGCCCGCCACCGGTGCACACCCTCCTGGTCTCACTTGCCGGCGGTGGCGGACTCGCTTTCGGTAGCGGTCGCGGTACCGGTGGCGGCCGCAGTGCCGGTGGCGGTTGCGGTGCCTTCCTGGTTGCCGGCGGCGACGCACTTTTCGGCGACCGCGACGGCGGCTGCCTGCTCGGCGGCCTTCTTGTTCTTGCCCTTGGCCTTGTGCTGGCCGTTGCCGTTCTGGGCGGTGGCCGTGCCCTGCTGGTCGGCGGTGGCGGCGGAATCGGCCGTGGCCTTGGCGACGCAGTCGAGGACGGTGGCGCAGTTCTGGCCGGCGGCCGCGTTCTGGGCGGCTTCGCCCTGCTGGGCGGCCATGCCGTTTTGGTCGGCCGCGCCGTTCTCGTTGGCCTTGCCGTTCTCGTCGGCCATGCCTTGCTGGTTCGCCATGCCGTTCTGGTCGGCCATGCCGTTCTGGTCGGCCGCACCCTGCTGGTTGGCCATGCCCTGCTGGTTGGCCATACCGTTCTGATCGGCCATGCCGTTCTGGTCGGCCGCACCCTGCTGGTTGGCCATGCCCTGCTGGTTGGCCATACCGTTCTGATCGGCCATGCCGTTCTGCTTGGCCGCGCCGTTTTGCTTGGCTGCGCCGTTCTGGTCGGCCATTCCGTTTTCGGCGGCCATGCCGTTGGCGTCGGCGGCCCCCGCGGCCTGGGCCACGCACTGCTCGACCACGCCGCAGGCCTGAGCGGCCGCTGCATCCTGGGCGGCGGCGTCCTGCTCGGCCTTGGCGTTCTTCCCGGCGGCCTTGTTCTTCTGCTTGGCCTTGCCGTCGCCGGCGGCGGCCGCGCCCTGGTCGGCGGCCTCCTGCTGGTCGGCCTCGCCGTTCGCGGCGGCCATGCCGTTCTCGTCCGCCGCACCGTTCGCTGCGGCCATGCCGTTTTGGTCGGCCGCGCCGTTCGCAGCGGCGATACCGCCGGCCTCACCATTTCCGGCGGCCATGCCGTTCTCGTCCGCCGCGCCCTTCCCGGCGGCCTTGCCCTGCCGCGCGGCCTTCCCGGCCTTACCGGCGCCCTTGGCTTCCGCCGCCTTCTCGCCTTCCCGGGCGACCGCCGCACACTGGGCCGCCACCGCGTTCGCCGCCACCGCGCCGCCGCAGCCCGCTGCCGCCCGGCGTTGCTGGATCTGGTTCACCACCGCCTGGCGGTTGGCTATCCTCGCCGCCGACTGCGCGTCCGGTGCGGCCTGCTGGCCCGCGATGAACGTCAGGTTGTTCTGCAGCGCCGTGTCCAGGCCGCCGCAGCTTTCCGTGGCCGCGTTGCTCGCCGGGCCGCTGAGCGCGATCGCCGTCGCGGTCGCCCCCGCGACTCCCAGCAGCGCGACCAGCCCGATCGTCGCCGGTTTGCGGTGTCGTCCGGTACTGCGTGCGTGGGGCATCGAGCCCCTCCTCTCTGGTCGCCACCTCACCACGGCACACGGCGCCGCGCCGGGAACGGTTCACCACAAGAGGAAAACAACCCACAGGAGTCCACAGTGGACACACGGAAGCGGCCGGCGGTCCACCGGCCGCTTCCTGACTACCAGAGCCCGGGTTATCCGGAGGTAAAGCTTCAGCCCAGCGAAGCCAACTGCGACACGGCCGGGGCCATTCCCTCGATCCACGCGGCGGGCGAGCCGGTCGTCGGTGTGACGATCGCCTGCTGGATCCCGAGCTTCGCGTAGTCCGCCATGGCGCGGACGAAGTCGTCGCGGGTCTCCGGCGTCGGACGCGGGTTGTTGGCCAGGACCGTCTTGCGGATCGCGTCGTAGTCGCGGCCGGCGTCGTCGCAGTGGCGGCGCAGCACGTCCAGCTTGTGCTCCACATCCGAAGGCGAAGATGCGAACAGGTTGCACGCGTCGCCGTACTGCGCGACGAGCCGCAGCGTCTTGCGCTCCCCACTGCCGCCGATGAGCACCTTCGGCCTGCTGATCGGCTGGGGCGAGCAGAGCGTCTCGGCGAGCTGGTAGTACTTGCCGTCGAACGGCCCGTTGGCCGCCGGGTCCCACATTTGCCCGCAGATCCGCAGCGTCTCCTCCAGCCGTTCGAACCGCTCGGCGACCGGCGGGAACGGCACGCCCATCCCCCGGTGCTCGCGCTCGTACCAGGCCGCGCCGATGCCCAGCGCGGCCCGGCCGCCCGAGAGGACGTCCAGGGTGGTGACGATCTTCGCGAGCAGGCCGGGGTGCCGGTAGGTGACGCCGGTGACGAGCAGGCCGAGCTCGATCCGGGACGTGTGCGCGGCGAGGAAGCCCAGGGTCGTGTAGCCCTCCAGCATGTTCGACTCGGCGGGCAGGCCGGTGGGCTCGATCTGGAAGTAGTGGTCCATGAAGGACAGCCAGGTCGCCCCGGCCTCCTCCGCCGCGGCGCCCACGCGGGCGAGCTCGCCGGCGATGGCGGTGGTCCCGCCGTCGATGTCGAAGATGGGGAGGTGGAAACCGAGTTCCATGGAACGTGCTCCTGACGTGTGGTCGGCGTGTCCTCACGCTAGAGGCTGGAGCGCGCTCCAGGTCAAGCCAGCGTGGCCACCAGGTCCGTGGCGATCCGGTGCTCGATCGGGGCCGGCACCGGCTGGGCGCCGGCGGTGAGCCCGCCCGCGGCCACCGCCGCCAGGCTGCGGACCTGCAGGGTGAGCCCGAGGTCCATCGCCTGGACGGAATTCCCGTTCGCGGCGGTCAGGTTCAGCATCCGGCCGCGGTCGAGGACGACGATCTCGCGGCCGTCCGCCAGTACGTGACCCACTCGGCGCCCCGGCGCGCCGTACTCGACCGTGCGGACCGTCGCCTTCCACAGCGCCGCCGCGTCGATTTCCCACGCGAAGTGCCCGACTCCGGCGATCAGGGCGCCGTCGGGCAGGGCCGTCAGCTCGGCCGCGCCGACGACACCCGGGGCACCCGTCGCCGTGAAGACCGCTTGCGCGTCGGACACCACGTCGACGGACGAGCCGACCCGGTGACCGTCCAAAATGGCCTGCAGCGCCCGCATCGGGTCGGTGTCGCACACCGCGACGCGCGCGCCGAGCCGCGCCAGGGTGTCCGCGACGCCCTTGCCGCACGGCCCGTAGCCGAGCACCGCCGCGCGCATCCCGGGCACCATCAGGTTGGTGGCGTTGAGGAAGCCCTGCACGACGCTCTGGCCGACGCCGAACTCGTTCTCCACCAGCAGCTTCAGCCGCGAGTCGTTGATCACGACCACCGGGTGGCGCACGGACGCCTCGCGCAGCCGCAGGCCGCCGGTGGTGGTCTCTTCGGTGCCCCCGAGGTAGCCCGCGGGTGTGCCGGCCGCCAGCAGCGACAACGTCAGGTCGGCGCCGTTGTCGAGCGTGAGGTCCGGCTCGCACTCGAGCACCGCGGCGACGTTGCGGGCGTGGTCGGCCTCGTCGTCGGCACGGCGGGTGTGCACGGCCACCCCGAGCTCCCGGAGCGCGGCGGCGACGTCGTCGTGGGTGGTGCCGGGCGAGCCGGTCAAGGTGACCTCGACGCCGGCGCGGGCCAGCAACGTGACCAGGGCCGCCGTCTTGGGCTCGACGTGCAGGCACATTGCCAGCCGCCGCCCGGTGAGCACGGGCGCGGCCTCTTCGACGGCGGCAGCGGTCAGCGGCATGTGCTTAAGCGCCCAGCGCGTGCTGGAAGACATGGTTTCCTTGCGGTTGACGAAAAAGAGGGATCCGGACGCGGAATCCGTCAACCGTAGAAGTCGCAGCGGTACGAGTGATCGCCGAAGATCGCCCGTCCGCTCATGCCTGCACGCTACCGCACGACTTGACGTGGACCGGTCAGGGCCGGTAGTCCTCGAATTCCCAGAGGCCGTAGCGGCTGAGCTTCGTGGCGACCTCGGTCCAGTCCGCGCCGGTGCAGCGGGCGACGAGCCGCTCGAAGTACGCCACCAGCGCGGGCCAGTCGAACCGGTCGACGATCACGTGGTGGCGGCCCGAGATCGGCCCGCCGCGCGCCTGCTCGGCCAGCCACCCGGGGCTGCAGACCTCGAAGTCGAACGACTCTTCACCGCGCTCCCCCCGCGGGCCCGGCGATCAGCTGGACCAGGAACACGAAGCGCTCCGGGTCCTCCGGAACGTAGGTCTCCGGGTCGATGTCCGGGGTGAGCAGCCAGCGGATCTCGGCGCGCGCGGTCATCCCGTCAGTGTGCCGGTATCCAGGAACCGCGCCACCTCGGCCGGATCACCGGTGCCCGTGGTCACCGGGACACCCGCCGCTCGCAGGTGGTCGGCGAACTCGGCCGATTTCCGGCCGCCGGCGAGCAGGAACGGTGGCGCGCCCACACCCGCGTACGTCAGCGGGCTCGCCGAGCGCACCGTCGCCGGCGAACGGCCCAAAGCCAGCAGCACCGACGCCCGGGTGAGCGGGTCCAGGCCGGCCAGGTCGAAGTCCGCCGGGGCGTCGAGCGCGGCGACCGCGCGGACCTCCGGCTTCCCGGCCACGCCCAGCAGCGCGGCCAGCGTGCCGCCCGTTCCCGTGCCCACGGCCGTGATCCGCGCCGGGTCGAGGTTCAACGCCGCCGCGTTGGCCGTGAGGAACCGGACCGCGCAGCGGGCGTCCTCCAGCGGTGCCGGCCACCGCGCGGCGGGCGCGAGGCGGTAGTCGATCGAGGCCACGGCGAACCCGCGTGCTGTCAGCGCGTCGCGCAGCGGAACCAGCCGCGAGCCGGCCAGCAGCGCGCCCGGGCCGGACGGCCGGCGGTTGCCGGCGACGAACCCGCCGCCGTGCAGGAAGAGTGCCACCGGAGCGGCGGTGCGGGCGGCCGGGCGCGTGAGGTCCATGGCGAGCGGGATGCCGTCGGGACGGCAGTACTCGACGGTGCTGCCGTCCAGCAGCGCCGAGGCGGCCGTCCCGCCGATGCGGTCGCCGGCGGCGATCGTGCCCGCCACGCCGGCCGCGAGCACCACCAGCAGCACGGGGAACAGCAGGATCCACGCCGTCACGCGGCGCGGCAGCGAGGGCCGCGGGTGCGCGCGCCGCCGCGCCACGACCAGGAACCCGAACACGGCGACGACCTGCAGCGCGGCCGCGACGTAGTCGGTGAAGCCGACGACGGTGTCCGCGGGCTGCCACGGGTCGAACCGGGTCAGCAGCCCGAGCGGTCGGCTCGCGACCCACAGCGCGAGGCCGCCGGCGGCGACGAACGCGCCGCAGTGGACGGTCTTGCGGGTCGGCCACCCGAGGACCGCGACGAAGGCGAGCGCCTCGACGGCGGCGACCAGGGCGAACAACATCGCGTAGAACTGCCAGATCCGCCAGAGCGCGGGCACCGAGGCGGCCGGGATCAGGGCACCGCCGAGCGCGGCGAACGCGGCGGTGACCAGCACCGGACCCCGCCTCAGCGGCGGCGGGACGGTATCGCGCGCGGCCGTCGGCGGGCGGCGTGTGCCGGGATACCCGTCGACGACCCTCATGGCGCCAGTGTCACCCCGGGCCGGGGTCCGCCGCCACGGATCGGGCGGCGAACCCCGCGAGCGCGGCGTCGCCGAGGCTACTTGCGCGACGCCGTGTAGTTCCGGAACAGCAGGTAGGTGTCGAGGATGTCGGACGACGCGCTTTCGACCGAGCGGTAGATCCCCCACTTCGGCCGCACGTAGTCGCCCTGGTCGGGGATGTTCACGTTCGTCATGCTGCCCTGCGCCGCGACCGGCGCGCCCGAGCCCGTGCCGTTGCGGATGACGCACGCCGCCTTGCCCTTCGACCCCGGCGTGAACGTCCACTCGATGGTGATCCACTTGTTCCGCAGCGGCGCCAGGTCCGTGGCCGCGATGCTCGGCGAACCCGAGTTGGCGTACGCGCGGGCGTTGAGCATTTCCTTGCCGCCACTGCGGGTCAGGTCGAGCGTCACCCACGGGCCGCCGTTGGTCGACGGCGTCTTGGTCTGGAAGATGTGGGTGAACTTGCTGGTCCCGTGCAGCGTGCTCGGGATGTACATCTCGTAGGACAGCGTCCAGGTTTCGCCGTTGTGCATCTTCAGCGTGGTGCCGTTCTGCACCATGCCCTTGGTCTCGGTGCGCTGGCGGTCGCCGCCGCCGGTGGTGTCGCGGTCGTCCTTCCAGATGTTGAAGCGGTAGTGGTCGCCTTCGACGACGACGTACTTGCGGTCCGGGTGGTGGTTTCCGCGGTCGGCTTCGATGCCTTCGAAGGCCTTGAGCCCGTCGGTGGCCGGGTCGGGGTGCCACAGCGGGGCGGCGTGCGCGACGGGGCTGAACAGGATCGGGAGGGCGAGAGCGGCGACGGCGAGGGCCGTCCTGCGGGGGAACATCGTCGGTGTGTCCTTCCTGACGAAGTGGTCGGCAGGGGTGCACATCGGTCGGCGGACGGACCCGGCGTGACCGGGCTGGACATCCGATGTCTGGCGCGACGAAGTTAGCGCCATCCGGTGGTCTTTGGCAAGATGCTCGCCTTCTTGGTCGGCGATTCATCTGATGGATAAGCTGGTTGCATGCCGCACTTCCGAGGGCACGACGGCCTGGAGCTCAGCTACCGCGACCTCGGCGCGGGCCGGCCGCTGGTGCTGTTCCACGGCCTCACCGGCTCGGGCCGCGACTGGCTCGGCCCGGCCGAGGTCCTCGCCGCGCACGGGCACCGCGTGCTCCTGCCCGACCTGCGCGGTCACGGCGCGAGCGCCGGTCCGCACGACCCGGCCGCCTACCCGCCGGACGTCCTCGCCGACGACGGTTTCGCGCTGCTGGAGCAGCTCGGGCTCGACGACTACGACCTGGGCGGCTATTCGTTCGGCGGCCGGGTGGTGCTGCGCCTGCTGGCCCGCGGCGCCCGCCCGGGCCGCGCGATCATCGCCGGCCAGAGCCTCGACGCCGTCCGGCGCGCGACCTCGCGGACCGGGGTCTACCACCGGGCGTTGGCCACGTTGATCGACGGCGGCCCGGTGGCGCCCGGGTCACCGGCGTACTGGATCCGGCAGGCCGGCGGCGACCCGGTCGCACTGCTTCACGTCCTGGACACGCACGTCCCGACGACCGGCCTCGACCGGATCACGACGCCGACGCTGGTCGTGGTGGGCGAGGAAGACCACAACCACGCGACGGCGGACGCTCTGGCCGCGGCCCTGCCGGACGGCCGCTTCGCCAAGGTGCCGGGCGACCACTACACGGCGATGTCGAGCCCGGAGCTGACCACGGCGATGGTGGAGTTCCTGGCTCAGGCGTAGCACTCGGCCAAGGCGCCGAACGCCGCCTTCGGTTCCCACGGCACGTTTCCGTAGGTCTCGCCGCTCCCCTGCTCCAGCACCTTCACCACGCCCCAGCTCGCCATGTCCAGGTCCACCGCGGGATCGGCCCGGTGCACCAGCCCGTAGCACACGAACGTGCAGGCGAAAGCCGCGTCGACGCCCTCGGTCTCGAACACCTCCAGCAGTTCCCGGAAGTACCGCGCCTGCTCCTCTTCGTCGCGCACGTAGGCGCCGTTCAGCCGGACCGGCTCGTCGCCCTCGTACTCCAGGATCTCGCCGCAGCGGGCGCCGAGGTCGGCCGCGCCGCGGTAGGGCGTCACGCCGAACTCCGTGATCGCCACCGGTTTGCCCGAGGCCACCAGCGTGCGGACGCCCTCGCGGTACACGTGCTCGACCTCCTTCGACCGGTGCGCGTCCACCGAAACGATGTCGAACGGCGTCCAGTCCACCCGCTCCAGCGGCACCGACGCGTAGGTGACCCGGCCGCGAAACCGCACCCGGACCGCTTCGACCGCACGCGCCAGGAACGCGTTCACCCGCTCCGGAAGGCCCGCGATGAGCTCCCGCGACGCCATCAGCCCGGCCACCCGGGCGGTGAGGTCGTCGCCGGGCAGGAAGCCGTGGTTGAACAGGCTCAGCTCGGCCCCGGTGACGAACACGACCTCGGCGCCGTCCGCGCGGAGGCGTTCGGCCCGGGCGGCGCCGTCGGCCAGCAGCTCCAGGATCTCCTCCGGCCGCCGGTCCCAGGGGAACGGCGAGAACCACACCTCCAGCCCGAGCGCGGCCGCCTCCCGCGCGGCGTGCTCGATCCGGTCGAGGTCCGTGCCGATCAGCCGCACCGCCGTGCAGTGCAGGTCGTCGTGGATGATCGTCAGCTCGCGGCGGACCAGGTCCGGGTCGAACGGGCGGTTGAACCGCCCGCCGCGCGCCAAGCCCGTGTCGTAGCCGATGCCCTTGGCTCTCACTGCGCCTCCGTCGATTTAGGGTACGGTTCGTACCGTACCCTAAATTGCTACACTGCCGCACATGGCCGAGAAGACCCGCCGCCGCGGTGCGGAGCTCGAAGACGCGATCCTGCGCGCCGCCGCGGACGAGCTCGCCGAGGCCGGCTACCCGGGCCTGACGATGGAACGCGTCGCCCAGCGCGCCGGCACCAACAAGAACGCGATCTACCGCCGCTGGCCCAACCGCGCCGCGCTCGGCGTCGCCGCCTACCGGCACGTCGCCGAAGACCGGCTCACCCCGCCCGACACCGGCAACCTGCGCGACGACGCGCTGGCCCTGCTGCGCGCGATCAACTGCGGCCAGTCCTCCCCCGCCGCCCGGATCCTGCGCGGCCTCCTGACCGGCGTCGGCGACGAGCCCGAGCTCCGGCAGCAACTGCACGACCAGGCCGCCGAGGGCGGACCGAAGCCGTGGCTCACCATCCTCGACCGGGCCGTCGCCCGCGGCCAAGCGCGCCCCGGAGCCCGCACTCCGCGGGTCGCGACCGTCGCGCTCGTGCTGCTGCGCAACGAGTTCCTGACCCGCGGACTGACCACAGTGGACGACGCGGTGCTCGTCGAGATCGTCGACGAGGTCTACTTGCCGCTGGTGGGCGCGTAGATCGTCAAGCGCAGCGCCGGGTCCTCGGCGGCCTGGAAGGTCGCGTAGTCGAACTCCGTGGGCTCCGGGACGTACAGCGTCTTCCGGCCGGGCCCGCTCCGGCCGACGTCATGGCGGTCCCACCACCGCGCGAACTCCCGGCAGCCCGACCGCAGCCGCGCCGCCAGCCCGGTGAAGGCCGGGTCGCCGGCCCACAGGTCGTGCGCCGACCGGAACTGCGCCACGGCGTGCTCGGCCTGCGCCGCCCAGCCCGGGCCGAACAGCCGGCGGCCGCGCTCGTCGAGCAGCAGGAAGACCAGGACGTTCCGGTCCGCCTCCGGCAGTGCGCCGAAGTCGGCGAACAGCTCGGCCGCCGCACGGTTCCAGGCCAGCACGTCCCACCGGCGGCCCGTCACGTACGCCGGTTCGCTCAGGCCCTCGACGAGCCGGCGGGTGGCTGCCGGCACCCGCTCGCGGCCGAACGGGGTCCGGGCCGGGTTTCGCGCGAGGGCCCGCAGGTGGGCGCGCTCGGCGTCGTCCAGCCGCAGGGCGTCCCCGAGGGCTTCGACGGTCGCGGCCGACGGGCTGACCGTGCGGCCCTGCTCGAGCCGGATGTACCAGTCGACGCCGATGCCGGCCAGTTCGGCGACCTCTTCGCGGCGCAGCCCCGGCGTCCGGCGCCGGCGGCGGTCCGGCAGCCCGAGCGCCGCCGGGCTCAACCGTTCGCGCCGGGACCGCAGGAACTCCCCCAGCCCGGCCCGCGCCGCGTCGGGCATCGCGACCTCCGTGGCACTCGACAGTCCCAGGATAATACCAGGTCTGGCTAGCGCTCCCGATCTTTCCGACGATGGCGGGGTGAAAGCTGCTGTCCTCGAAGAATTCGGTAAACCCCTGTCGGTGTGCGAGGTCCCCGCGCCGGAGCTCGGTACCGGCGAAGTGCTGGTCGACGTCGTCGCGGCGGGCGTGCTGCCTTACGCGGCCGAGGTGTTCCGCGGCGAGCGGAACTACCTGCTGACGCTGCCGGTCGTGCCCGGCGCCGGCGCGGTCGGGCGGGTGCGCGCGACCGGCCCGGACGCGACCCGTCTCGAGCCCGGCGACTGGGTGCTGTGCGACCCCACCATCCGTTCCCGCGACGACGCGCTCACCCCGGATATCACGCTCCAAGGCCTGAGCGCCCGCGGCGACGGCGGCGTGTTCCTGCAACGCCGCTTCGGCCACGGCTCGTACGCCGAGCAGGTGCTCGTGCCGACGGAGAACGCGATCCCGCTCGGGCCGGTCGAACCCGCCGACGCCGGCCGGTGGGCCGCACTCACCGTCTGCCTCGTGCCCTACGGCGGCCTCCTGGCGGCCGACCTGAGGCCGGGCGAGACCGTGCTGGTCAGCGGCGCCACCGGGAACTTCGGCGGCGCGGCCGTAGCCGTCGCGCTCGCGATGGGCGCGGCGTGCGTGGTCGCGCCGGGCCGCAACGAGACCGCGTTGGCGGACCTCGAACGCCGGTTCGGCGCCCGCGTCCGGACCGTGCGGCTGACCGGCGACGACGACACGGAACGCCTGCGCCGGGCGGCACCCGGCCCGATCGACGTCGTCCTCGACCTGCTGCCGCCGTCGGCGGGCACCGCACCCGTGCGCGCGGCCGCCATGACGGTCCGCGAGTACGGCCGGGTGGTGCTGATGGGCGGCGTCGGCATGCTCGGCGGCGACGACCTCGCGCTGCCCTACCCGTGGCTCATGCGCAACAACATCACCCTGCGCGGCCAGTGGCTGGCCCCGCGGACGGCGAACGCGAGCCTGATCGCGCTCGCCCGCGCCGGCCTGCTGGACCTGGACCAGTTCGCCGTCACCGAGTTCGGGCTCGCCGACATCACCGCCGCCCTCGACCACGCGGCCGGCACGACGACGCGGTTCGCCCTCACGGTGGTGCGTCCCTGAGTAGCTTCGAAGGATGACCCGACTCGACCGCCACGCCAAGCTCGCCGCGGCCCTCGCCGAGGCGCCCGGCGAGCTGCTGACCTCCGCACGTCCGCTCGGCACCGGGATCGGCGGGTCGACCTGGCTGCTGGAGGTGGCGGGCGAGCCGGTGTTCGTCAAGCGCGTGGCGCTCACCGACGTCGAGCTGCGGCACGAAGGCTCGACGGCCGACCTGTACGGGCTGCCGCCGTGGTCGCACTACGGGGTCGGCTCGGCGGGCGGCGGGGCCTGGCGCGAGCTGGCGGCGCACCTCGCGGCCACCGACTGGGTCCGCACCGGCGCGTGCGAGAACTTCCCGCTGCTGCACCACTGGCGGGTGCTGCCCGGGCTGCCGCGCCCCGGCGCGGACATCGAGCGGGACGTCGCGTTCTGGCACGGCGACGCCGGTGTGCGGCGCCGGCTGGAAGCGCTCGCCGGCTCCACCACCGACCTCGTGCTGGTCCTCGAGTACCTGCCGCACAGTCTCGCCGAGTGGCCCGGCCAGGACCTGCCGCTCGAGCGGGAGCTGCGGCACATCACCGAATTTCTGGCCGGCCAGGGCGTTCAGCACTTCGACGCGCACTTCGCGAACATCGTCACCGACGGGGAGCGGCTCTACCTCACGGACTTCGGGCTCACCGTGTCCTCGCGGTTCGAGCTTTCGGAGGCCGAGGCCGGGTTCCT
Source organism: Amycolatopsis sp. NPDC049691 (assembly GCF_040675005.1). NCBI lineage: Bacteria > Bacillati > Actinomycetota > Actinomycetes > Pseudonocardiales > Pseudonocardiaceae > Amycolatopsis > Amycolatopsis sp. NPDC049691. Next base: position 166,852 of record NZ_JBFANX010000007.1, read on the forward strand.
CGCCGACCACGCCGACCACGACCGGGCCTACGTCCTGACCCACCTGGTCAACCGGGTCGTCCGCGGTCTCCGGCCGTGGCCGGATGCCCGCACCCGCAACGCTTTTGTCCGCGAACGCGCGGCGGAGCACCCGGCACCGCTCCTGCGCCGCTACGCCCCGCTGGCGGCGGTCGTCAACGACTTCTACTTCGCGCTCCACACCGAAAGCCGCAAGACTCTCTACCCCCGCGACGAAATCGCTCGGCAGCTGGAGCGCGCGGGCTTGCCCGCGAACCGGTCGCCGAGGTAGTTCCGGCCGTTCAGAAGATGCGATCGACGTCTTCGGCGATGAGGTTGTCCAGCGCGCGTTCGGCGAGCGCCGCGATGGTCATCGACGGGTTGCAGGCGGCGGTCGTGCCGGGCATCAGGGCGCCGTCGAGGACGTAGAGGCCGCGGTGGCCGAGCACGCGGCCGTCGAGGTCGCACACCGAGCCCAGCGCGGCGCCCCCGAGCGGGTGCCACGTGCTGGGCGCGACGGCGGTCGTGTCGAGCAGCACGCCGAGCGGGCCGGCGATGCGGGAGATCCGTTCGTGGATGCGCGCGCTGAGCTTCGCGTCCGCGTTCGACGGCCAGTGCAGGACGGCGTCGTCCTTCACCGCGTCGTAGACGAACCGGCCGCGGCCCGCGCTGATCCCGTACCCGACGAGCATCGTGGTCCGCAGGTCCGGCAGCGGCGGCAGGGACGCCTGGATGACGGTGTTCGCCGTCGCGGGGTCGGCCCAGTCCTTGCTGCCGTAGACGACCGGGCCGCCCTGCGGCGCACCGAAGTCGTCGGCGAGGTCGGTCCAGGTGTAGATGCGGTCGCCGTTGCTGCCCCAGCCGGCGCCGAGCGCGTCGGGCAGGTCGGGGATGTCGCCCTTCGCGCCCGCGCGCAGCAGCAGCCGGGTCGTGTTCGCCGTGCCGGCCGCCATGACCAGCGCCTTCGCCGTGAGGACCTTCTTCTCCAGCACGGTCCCGGCGGTGTCGATCCGGTCGACGCGGATCTCCCAGCGGCCGTCCGGGGCCAGTGCGACATCGGTGACGTGGTGCAGGGCGGCGACGGTGCAGCGGCCGGTGGCCTCGGCGGCGGCGAGGTAGGTGACGTCGACCGAGTGCTTGCCGCCGTTGTTGACCCCGAGCGCGCAGTCGCCGTTGGTGTAGGACGGTTTCATCTCGCCGTTCAGCTCGCGCAGGGCGTAGTCCCAGTCGATCGGCATCGGGATCTTCTCGACCGCGTAGCCGGCGTTGCGCGCGTTGCGGGCGAAGACCCGCGAAGCCCGGTACGACTTGCTTTCGAGGAGGGCGTCCGGGGCGGTCGCGATGCCCAGCATGCGGGCGACGCGCGGGTAGTACTCGGCGTCCAGCCGCGGGTAGTCGAGCTGTTCGGGGAAGCAGGCGTGGAACAGCTCGGCCGTCGGCTGCAGCGTCATGCCCTGGTAGACCAGCGAACCGCCGCCGACGCCCGCCGCGCACATCATGCTCATGCCCTGGCCGCTCACCTGCTCCAGCAGCCCGGTGTAGCGCTCGAACGGCGGCAGCGACGGCAGGCCCGGCAGCGCCGGGGCGGAGCCGAGCCAGAAGATCCGCTTGTCGGGCGCCGACGTCGGGTGCGGGAACGTCTCGGCGTCCGGCCCGGTCGGCCAGCGGCGGCCGCGTTCGAGCACGAGTACCGGCACCCCGGCCTGCGCCAGCCGCAGTGCCGTGACCCCGCCGCCGAACCCGGACCCGATGACGACGACCCGGTGGTCTTCCCGGGTGACCGGCACCCGGCCCGCCCCGAGTGCGGCGACGCCGGCGACGGCGGCCGCGCCCCGCAGGACGGTGCGGCGGTTCAGGCTGCGCATGGGCGGCTCCTTCGGCTGCGGTGACGTTCGGTGACTGTAGGAATCCGAACCGAGAGATGGAACGGATTGCCGGTCTCACTACTCGCGAGTAGGGTCCGGGGGCATGCGCGCTGCACGACCGTCCGCGGCCGTGCCCCGGCGCGTCGACGCCCGCCGCAACCGCGAAGCGATCCTCCGCGCCGCCGACGAGGCGTTCAGCGAAGAGGCCGACGTCGTGCTCGACGAGGTCGCCCGCCGCGCCGGGCTCGGCCGGGCGACGGTCTACCGGCACTTCCCCGACCGCACGGCACTGGCCCTCGCCGTCGCGGCCCGCCACCTGGCGGCGCTGAAGAACCGGGCGCGCGGCCCGGAGCCGTTCCGCGAGCTGCTGCGGACGGTGCTGGCGATGCAGGCCCGGCGGCGCCCGCTCGTCCGGCTGTTCCGCGAACTGCCCGAGCGCAGCCGACGCCAGTACACGCAGGCGCTGGTTTCGTTGCTGCGCCCGGCTTTCGAAGAGGCGCAACGCGACGGCAGCGTGCGCGCGGACCTGGAGCCGGCGGATCTGGCGCTGCTGTTCGAGATGCACGAGGCGGCGCTGGTGGCGGCGGAACCGGCCGAGCGCCTCGTGCGGGTGTTCCTCGACGGCCTGGCCGCGACGCGTGAGCCGGGTGCGGAAAACGCCTAGCCCGGCCGGAGCACTCCTTGCGCCGAACGTGTGAACCCCGGTCGCACACCGAAGATCCGCAGGTCGGACCACAAAATCGTGGTTGACCGCCGGGAAGCGTGGGTACTTCGGGGACACGGCACCGGCACTCGGATCGCAGGTCCTCCTCCGCCGGGCCGCCCCTCCGCCCGTGACCGGGTTCGCCCGCGGCACGGCACAGCCACGCACATTTTTCGCCCACCGGAGTGCACCATGACCAACGACTCAGGAGCCTGGCACGCCAAACTGCAGCGCGAACAGGAAGCCATCCAGCGGAAGCGAGCGCGGCAGGCCTCGCGAACGCCGGCCGGGACGTCCGCCACGCCCCGCTGACCCGACTGTCCACAATGGATGCCGCGGTGCCCGGTCGAGGTGCCGCGGCATCACTCATCCCGGCGGCGCAAGCAGTGCCTCCGCGAACTCCCGGAACGCCGCCACGAGCCCGTTGCGCTCGCCCGCGCGGGTGGCCACCGCCACCTGGCCCGGCTCGACGCCGTCCAGCGGCACCGTCGTCAGGTCCGCCCCGGCGTGGGTCGACGCGCCAGAACGCGTCCCAGTCCGCGTCGTGGGCCCGCGGCAGCGGTTCGCCCGCGATGTCGTCGAGCGTCACCGATTCCTTGCCCGCCAAGCGGTGGTCGCTCGGGAGCAGGAGCACGCGGGGTTCGTCGTAGAGCACCGTCACGTGCAGCTGCGCCGCCCGCAGCGGCAGCCGGACGACGGCCACGTCGACGCGGTGCTCCAGCAACGCCGCCCGGGCGTCGTCCCAGGCGAGGTGCCGGGTGCGGACTTCGGCGCCGGGGTGGTGGCGGCGCAGCTCGCGCACGGCGGGCGTGACGATCAGGTTCCCGGTGTAGCCGACGGTGATCCGGCTCGGGCGCGCGACGGCCCGCGCACGGGCCGTCGCGTCCGCCGCCGCCCGCAGCACCTCCGCGGCGAGCGGCAGGAACGCTTCGCCCGCCTCGGTGAGCCGCGTGCCCTGGGGCGTCCGGTCCAGCAGCCGCGCCCCCACCTGCCGCTCGAGCCGGACGATCTGCCGGCTCAGGGACGACTGCGTCAGGTGCAGCTCGGCGGCGGCGCGGCCGAAGTGCCGGTGCTCGGCGACGACGGCGAAGCTGTGTCATTGGACGCCGCGCGCCCGGCGCCGCCACGGTGGAAGTACCCCCTTCGGAAGGACTTCCATGGCAAACCTGGGCCCGGTCGGCGGCTACCTGCCGATTTCGTTCACCCGCGTCCCGCCGGCCGACAGCCAGCGCGACGCCGTGCGCCGGCTCGAGCGCGCCGGTTACCGGGCCGTGTGGACGAACGAGGTCGTCGGCGGCAAGGACGCCCTGGTGCAGCTGGCGGTGCTGCTGGCCGCGACCGAGCGGCTGACGTTCGGCACCGGCATCGCCACCATCTGGTCCCGCGCACCGCAGGCACTGCACGCCGCGGCGGCTTTCCTCGCCGACGCCCACCCGGACCGGCTGGTGCTCGGCGTGGGCGTCGGCTACCCGCAGCAAGCCGAAGCCGCCGGCCGGGACTTCGGCCACCCCCTGGCGACGATGCGCGACTACGTCGCCCGGATAGACGCGCAAACCCGGCCCCCGGCGCCCACCGCCGCCTACCCGCGCATCCTCGCCGCGAACGGGCCGAAGACGCTCGCCCTGGCGGCGGAGATCGCGGACGGCGCGCTGCCCGCCGGCCTGCCGCCGGCGTTCACCCGCGAAGCCCGCGCGGTGCTCGGCCCGGACAAGCTCCTCGTGGTGGGGCTCACGGTGGTTTCCGAGCCGGACGCCGGCCGGGCCAGGGCGGCGGCGGTCGAGCGCGTGACGCAGACGCTTAGCCTGCCGACGTTCGGCACCGCGTTGCGGCGCTTGGACTTCTCGCTGGACGACGTCGAAGGCCTCGCCGACGCGGTCGTCGCGCACGGCGGTCCGGACGCCATCGCGGCCAAGGTCCGCGAGCACCTCGCCGCGGGCGCCGACCACGGCGTGCTCATGCCGCCGCCGGCCGACGACTTCGGCGCCGGCATCGCGGTGCTGGAGCGGCTCGCGCCCGCTTTCGCGGACCTCGGCTGACCGGCACGGCGACCCGGGCGGCCTCTTGACCGGCGGACACGACGGACTCTAAGGTCAGCGTGCCCCATTCGATGTTAACGTTAACATCCGCTGGTCCCGACGCGCCCCGAAGGAACCGACAACGATGAAGTTGTTCTCCCCGCGCCGTTTCGGCGTCGTGCTGGCCGTCGCGGCCGCACTCGTCCCGCTGGGCACCGCCGGTGCCGGCGCCGCGCCCCCGTCCGGCCCGCTCCGCGCCTCCGCGAGCGCCCTGTCCGTGCCCGGCATCGACGACGTCCGCGGCAACCTCACCCTGCCGACGTCCGGCGCGGACGGCACGAGCGTCGCCTGGACGTCCTCCGCGCCCGCCGTCATCACCCCGACCGGCGAGGTCACCCGGCCGCCGGCCGGCGCGCAGCCCGCGAACGTCGTCCTGACCGCGAAAGTGAGCCTCGGCCGCGAAAGCGCCACGCGGCGGTTCGCCGCCACCGTCGTCCCGAAGCCGAAGCAGGAACCCTTGGCGGGCTACAGCTTCTTCTACTTCACCGGCGAAGGCACCTCCGACGGCGAGCAGATCTACTCGGCGCTCAGCAAGGGCAACGACCCGCTGAACTGGACCGAGCTGAACCAGGGCCGTCCGGTGCTCAAGTCGAGCCTCGGCGAGCTGGGCGTGCGCGACCCGTTCATCCTCCGCTCCCCCGACGGCGACAAGTTCTACCTGCTCGCCACCGACCTGCGGATCTACGCCGGCCGCGGCTGGGACGCCGCCCAGCGCACCGGCAGCCGGTCGATCATGGTCTGGGAGTCCACCGACCTGGCGCACTGGTCGCGCCAGCGCAGCGTCCAGGTGTCCCCGCCGACCGCCGGCAACACCTGGGCCCCGGAAGCCTTCTGGGACGCCAAGCGCGGAACCTACGTCGTCTACTGGGCTTCGAAGCTCTACGCCGAGAGCGACCCGAACCACACCGGGGACAGCTACAACCGCATGATGTACGCGACCACGCGCGACTTCGTCACCTTCACCGCGCCCCAGGTGTGGAACGACCCGGGCTACTCGGTGATCGACTCGACCGTCATCAAGAACCAGGACACCTACTACCGCTTCACCAAGGACGAGCGCAACAACACCTCGTCGACGCCGTGCAGCAAGTTCATCACCGAGGAGAAGTCCACCGACCTGCTCGACCCGCACTACGGCTTCGTCGCCGACTGCATCGGCAAGGCGACCGCGACGAGCCCCGGCCTCTCCGCCGGCGAAGGACCCACCGGGTTCAAGTCGAACACCGAGGACAAGTGGTACCTGTTCATCGACGAGTTCGGCGGCCGCGGGTACGTCCCGTTCGAATCCACCGACTTGAACTCCGGCAAGTGGACGATGTCCGCCGGCGCGCACCTGCCCGCGTCGCCGCGGCACGGCACCGTCCTGCCGGTCACCCAGGCGGAGATGGACCGGCTGAGCGCTCCCCCGGCGCCGGTGCGCGCGGACGCCGCCGGCCTGGTCGCGCACTGGCCGTTGGACGCGAAGTCCGGCCGGGTCGCGGCCGACACGACCGGCCACGGCTACGACGGCGCCCTCGCCGGTGACGTCTCCTGGGCCGACGGCTCGCTGAACTTCGGCGGCACGAACGGCCACGTCCAGCTGCCGAACAACCTGCTGACCGGCGCCGCCGCGGCGACGGTGTCCGCCGACGTCCTGGTGGACCCGGCGCAGCAGACGCCGTACTTCCTGTGGGGTCTGGGCAACACCGCGAAGGACGGCACCGGCGACGGCTACCTGTTCACCACCGGCGGCACCGCGAGCGGCGGCCTGCGCGGCGCGATCGCGACCGGGAACTGGACGACCGAGCAGCAGGTGGCGGCGAGCGGCGGCTTGCCGCGCGGGGTCTGGAAGAACCTGACGCTGACCGTCGGCGACGGCGTGGCGGTGCTCTACCTCGACGGCGTCGAAGTGGGGCGCAACGCGAACGCCACGATCAAGCCGTCCGACCTCGGCGACGGCGTCACCGCGGCCAACTACCTGGGCCGGTCGGTGTACGCGGGCGACAAGTACTTCAAGGGCAAGATGAAGGACGTGCGGCTCTACAACCGCGCCCTGTCGGGGCTCGAGGTCTCGGCGCTGCCGTCCAACAGCACGACGATCCGCTCGGTCGAGCTGGCTTCCCTGAAGACACCGGCCGTCATCGACTCCGGCGCGTCGACGGTCGTGCTGCCGGTGCGGCCCGGGACGGACCTGCGGAAGCTGTCGCTGAAGTTCGGGCTCGCGCCCGGCGCCACGATCGAGCCGGCCGCCCGGACCGTGGACCTGAGCCGGCCACGGCGGTTCACCGTGACCGGCGCGGGTGGCGACCGTCGCGTGTGGACGGTCGAGGCGCACGAGACGCGCAGCCCGGTCCTGCCGGGCTACAACGCCGACCCGAACATCGTCGCGTTCGGTGACACCTACTACCTGTACCCGACGACCGACGGCTTCGACGGCTGGAGCGGCACGAAGTTCTCGGCGTGGTCGTCGAAGGACCTGGTGAACTGGACGAACCAGGGAGTCGTCCTCGACCTCGGACCGGACGTCTCCTGGGCGGACAAGAACGCCTGGGCACCGACGATCGCGCAGCGCAACGGCAAGTACTACTTCTACTTCTGCGCGGAGGCCAAGATCGGCGTGGCGGTGAGCGACTCGCCGACCGGCCCGTTCGTCGACTCGGGGAAGCCGCTGATCGCGGCGAACCCCGACGGCGGCCAGGCGATCGACCCGGCGGTGTTCGTCGACGCGAGCGGGCAGCCGTACCTGTACTGGGGCAACGGGAACGCCTACGTGGTGCCGCTGAACGACGACATGGTGTCGTTCGACCCGGCGAAGATCACCCGCCTGACCGGCCTGGACGGCTTCCGCGAAGGCCTGTTCATGGCCGAGCGGCAGGGCACGTACTACCTGAGCTGGTCGATCGACGACACCCGCAGCGAGGACTACCGCGTCGGCTACGCGACGGCGCCCTCGCCGACGGGGCCGTTCACCAACCGCGGGCTGCTCCTGAGCAAGGACGCGCACCTGGGCGTCCTCGGCACCGGGCACAGCTCGATGCTGCAGGTGCCGGGCACCGACGACTGGTACCTCGCCTACCACCGGTTCGGCACCCCGGGCGGCGACGGCACCCACCGCGAGACGACGATCGACAAGCTGACCTTCCGGCGCGACGGGACGATCGCGCCGGTGACGCCGACGCTGGAGAGCGTGCGGCCGGAGCGGATCCCGCAGTGCCGGGGCAAAGTCCGGTACAGCTGAGGCGGGTCACTCGACTCGGTGAGACGGAGATCACCAGCGGCGGCGTTTACCCCTGCTCGGGCCGGGTAAACGTCCGCCGTTCAGGTCTTTTCGCCGCTTCCGCCCAGGAGTCGTTTGATGACCAGCGTCCTGACCGACGGTCTCGAAAGCTCGCGCCCGGTCCCGGTGCCGCGTCGCCGTCCGGTTGCCTCCGACGCACTCACCGAGCTCGGCCGCCTCGCCGCGCTGGCCGAGCTCGCCCGGCGCTCTTCGCCGTCGCTCATGCACCACGCGATCCTCGCCGGCACCGCGCCCGCCACGGTGGCGGCGGCCGCGAAGATCGACGTCGCCGAAGCGCACATCCGCTGGCACGAGTGGGCGGACGCGGCGGTCGGCCGCGACGAGTACCTCCGCGTGCACACCGCCTTCGCCGAAGCCGTCATCGCCCGTCACGAAGCTTTCGAGGAAGACCTGTGAAGACCGAAGAGACGACGCTGGCCGACCTGGCCGCGCTCGACCAGGCCGCGACGGAGCTGCTCGACCAGATCACCGAGCAGCTGGCGACCGCCGCGTCACGACGCTGAAACGGGCCAGCGGCGCCAGAGCGCCACGTGCAGGATCACCGCCAGGCTGAGCGCGTTCAACGTCGTGTGCGTCGTCCACGCGGCGACCAGCCGGTCCGGCACCCCGGCCCCGCGCGCCACCAGCGGGACGAGCCACCCCAGCGCCGCCGTCAGCAGCACCACCAGCACCAGGACCGTGGCGCGGCCCGGCACCGGCGTCAGCCGGATCCCCGGCCACGCCTCGAACAGCATCGCCACGACGAGCACCGCCGCGATGACCGCGCCCGCGACCGGGGCGGCCCACTCCCGCGGTAGCGCGAAGTAGCCCGCCCAGGCGCAGGCGACGACTGCGGCGTGCGCCGTCGCCAGCCGGACCGCGCGCTGCCGGATCCGGGCGAACGGCCAGCCGCGCAGCGCCACGTACCAGACCATCTGCGCGGCACCCAGTACCGCGAACCACGCGCCGTAGTCCTCGCCCGGCACCAGGCCGGTCCCGACCAGCCCCCGGTACAGCACCCACCCGGCGACCCAGCACACCGCCAAGGCCGCGACACCCGGCCACCGCACGCCCCGGCCGCGCAGCGGCCAGCCTTCGCCGACCAGCGTCACCTGCAGCACCAGGGTGAAGATGCCCGCCGCCAGCGGTACGGACGCCGTCCCGGTGACGGCCCGGCCGAGCAGCGTCAGCGCCGCTCCCCCGGCCACCACGAGCGCCGTGTCGGAGAGGCCGGGCCAGCCGCCGCGCAGGAGGCTGCCCGGCCAGTCCTCCCACCAGAACGCGATCACCGCGACGATCGGCAGCGCGAACGTGACCGGCGGCCCGAGCACTTCCAGCGAGCGCACCGGACCGCCGGCGCCCGCCGCGAGCAGCGCGGCCACCGGCAGGACGAACACCAGGCCGAGCAGGCCGCGCCGGGGTTGCGCCCGCCGTGCGTCCGCCAGGGCTTCGGGGCTCAGCGCGTCCGGACGGCAGACCGCCGGGCGGTCGTCGGTTCGCTGCCTAGAGGACGTCATCGAGGCGGATCGGCAGCCGGTGGTGCCGCCGTCCGGTGGCGTGGTGCACGGCGTTGGCCACCGCGGCCGCCACCCCGACCATCGCGACCTCGCCGAGCCCCTTCACCCCGACCGGGTTGAACCGCAGGTCGGGTTCGTCCACGAAGCCGACGTCGATGCGGTGGACGTCGGCGTTGACCATGACCGGGTACTCCTCGAGCGTCGAGTTGAGGAAGCCACCGAACCGGTCGTCGGCCAGGCTCTCCTCGCGCAGCGCCCCGCCGATGCCCCACACCACCCCGCCGCGCACCTGGCTCGCCGCGGTGACCGGGCTGGCCACCCGGCCGCAGTCGACGACGCTGACCACGCGAGGCACCCGGATCCGGCACGTCGTCGGCTCCACGCGGACCTCGACGAAGTGGGCGATCCAGCTGAACGTGCTGAACTCGGGGTAGACCGGCCCGGCGATGGCGAGGTGCCCCGCCTTGGACTGGCCGACCACTTCCGGCCCTTGCCCCGGCCCGACCGTGGCCACTTCGACCTCGACCGGATGGCCCACGCGGTCGACGGCCGCGGCGACGTCGACCTCGCCGGTGTCCGCGACGTTCAGGCGCTTGCGCAGCTCCCGCAGTCCGGAGTGGACGGCAGGCAGCGCGGTCGCCGTCCCCCACGAACCCGCCGTCAGGTGCTGCGGCGCGAACCGGGTGTCGCCGACGCGGACTTCGACGTCGCCCACCGGGATACCGAGGTCCCCGGCGACGAGCAGCGCGATCGCCGAGCGGATGCCCTGGCCCATCTCGTGGCCGTCGACACCGACCGTCACGCAGCCGTTGGCCTGCGCGGTGAAGTGCGCGACCGCGGGCGCGACGTTGCCCGGGTAGTTGCCCGCCGCGACGCCCCAGCCGACGAGCGAGCCGTCGTCGCCCCGCATCGAGCGGGGCTCGGGGTTGCGGTCCGCCCAGCCGAACCGCTCGGCCCCGCGGCGGAGGCATTCGGCGAGGAACCGGGTGGAGAAGGGCCGTCCGGTCACCGGGTCGGTCATCGTGTCGTTGGCCAGCCGCAGCGCGACCGGGTCCTGACCGGTGGCGTAGGCCAGCTCGTCGACCGCCGACTCGAACGCGAACATCGCCGAGCTTTCGAACGGCGCCCGCATGTAGCCGGGTGTCTGCACGTCGGTCCGCACGAGCCGGTGCCGGCCGCGGAAGGCCGGGAAGCCGTAGAGCCGCGAGGTCACCTCGGTGTGCATCGCCGGGAACAGGTCGTGCCGCGACGTCTGCTGGTCGACCTCGTGGACGGCGCCGAGGATCCTGCCGGACTCGTCGGCGCCGAGCCGCACGCGGTGGCGGGTCGCGGGCCGGAAACTGCCGTTGTGGAAGGTCTGGGTGCGGGCCAGCACGAGCTTGACCGGCCGCCCGAGCCGCCGCGCCACGAGGGCGAGCGGGCCGAGGTGCGGCTGCAGCGAGTTCTTCTGGCCGAACCCGCCGCCGACGTACGGCGAGCGCACTTCGATGTGGGCCGGGTCGAGGCCGAGCTGCTGGGCCAGGCCGGCCCGGACCGCGGCGGCGTTCTGGGTGCCCTCGTGCACGACGAGCGTGTCGCCCCGCCACTCGACGACCGCGCCGTTCAGCTCCATCGGCACCGCGTGCTGCGCGGCGTGCTCGTAGGTGCTTTCGATCCGGACCGGGCTCGCGTCGACCGCCGCGTCCGCGTCGCCGACCTTGATGTCGGCCAGGAACGGCAGCGGGATCGCCTCTTCCTGGACCAGGGTGGTCGCGCCCTCGGCGTCGAGGTGGACGGCGAAGGGCTCGGGTTCGTACTCGGCGGTGACGAGCTCGGCGGCCTCGGTCGCGGCGAGGAGCGTCTCGGCGACGACGAGGGCGATCGGCTGGCCGCGGTAGGCGATGTGGTCGTCCAGCAGCGGCTGCAGGCTCTGGAAGGAGAACCCGCCACCCATGATGAACCCGGGTCCGCCCAGCTCGTCGGCGTCGAAGCGGGTCACCACGAGCAGCACGCCCGGCACGGCCTCGGCCGCCGCGGTGTCCACATGCGACACCCGGCCGCGGCCGACCTTCGCGAGGGCGAGCGCGGCGTGGGCGACGCCGTCCGGGACGCGGTCGGTGCCGTAGGCGGCCTTGCCGGTAACCTTCTCGTAGGCGTCCACGCGGCGCGTGTCGGTCATCGGGTGGCTCTCTCCCCGGCCATGCGCACGGCGTCGGCGACCGTGCGGATGCCCAATTCGACTCGGAATCCGTTGAAGGTGCCGGGCCGCGCGCCGGCGAAGGCGATTTCGCCGGCGTGCCGGGCGGCTTCGGCGGTCAAGGGCGCGCCGCGCAGGGCACGTTCGGCGTCTTCGGCCCGCCACGGCCGCGTGGCGACGCCGCCGAGGGCGATCCGGCAGTCCCCGATGACACTGTCCTCGACGGTCAACGCGACTGCGGCGGAGGCGAGCGCGAAGGCGTAGGACTCGCGGTCGCGGATCTTCAGGTAGGTGGAGCCGCGGCCCGCGGGCGTCGCCGGGACGCGGATCCGGAGGATCAGCTCGTCGGCGTCGAGGGTGTGCTCGCGCGCCGGGTTGTCGCCTGGTTCGACGTGCAGGTCCTTCAGCGCGACCGTGCGCTCGCCGTGGGGGCCGACGACGTCGACGACCGCGTCGAACGCGAGCAGCGCGATCGCCCAGTCGCCGGGGTACGTGGCGATGCAGGCGTCGCTGGTGCCGAGCAATGCGTGGGTGCGGTCGTGGCCTTCGAGCGCCGCGCAGCCACTGCCGGGTTCGCGCTTGTTGCAGGGGAACTCCGGGCCGCCGCGGAAGTAGCCGCAGCGGGTGCGCTGCAGCAGGTTGCCGCCGACGGTGGCCATGTTGCGCAGCTGCTGCGACGCGGCCCGCCAGAGCGACTCGGACAGGGCGGGGTAGCCGTCGCGGACGGCCGGGTGGTCGGCGACGTCGGCCATCCGGGCACCGGCGCCGAAGGAGAGTTCGCCGTCGCCGGTCTCGATGGTGGTCAGCTCGGGCAGCCGGTGCACGTCGACGACGGCGGGCGGGGTCTCGATGCCGAGCTTCATGAGGTCGTAGAGCGTCGTGCCGCCGGCGAGGACCTTCGTGCCGGGGACGGCGTCGCGGAGGGCGTCGACGGCGTCGGCGAGGCTGCCGGGCGCGACGTAGGCGAAGGGGCGCATCAGCCCTCCTTCCGTGCGTCGGCTGTTTGCTGTGCGTCGGCTGCTTGCCGGACGGCGGCGACGATGCCGACGTAGGCACCGCAGCGGCAGAGGTTGCCGCTGAGGTATTCGCGGATCTGGTCGTCGTCGGCCGTGTGGCCCTCGGCGATGCAGGCGAGCCCGGACATGATCTGGCCGGGCGTGCAGTAGCCGCACTGCAGCGCGTCGTTGTCGACGAAGGCCTGCTGCAGCGGGTGCAGCGCCCCGCCGGGGCCGGCGACGCCTTCGATGGTGGTGACGGTCTGCCCGGCGGCCTGCACGGCCGGGGTGAGGCAGGAGACCACGCGGCGGCCGTCGAGGTGCACGGTGCAGGCGCCGCAGTGGCCCTGGTCGCAGCCCTTCTTGGTGCCGGTCAGGCCGAGCCGCTCGCGCAGGACGTCGAGGAGCGACTCGCGGGGGTCGAGCTCGAGCCGCACGGCCTCGCCGTTGACGATGATTTCCGGAGTGGACACGCCGGCGACGCTAACCGGCCTCGGCCGCCCGGCGCTTTCCCGTGGTTGCTGCGGGAGCGGCCGTTTATTGCTGGTACCGCACGGCGGCCCGGTAGGCGGAGGGCGACTGCCCGATTTGGGCCCGGAACGCCGAAGCGAACCGGGAGGGCGTGGCGAACCCGCACGCCTGCGCGATCTCCGTGACGGAGAGCTCGCCGCGTTCGAGGTGCCGGCACGCCCGTTCGACCCGGATGCGGGTGAGGTACCGGTACGGCGTCTGCCCGGTGGCGGTCTTGAAGACGCGCAGGAAGTGAAAGGCACTCAGGTCCGCGGCGGCGGCCATGTCGGCGAGGGAAAGGGGCAGGTGGTGGTTGTCGCGGATGAACTGGACGGCCCGCCGCGTCCGCAGCTCGTCCCGCCCGAACTCTCGCGGCGGCGGCGCGGCGGCATGCCGGGTGAGCAGGTGCACGGCGAGGAAGGTGGCGGCGGACTCGGCGTACAGCTCGTCGGCCCCGGCGAGGGCGGCGGACTTGAGGGCACCGAGCACGGAGGCCAGCACGGGATCCTCGACGGAGAGGGCATCGGGACGGCCGAGCCGGCCGGCGTCCCGGCCCCAGAGGTCGAGGGCCGTGCGGTCGACGAGGGCCCCGGGGAGGTGCACGTGCGTGGTTTGCGTCCGATCGGTGCCGCGCCAGCGGATCCGCGTCGGGTGCCCGGGAGCGGTGAGCCCGATCGACCCGGGACCGTAGTCGGCCCGCCGCCAGGTGGAGCCGTGCCGCGATTCGATGGAGGTGCTGCCGCGGCTGACGAGGACGACGATCTGGTCGTCAACGGGCGGAAGATCCAGTTCGGCGGTCTCGGCGTTGTCGAGCAGCCGCACGAGCACACCGGACCAGCCGTTGTCCCGCCGGCTGCACAACCGCACCCGGGCAGCGGCCCCTGGGTCGAACGTCAGGGCTTCGGACACGCGCCTCCTTCGGACCGACGTCCCGACACTAACAGGCGCTTGCGCGGGGGCTCGAATTCGAACTCAGCAGTGGGTTGACGTATCAGGTGGGCAGCTGGAGCAGGCGGGGTTGGTGCGTTCGTTGCTGGTGGATGTGTTGGCTCCGGAGCTGACGGGCCCCGCAGCCTTCTGGCTGCGGGCCTTTCCCGTGTCCGGTTGTTCACGCTGCGAATGGCAGCGGTTGGTGGAGGTTGTTGCGCCTGGGTTTTCGGTGCTTGTCCAGGAATGCTGGCGGGAGGAACTCCGGGAGGCCGTCGGCGGCGATGCGGACCTCCCACCCGGAGCGGTGGAGTAGTCGGTGGTGGTGGGCGCACATCAGGACCAGGTTGTTCAGGTTGGTGGGGCCGCCGTCGGCCCAGTGGCGGATGTGGTGGCCCTGGCAGTGGCGGGGTGGGCGGTGGCAGCCGGGGAAGGCGCAGCCGCGGTCGCGGAGGAACAATGCTCGGCGGAGGCCTGCGGAGATCAGGCGGCGGAGGCGTCCGAGGTTAAGGGGTTCGCTGTTCTCGCCCAGAACCGCCGGGATGATCATGCTGTCGCAGGCGTGGATCCGGGCCTCCGCCGCCGTCATGGTGCCCGTGTCGCCCAGGGTGGCCTGGCCGACGCCAGCTCTGAGGTCCTTCAGCGACACCGCGACCATCACGTGCGCCCGCTCGCCCGCTTGCATGGGCAGGTCCGGTGAGTTGAGGGCGAGATCCACTGCGTCGGAGAAGGCGTCGCCGTAGCGTTCCTGCGGGGAACGAGGGCGCCGACGAGGGTGTCGATCATCGGGTTGCTCAGGCGACCTTCCGCAGCCGCGGCCCCGGTAGCGGGAGCGACGGGTGGCGGGCTGTCGAGGTGGTGGCCGGGGTGCAGAGAGCGGGCTCGTTTGACCATCGTCTCGGCAGCGGACTTCGGGATGTCAGCCAAGTGCTCGAGGAGTCGGGCGACCGAGCGGTAGCCGAAGAGTTCCATGACTCCGCGACCGTTGCCATACAACAAGGTTAGCCGAACCCGAACACATGATCACCACACGAACAAGTGGTCATAAGGAGTTACCTGGGCACGAGCCAAACGACCACCCGGCATACCACCACATCGTACGACGACGGCACGGATGCGTTGCACTGCACGATGAGCGATGCTCCAGTCGCACCACAGTCCAGAATGGACTACAGCTCGCGCCGCCAGCAGCACGGCCCGCCGCAGGAAAGCCGCCCCCGCGTTCCTGGGAGTGACAGGGCCAGGCACGGGCCCGCCGCGCGACCTACAGTCGAAGCATGACCGACGAGCCGAACCTGCTGGGCGACCACCTGCGCGCCCGCCGTGAGCTGCTCACCCCCGCACAAGCGGGCCTCCCGGCCAGCGGCCTGCGACGGGTGCCGGGCCTGCGCCGGGAAGAGGTCGCGATGCTGGCCGGCATCAGCGCCGACTACTACCTGCGCCTGGAACAGGGACGCGACCGCAACCCCTCCCGGGCGGTGCTGGAGTCCCTGGCCCGCGTGCTGCAGCTCGACGACGACACCACGGCGTACCTGATCAGCCTCACCGAAGCGAAACCCCGGCGGCCGCGCCGGCGGCGCAAGGAACGTGTCCCGGCGAGCATCGTCAAGTTCCTGGCCGCCCTGTCGCTGCCCGCTTTCGTCGAGGGGCGGTACCTCGACGTGCTGGCCGCCAATCCGCTCGCCGCGGCGATCTCGCCCCGCCTCGTGGTCGGCGCCAACCGGCTGCGTGACGTATTCCTCGATCCGGCCGAGCAGGCGCTCTTCCCGGACTGGGCGGCCGCGACGCGGAGCCTGGTCGCCGGCTTCCGCCAGTCCGTCGGTACCGAGACGCACGACCCGCGGTTCATCGAGCTCGTCGGCGAGCTTTCGCTGGCCAGCCCGCGGTTCCGGGAGCTGTGGGCACGCCACGACGTCGCGAACCGGCGGGGCGCCACCGTGCGGTTCGACCACCCGCAGGTCGGCGAGCTCGTGCTGAACCGGGAGAAGCTGCTCGTCAGCGAAGCCCCGGGGCTCGTGCTCGCCGTCTACCACCCCGACCCCGGCACGGACGCCGCGGACAAGCTGGCCCTGCTGGCCTCCGCGGCGCTGACCCCCGTCACCCCGATCGAACAGGAAAACCACGCATGAGCAAGCTCGCCCTCGTCACCGGCGCCACCTCCGGGATCGGGCAGGCGTTCGCCGACCGCCTCGCCGCCGACGGTCACGACCTCGTGGTCGTCGGCCGGCGGCAGGACCGGCTGGACGCGTTCGCCGCCGCCCACCCGGGTGTCAAGGTCCGCACCGTGGCCGCCGACCTGGCCACCGACGACGGCATCGACGCCGTCGCGGAGATCGCCGCCACCGAACCGCTCGACCTGCTCGTGAACAATGCCGGCGTCGCGCACTACATGCCGCTGGCCGACCTGCCCGCCGCCAAGGCCCGCGAACTGGTCAAGGTCAAGGTCCTCGCGCCGACGATGCTGGCCCGCGCGGCCGTGGGCGGCATGGTCGAACGCGGCCGCGGCGCGATCGTCAACGTGGCAGGCATGATCGCCTTCAGCGGCCCGGCACCGCACTCGCAGATGCCGCGCCGCGCGGTCTACGCGGGTTCGCTCGCCAACCTCGTCACGCTGTCGCAGACCCTCGGCGCCGAACTCGAAGGCACCGGCGTCCGGGTCCAGGTGGTCTGCCCGGGCGTGGTCGCGACGGAGTTCCACGAGCGCCAGGGCATGGACCTCAGCGCGATCCCCCGGATGAGCGCGGCCGACGTCGTCACGGCGTCGCTGCGCGGCCTGGAGCTGGGCGAAGTCGTCTGCGCACCCGGCGTCGAGGACACCGGCCTGCTCGACACGGTCTTCCGGGCCGAGCTGGCCGCTTTCGGCGGCCAGAGCACGGAACTCGCCACCCGGTACCGGGACGGTCAGATCTCGTAGGTGACCTCGGCGAGCCCGACGTTGACGCTCTTGACCCGGATCTCCAGGAGCGACAACGTGTTCGCGGGCCAGCTCACCCGCCCGGTAGCGCCCTTGCCGCAGCCGAGGGACTCCCACGGCCGCGGCGAGCGCGCGCTGGCCATCCGGCCGTCCACGCAGCCCCGCTGCTGGGTACCCGCCTCCACGAACCAGGTGACTTCGAGGTAGCCGCGCCACTGCGGCGGGCTGGTGAAGCTGCACGACTTCGACACGGCCCCCCACTTCCCGGGAAACCCGACCGCCGCACCGCGGCAGAACACGTCCGCGCGGCTCGCCGCGGCGGCCGGAACCGCCGGCGAAGCCAGCGCGACCAGGACGATGGCGAGCACTCCCCAAGATCGTTTCATCATCCGAGGCTAACGCCGGATCGCGGCTTTTCCCGTCACTCGAACGGTTCTTTCTCCGTCACGGGACGACCAGAATCGGCCGGTGGCCCGCGCTCCACAGTGGATTCGAACGCATCGGCAGCGCCCATCCAGCCCGCTCCCGCATCGGAAGCCGGCTCGTCGGCCTTCTCCGCGACAGAAGCGCGATCCTGCACGTCCCCGACCGCGAATGGGTGGCCCAGCTGCGCCTGCTGCGGCGCCACCCGTCGCTGCTCGCACAGCAGGCCGACGACCAGATCGCCCTGGAGCGCGACCTGGCCGCGGTGCTCGTCGCGCGCGGCCACGGCCTCGACGAAGCCTTGGCGCGACTGATGACGGCGACGTTCCTCGCTGCCGTGCGGACCGCGAGCGTGCTGTGGCTCGAGGGCTCGGCGGACCGGCCGCTGCCCGACCTGGTCGACGAACTGCTGGGCCGCGTCGACTTCAGTTAGGGCGGAACGCCTTCACCGCCGCCGCGACCAAGGCGTCCGCGTAGCTCTCGGTCAACGGACCGGTCCGCAGCAGCCACCGCTGGTACAGCGGCGCGTAGAGCACCTCGAGCACCAGGTCGAGGTCGGCGTCGGCAGCGAGCTGGCCCGCGCGCTGGGCACTGCGCAGCCGGTCCTTCTTGGCTTCGTCGACCGGGGCGGCGAGCCGTTCGCGGTAGAGCGCGGCCAGGTCCGGGTCGTGCGCGATCTCCGTGTTCAACGCGCGGATCGGGGCCTCGAACGCCGGTTCGGCGAACTCGGCGACGGTCGCCCGCATGACCAGCCGCAGGTCGGCTTCCAGGTCGCCGGTGTCGGGCAGCGCGGCGACCGCGCCGGACGGGTCCGCGCTCAGCTCCAGGACCGAGTCGAAGACCACCGCGCCCTTGTTCGGCCACCACCGGTAGATCGTCTGCTTGCCGACGCCGGCCCGCGCGGCGATGGCGTCGATCGACACCTTGGCGTAGCCGGCTTCGACGATCAGCTCCCGGGTCGCGGCGAGGATCGCCCGCCGGGACCGTTCGCTGCGCCGGGCGGCATCGGGCTTCCTGGTGGCCATGGACGGGCAGCCTAGCGCACGGCGAGACGAACCGTTCCGTCTTGACACACCGCGGCGAGCCGAGCAGACTCGACGCCGCGAGACGAGACGATTCGTCTCGTGATACGAGGGGAGTTGAGCCATGACGGCTACCGACGGTCGGGTTTGGTTCGTCACCGGGGCTTCGCGCGGCCTGGGCCGGGCGATCGCCGAAGCGGCGCTGGCGGCCGGCCACCGCGTGGTCGCCGCGTCCCGGACCAAGGGCACGCTCGGCGACGAGCATCCCGGCCGGCTCGTGCACATCCCGCTGGACGTGACCAGCCGCGATGCCGTATTCGACGCGGTGGAGCGGGCAGCGGCCGTCTTCGGCGGGCTCGACGTCGTCGTCAACAACGCCGGGGTGATGCTCTACGGGATGGTCGAAGAGGCCACCGAAGAGCAGATCCGCGCGCACTTCGACGTCAACTTCTTCGGCGCGGTCTGGGTCGCCCAGGCCGTGCTCCCCCACCTCAAGGGCGGCGGACGGCTGCTGCAGGTGACGTCCATGGGCAGCGGCGGCGGGATGGCGTCGGTCGGGTTCTACGGCGCCGGCAAGGCGGCGCTGGACGCGCTGAGCGAGGCCCTGGCCATGGAGGTGGAGCGGTTCGGCGTGCACGTGACGAACCTGCAGATGGGCGGCTACGCGACCGAACTGTTCACGAGCGGCACGACGACCACGACGCCCGACCCGGCGTACCGCGAGCTGCGCACGGAGCTCGAGGAGATGTGGGGCGACGACGCCGGGCCCGCACCGGAGACGGCCGCGCCGGTCGTGCTGCGCGTGGCCGCGCTGGCCGACCCGCCGCGCCGGCTCGTCGTCGGCAGCGCGTCGTTCGACATGGTCCGGGAGCTGGCCCGGATGCGCGCCGAGGAGTACACGCGGTGGGAGGACCTCAGCCGGCAGGCACCCGGCTGAGGCCTCCCCCCGGCTCAGACCAGGCCCTGCTGCGCCAGCCAGTCCTTCGCCACGTCCGCGGCCTTCTCGCCGTCGGAGTCGACGCGCTTGTTCAGGTCGCGCATCCCCTCCGTCGTGAGCTTCGCGCTCACGGCGTTGACCGCGGCCGCGAAGTCCGGGCCGCGCTCGTCGAGGACCTTCTTGGTGACCGCCGGGACGACGTTCTCGGTCGGCACCATGGACAGGTCGTCCTTCAACGCGACGTACTTCTTGTCGCCGGCCAGCGGGCTCACCGAGTCGACCGGGATGACCGTGACGCCACCGGAGTCGAGCTGCTGCACCCGCGGCCCGAGCTCCTGGACGGTCTGGAACGTCGCGTTCGTCAGCTTGTAGACGTCGGTGAAGCCCTTGAAGCAGGTCAGCCGCTTTTCGCACTCCGGGCCGCCGGCCAGGACGACCTTGTCGAGCTTCTTCAGGTCGCCGATGGTCGTGAGGCCCTTCGACTGCGCGAGGTCGGCCTTCACGATGTAGGTGTTCTTGTCTTCCGCCGCCGCGTAGTCCAGCAGCGAAACCCCGCTGGGCTCGAGCAGCTTCGCCAGCTGCTCGTGCTCGCCCTTCGCGTCCTTCACCGGGTCCTTGCCGAACCCGGCGGCGATGGCCGAGCCCTGGTACTCCGGGATGAACTGCAGCTCACCGGACTTCAGCGACGGGTAGATCAGCTCCCGCGAGCCCAGGTTCAGCTTCCGCGTCACCGGGTAGCCCTTGGCCTCCAGGGCCTGGGCGTAGATCTCCGCCAGGATCTGGCTGTCGGTGAAGTTGAAGGACGCGACGACGATCGGCGCCCCGCCCTTGCCCGCCGCGGCGGGCTTGTCGTCCCCGCCGCCGCACGCTGTCAGGCCCAGAGCGGCCACCGCCACCAGCGCGGCCACTCGGATGTTCCGGGTCCAGCCCACGTCCCACACTCCTCAATCACGATCGAACGGTCAGGACCCTAACGAGACCCACCGACAGAAACCACATACTGGGATTCACCCGGCGAGGTGCGCACGCAGCGTCGAGCCGGTGTACTCGGTCCGGTACCGGCCCTTGGCCTGCAGGATCGGGACGACGTGGTCGACGAACGCGGCCAGCTCGTAGGGCAGCGTCGAGCCCATGATGGTGAACCCGTCGACGGCGCCGGCGTCCTGCCAGGTGAGCACGTGGTCGGCGAGCTGCTCGGGCGTGCCCACGAAGTGGACCTGCCCCGCTCCCCCGGTCACCTTCTGCGCGATCTCGCGCAGCGACGCCTCGGGCCGCTCCCGGGCCGCCGCGGCCAGCTGCTGCAGCCGGCTCGAGCCGCCCTCGGCCCGCAGCTCGGCGGGCAGCGGCGCGTCCGGGTCGAACGCGTCCGGGTCGAGCCCCGCGGTGTAGAGCGCGTTCTGCCACCGGAACTCCGGGCTGGCCAGCTCCTCGAGCCGCTCCGCCCGGGCCTTCGCCTCGGCCTCGGTGCCGCCCAGGGTCACCATCAGCGCGGGCAAGACCCGCACGCGCGCGGGGTCCCGGCCCGCCGCGACGACCTGGGCGTCCAGCTCGGCGCGGAACTTCACCGCCGCCTCCAGCGACGGCGGTCCGGAGAACACCAGTTCCGCGTACCGGGCGGCCAGCCCGATGCCGGCGGCCGACTGTCCCGCCTGGACGAGCACCGGGCGGCCCTGCGGCGACCGCGGGAACGGCAGCACGCCCTCGACGTCGTAGAACCTGCCGTGGAACCGCGGCGCGTGCAGCTTGGCGCGGTCGGCCCACACGCCGTTCTCGCGGTCGCCGACGATCGCGTCGTCGTCCCAGCTGTCCCAGGCGCGGGTGACGACGTCGACGAACTCGTGGGCGCGCTCGTACCGGTCGGCGTGGTCGGGGTGGGCCTTCTCGCCGAAGTTCGCCGCGGCCAGCGAGGTGATGGTGGTGACGATGTTCCAGCCGGCGCGGCCGCCGCTGAGGTGGTCCAGGGTGGCGAACCGGCGGGCCAGCTCCCACGGCTTGTTGTAGGTCGTCGAGCCGGTGCCGATCAGGCCGATCTTCCCGGTGACCGCGGCCAGCGCCGAGAGCACGGAGATCGGGTCGAACTGCGTCTGCGGCAGGTGCGTGACGCGGTACTCGGCGATGGCGATGTTGTCGGCGAGGAAGATCGAGTCCATCAGGCCGCGCTCGGCGGTCCGCGCGATGTCCGCGTAGTACGGCAGTCCCAGCACCCCGCGGACGTCGTCCTCGACCACCCGCCACGCGGACTCGTGGTAGCCGTTCGGCCAGATGAAGGCGTTGAAGTGCAGGGACTTCCCGGGCACGGGTGCTCCTTCGGGGGTTCCCGCCGCTCGGGCGGTGCTGCGCTGGGTCCGTCCTGGTGCAACCGGGCCACCCCGCCGCTATTCCCGGATCGGGTCGCCTTCGTCCTCGCGTGACCTGTGTCACTTCACCCTTCGTCGCCGGAACCCGCTCCCCGGCTCGCGAGAACAGCAGATGACACTGGGCGCGGCGAAAGGCGGGCGATGACCCCGGAAGACACCGACGACGCGAGCGTGATCGCGCGGTCGCGGGCGGAACCGAGCCTGTTCGCGGTCATCTTCGACCGCCATTCCCGGCACATCCACCGCTACCTCGTCCGGCGGCTCGGCCCGACGGCGGCCGACGACGTCCTCGCGGACACGTTCCTCATCGCCTTCGGCAAGCGGGCGAAGTTCGACCTCTCCCGGCCGGACGCGCGGCCGTGGCTCTACGGCATCGCGACGAACCTCGTCTCGCGGCAGTGGCGCAACGAGGTGCGCGAACTGAAGCTCCGCCTGGCCGTCGGGCCGCCCGGCGTCGACGAAGGGCACGCCGACCGGGTCGCCGAGCAGGTCACCGCCCAGGCCCTCGGCGCCGACCTCGACCGGGCGCTGGCCAAGCTGCGGCCGCGCGAACGGGACGTCCTGCTGCTCGTCGCGGCGGAGGGGCTGGGCTACCAGGAGGTCGCCGAAGCCCTCGCCATCCCCGTCGGCACCGTCAAGTCGCGGCTCAACCGCGCCCGCGGCCGCGTCCGCGCCGAACTCGGCGCCCTCGACCCCGTGAAGGAGACCGCCAGCCATGGATGACCTCGACCTGATCCGCGAACGCGCGCAGGCGGTCGGCTTCGCGCCGGCGGAACACCTCGCCCCCGCGCGGGAGCGGCTGCTGGCCGCGGCGCGCGGCGAACGACCGCACCGGTCCCGCCGCTGGTTCTGGGCCGCCGGCGCCACGATCGGACTGGCCGCGGCGATCACCGCGGTCGTCGCGCTCGCCCCGGCCGACCGGGTGGGCATCGGCGCCGGCGTCGCGCACGCCGACCCCGTCAAGGTCCTGACCGAGGCGGCGAGCGCGGCGCTGCGGGAACCGGCCACCCCGCCGCGGCCGGACCAGTTCCTCTACGTGAAGACGGAATACCCCGACCACCACGTCCGCGAGATCTGGCTGTCGGTCGACGGCACCCGCGACGGCCTCCTGGGCACCGACACCGTGCTGCCCGGCTGCCACGACGGCAAGGCCCCGTACTCCGGCCCGTACGACCCGAAGAAGAAGGGCACCCTGGAGGACTGCCGGCCCTCCCCCGCCTACCACGCCGACCTGCCGACGACCGCCGACGCGATGCTGGCCTACCTGCGCACCATCCCCGGCGGCAAGGACAGCGTCAACACGATGGGCAAGAACGTGCTGACCCTCGCCGACGAGCGGGCCCTCACCCCCGCCTCCTACGCCGCTCTCTACCAGGCGGCGGCGAAGGCACCCGGGCTGACGGCACTGGACCACGTCACCGACGGCGCGGGCCGGCCCGGGGTGGGCATCACGTGGACCAACCCCGCCGACTCGCCCGGTTTCCCGGGGATCGTGCTGGTCTTCGACGCCGCTACCCACCAGTTCCTCGGCACCCGGGACAGTGCCGTGACCGTGAAGACCTTCGTCGACGAGGCGGGCCGGCGCCCCTAGCCCGTGGCCCGGTCGTGGAAGGTCGCGAACGCCGACACCGGCTCGCGGGTCGTGCGGTGGGCCCCGAGCCGGTGCTCGTCGTCGGCGTACCCGAGCGCGATCCCGCACACGACCACGTGGTCGGCCGGCACGCCCAGGTGGCGGCGCAGGACCGGGTGGTAGTCGATCAGCGACGCCTGCGCGCACGTGTGCAGCCCGGCCCCGCGCGCGGCGAGCATGAGCCCCTGCAGGAACAGCCCGGCGTCGACGAGCGCGCCGCGCAGGGGCAGCCTGCTCACGGTGAGCACCATGCCGACCGGCGCGCCGAAGAAGTCGTAGTTGCGCCGGTGGTGGGCCAGGCGGCCGGCGGTGTCGCCGGGCTCGATGCCGAGGGTGTCCCGGTAGAGCCCTTCGCCGAAGCGGCGACGCCGGGAGCGGAACGGCTCGGGCCATTCGTCGGCGGCCGGCTGGTAGCCGAACTCGCTCGCGGCCCGGCGGCCTTCGTCGTGCGCGCGCAGCAGGTCCGCGGTCAGCGCCCGCTTGGCCGCGCCGGTGAGCACGTGCACCCGCCACGGCTGGCAGTTGGAGTTGCTGGCCGAGCGGGCCGCCAGCTCCAGTAGCCGTTCGATCTCCGCGCGGGGCACGGGGTCCGGCCGGAACGCGCGGCAGCTGCGGCGGGTCAGCAGCGCGTCCTCGACGGTCGTGCTCACTCGGCCGGCGGGGTGATGTCGTAGGAGATCCGGCCCGCGGGCAGGTAGAACAGGGCGATCAGCGCGCCGCCCTTGACCTCCGGGTAGTGGTGGCTGCCCGGTCCCGGTGCAGTCCAGCCCGCGCCGCTCCAGCCGCGCGGGCCCATCAGCTTCGCGCCCGCGTCGAGCGGCACGACGAGGTTGAGCTCGCCGTAGGGGTGCTGGTGGTACTGGCCGCGGTAGGGCTCGACGCTGTCCATGTAGACGGCGGTGACGCTGAAGTAGTTCAGCACGTCCTGGGGATCGGCGATCCGGCTGCGCCGGTACTTCGGGCCGTCCACTTCGATGTTCGCCGCCCAGCCGTCGCGGACGCCGTCGGTGATCATCCGGGCGAGGTCGTCGTAGAGCGGGCTGCCGGGACCGTGGTGGGTGTTGAGCCAGGTCTCCAGTTCCCCGCCCGCCGTCCGGTTCTTGACGGCGTCGAGGAACGGGATGCTGCGGTCGATCAGCTGCTGCGCGGTGGTCATCGGGGGCTCCTTCCGGTGGTGCTCCGAAGGTAAGCCGAAGTTTCGTTACAGTCAAGTATCGTAACTTAACAACCAGAGGTCGTAACATTTCCGCTAGGCTCCGCTCATGGCAGCAGCGTCGGACGACGACACCCCGCGCCCCGGGGGCCGTCCCCGCGACGCCGCCCTCGACGAGGCGATCATCCTCGCCACGCGCGAGCGGCTCGTCCGGGACGGCTACTCGCTCATGACCATCGGCGACATCGCCGCGGACGCCAAGGTCAGCCGCCCGACGCTGTACCGGCGGTGGAGCACGAAGTTCGACCTCGTCGTCGACGCGCTGGACTACGGCTTCCGCAAGCAGCGCGACAGCTACTCCATCGACCTGGCGGGCATGGCCCCGCGCGAGGCGTTCACCGAAGCCGTCCGGCGGCTGGACCCCGCGTACTTCAACCCGGACGCCATGGTCCTCATGGGCAACTTCGCCGGCGAGGCCATCCGCACGCCGGAGCTGCTCGGGATCCTGCGCGAGCACGCCGTCGAACCGCGGGTCACGCTCGTCGAGAACGTGCTGACGCGGCTGCAGGACGACGGCGCCGTGCGGGACGACGTCGACAAGCACACCATCGCGACGATGTGCTTCGGCAGCTACTTCGCCGCCTTCTACCGGGGCGACGGGCGGGACGAAATCCCCGAAGCGGTCGTTTCGGTGCTGTGGCCCGCGATCGCCGCGCGCGAGTGAGCGTCGCGCACAACCATTCCGGGCTCCCATCCGTGCATTAAGGGTGTGAGGACGACTTCGGATCGACGGCGCCGCTTCCGCGCGCGGGCCGTGACCCTCGCGGTGCTGGTGGGGGCCGGTATCGCGTTCGCGGGCGCGGCCATCGGCACACCGGCCGCCGGACCCGCGCTGGCCGCGGCCCTCGGCGGGCACCGCCTGCCCGACACCGCCGCGCTGGGCCGCGACCCGGCTCCCGCTCCCCCGAGCCCGGCGCCGGCGCCGGCGCCGATCCTGCCGTTCAACGCGAAGCTGACGTCGGCGGACATCCCGGTCCCCGGTGGCGGCGTGCGCGACGGCGCCTGCAGCGGCTCGCTGGTCGCGCCGCAGTGGGTCGTCACGGCCGGCCACTGCTTCCACGACCTGAAGGACGCCCGGATCGGCGGACGGCCGCCGTACACGATGACGGTGACGATCGGGCGGCTCAAGGACACCGACCCGGGCGGGCACACGGCGGTCGTCGTCGACGTCCGCCAGTCGCCGGTCAACGACCTCGCGGTGGCGAAGCTCAGCACGCCGGTCGCGGACATCGCGCCGGTGACGCTGGCCTCGACCCGCCCGAAGGTCGGCGAGGAGCTGCAGTTCGCGGGCTGGGGGTCGCATTCGGCGACCGTGCTCGGCCCGTCCGACCACCTCAAACGCGGCCGGTTCCGGGTTTCCGGCATCGCGGAGTCCACTTTGGAGGCACTGCCGGTCGGCACGCGCACGGTGGACAACGGCCCCTGCCCGGAGGATTCGGGCGGCCCGTTCTTCGTTTCGGACGACGGCGACCACAGCGCAACCCTGGTGGCCATCGTGAACACCGGGCCACCGTGCCCCGGACCGGGCGCGGAGACGATCGCGCGGGTCGACGTCGTGGCGGACTGGATCCGCGCGCAGACCGGCTGACCGGGGCCCGTCCTCCGCGCGGGGCGCGGTACCCCGCGCGGAGGAACTGCGTGTCGAACCGGTTGTCCGTGGTGGCTCTCCCTTCGACGGCGCCGGGCGCGGGGCGTGGCCGCCGCGGTGGTGCGCCTGGAGGCGCGGGGCCGGGACGTTCCTCGCTCACCGGCCGCGTTCGGGGCAGGCGGCCCACGCCGGTGCCGCGGGCATCCCCGACAGCCGTCAGCACATCACCCCTTTCTCGTCCATCACCGGCACTTCACGGCTGTTCCGGGCGGCGAGCGCTCCCGCCGCGGGCACCTCCCGGCCGGAGCCCGGACGCGCGGAGACCGCCGCGAGCGGGCGCGGCCGAGAGAAGGGTGAGGGAAACCCGAAGCGCGCGGTGCGGGGGACAGCGGTGGCGGCGGACCGAAGTTCGCGGCCACGATGGCGTCGAACTCCGCCTCGAGCCACGCGGGATCCGCCAGCACCAGATCGGCGAACCCGCCTGCCGAACGAACGATCATCGTTCCCACTCCCCGGATCGTCTCGCGATATCACCAGGTCATGTCCTGCGCTTCACTATTTCTATAGCACCGACTGCAGGTTGTTTCAACCCCCTGCTCACCATAAGCTGAAGCCGTGGCGGACGCGAGCAAGCTGGACGACGAGGACTACCCCACCTACACCACCGGACAGGTCGCGGCCGTGCTCGAAGTCCAGGAAGCGTTCCTGCGCAGCCTCGACACCGCCGGGCTGGTCCGGCCGCACCGCTCCGGCGGCGGGCACCGCCGCTACACGCGCCGCCAGCTCACGCTCGTCACCCGGGTCCGCGAGCAGCTCGACGACGGCCACACCCTCGCCGCCGCCGCGCGGATCATCGGCCTGCAGGACGAGCTCGCCGCCGCCCACGCCGAGATCGCCGTGTTGCGCGCCGAACTCGCGCGCCGGGAGGGGGACTGACCGGCTACCGGGCCTCTTCGGCGCGGCGCACCGTCACCGCCGGGGCCGTGTCGGGCAGCGGGGCCGGCCCGAACCAGTCGAGGCACACGACCATCGCGTCGTCCTCGGCCTGGCCGCCGCGCCGGCGGCGGCTCAGCTCGCGCAGCACCGCGCCCGGGACGTGCGCGGCCGGGAGCTCGGCCGTCGCCGTGACCGCTTCCGCCAGCTCCCGGTCGCCGTAGTGCTCGCCGTGGGGGCCGATCGCGTCGTACACGCCGTCGCTGACGAACACGTACCGGTCGCCTTCGGTGGCCTGGAAGCTTTCGGACTCGTAGATCGTGCCGTCGAACGTGCCCAGCGGGAGCTGCTCGTCGAAGATCACGCGCTCGGCCTTGCCGTCGCGCAGCCGCCACAGCCGCGGGGACCCGGCGTCGACCACCGCCACCGCGCCGGTGGTGAGGTCGAACTCCAGCAGCAGCGCGGCCACGTGCTCGGCGCCGCGGTAGTGCGCGTAGACCGCCTGGTCGGCCAGCTCGGCCTGCGCGTCGAGCGGGATCCCGGCGCGGCGGGCGTTGCGCAGCGCGTTGACCGCCAAGTTGGTCAGCAGCGCGGCTTCGCTGCCCTCCCCCATGCCGTTGATCAGCGTGACGGCGAGCTTGCGCGCCGACGCCGACCAGTCGAAGCAGTCGCCGTAGATCGCGTACGCCGGTTCGAGCTGGCCGCCCAGCGCGAACTCGGCGCGGGTGCACGCCCGGCCCGGCAGCAGCTGCCACTGCATCTCCGCGGCCAGCGTCAGCCGGGACGACCGCCGCGCCTGGACGTAGAGGTCGGTGTCGCGGTCGGCGACGAACAGCTCGTGCGCCACCGCCTCGGCGAACCGCTCGAACTCCGCCCACACCGGTGGCTCGGGCTCCGCCGGCAACGTCACCGCGAGGACGCCGAGCCGGTCGCCGCGGACGCTGACCGGCAGGTAGCCCGTGACGCGATCGCCGTCGTGCTCGAACGTCGCCGCCTGGGCGACGAACGCGGCCCCCGGCGTCGTGCCGTCCACCGGAATGGGCTCGGTGGTGTAGGGCTCGCGGCCCACCCGGCACAGCTCGGTCAGCGCGTAGTCGGCCATCAGCAGTTCGACCGCCAGCGCGCCGAAGTGCTCGCGCAGCGCCGAGCGCAGCGCGGCCGGCAGGTCGTGCGGCGGCACGTCACGCAGGAGCCGTTCCACTGCCAGGGATCTGTCCAATGCCCGCCTCCTGCTCGCCGGCCCACGGCGAGTCGCGTGAGCCGTGCTGCCGGTTCAGCATAGAGATGCCACGATGGGGGCCGTGGAGCCAACCCGCGAGCAGGCCGCCCCGGACGGGGAGGCGGCGCTCGCGAGCCTCGCGGAGCTGTTCGAGGCGGTGCTCGAAGGTGTCCGCGACATCTCGCCGCGGCCGCTTTCGGTGTCGCAGCTGCGCGCGGTGGTGGCGCTGGACCGCCACGACGGCGTCAACCTGCGGGAACTGGCCGAACAGCTGGATTCGACGCCGCCGCTGGTGAGCAGGCTCTGCGACCGGCTGGAGGCGGTGGGCTTCCTCGAGCGGCTGCCCAGCGCGCGCAGCAGGCGGGAGCTGACGCTGCGGCTGTCCGACCGCGGCCGCGCCTACCTGCGGGACCTGCGGGCGCGGCGCCGCGAGAACGTCGAGGCGCTGCTGGCGAAGATGAGCCCCGCGGGCCGGTCCGCGCTGGCCGCCGGGCTGCGGGAGTACCGCGCCCTCGCCGACGGCGAGTCCGCCGGGACGCCCTGAACCCCGCGTTGTATAGTCGGCACAATCGTTGTCTTATGACAATAG
Source organism: Amycolatopsis sp. NPDC049691 (assembly GCF_040675005.1). Lineage (NCBI taxonomy): Bacteria > Bacillati > Actinomycetota > Actinomycetes > Pseudonocardiales > Pseudonocardiaceae > Amycolatopsis > Amycolatopsis sp. NPDC049691. Next base: position 195,698 of record NZ_JBFANX010000007.1, read on the forward strand.
TCAGCCGGCGTACAGCAGCGCGCGCCCCGGAGTCGAGGAGGGGTGCGGTGCTGGGCACGGACGAGGGCCAGGTCCGGGAAGTGCTGGCACGGATGCTGGCCGAGGACCAGGCCACCTTGGTGCGCGACTGGGCCGGGCAGCAGGCGGGCACCGGTCCGGAGAGCGGCCGCGAGCTGCAGCGCGAGGCGACCGGCCTGCTGGAAGCGCTGCGCGGGGCCGTGGGCGGCTCGCTGCCGGTGGCGCGGATCGTCGAGCAGGACCCGGCGGTGCGCGACGCGCTGACGTCGTGGTCGGAACGCCGGGCCCGCGTGGGCGCCGAGCCGTCGGCCACCGCGATGGCGATGCTCGCGCTGAAGCGGACGATGCTCGGCGCGATCGAGCGCCACACCGAGGACTCCGCGCTGCGCTACCGGGCGGCACTGCTGGTCAACGAGCTGCTCGACAGCGCGGGCGTGCTGACGTTCGCGGTGTACGCGAGCGGCCGGGAACGGATCATCCGCGAGCAGCACAGCCAGGTGCTCGAGCTGTCCACGCCGGTCGTGCGGCTGTGGCGCCACGTCCTCGCGGTGCCCCTGATCGGCACGCTCGACAGCGCCCGCGCCCAGGTCGTGATGAACAGCCTGCTGGAGGCGATCCAGGCGAACGAGGCGCGGGTGGCGATCATCGACATCACCGGCGTCCCGACCGTCGACACCGCGGTGGCGCAGCACCTGCTGCAGACCGTCGGCGCCGTCCGGCTGATGGGCGCGGAGTGCGTCGTCAGCGGCATCCGCCCGTCGATCGCGCAGACCATCACGCAGCTGGGCATCGACCTCTCGCACATCGTCACCCGCGGCTCGCTCGCCGACGCGCTGGCGACCGCGATGCGGCTCATCGACGAGGGCACCCGCCCGGGCGGGGTGACCGGGTGAGCGCCGGCCTGCCGATCCTGCGGCTCGGCGACATCCTGCTCGGCGGCCTGCTGAGCGACCTCGACGACAAGACCGCGCTGGCGTTCACCGACGAGCTGACCGAGCGGATCGCGAACGAGGGCATCCGCGGCGTCATCATCGACATCTCCCGCCTGGAGATCATCGACTCGTTCGTCGCCCGCGTGCTGATGCAGCTGGCGGGCACCGGACGGCTGCTCGGCGCGCGGATGGTCGTGGCGGGCATGCGCCCGGCGGTCGCGCTGACCCTCACCGAGCTGGGGCTGCGGCTCACCGGCGTCGCGACCGCGCTCAACGCCGAACAGGCCATGGAGCTGCTGGGCTGGCGCCGCCCCGCCGAAGAGGCGCCCCATGCGCCCTGACGAGCGGATCGGCGAGGAGCACGACGTCCACCCGGTGCGGGTGGAGGAAGACCTGCTCGCCGCCCGCCACGCCGTGCGGGCCGCCGCGGTCGCCGCCGGCTTCTCCATCGTCGACCAGACCAAGATCGTCACCGCGGCCAGCGAGCTCGTCCGCAACGCCTACATCCACGGCGGTGGCGGCACCATGACCGTCGGCGTCGTCCGCGACGCGCGCGGGCGCACCGGGCTGCGGCTACAGGTGCGCGACGACGGCCCCGGCATCGCCGACGTCGAGCAGGCGATGACCGACGGGTTCAGCACCGGCGCCGGCCTCGGCCACGGCCTCGGCGGCACCCGCCGCCTGGTCGACGACTTCCACCTCGACACCGCACCCGGCCGCGGCACCACCGTCACCGTCGTGCGCTGGAAACCGTGACCGCGACCGTCGCCGAGCCGACCCGCCGGATCCGCGTCGACCACCCGAGCGCCGCGTACGCCGCCGCCCGGGTCGCGCGGGAAACGGCGAACGACGCCGGGCTGCCCGACGTCCTGGCCGAACGCGCCGCGGTCGTGGCCGCCGAGCTGGCCGGCAACATCGACAAGCACACCCGCGGCGGGTCGCTGTTCGTGCAGCGGTCGCTCACCGGGCGCGGCATCGACGTGCTGGCCGCCGACGACGGCCCGGGGATGGCCGACCTCGACCACTGGCTGGTCGACGGCCACACGACCACCGCGACGCTGGGCGCCGGCCTGGGCGCGGTGAAGCGGATGGCGACCGGGTTCCGGATCACGTCCTCGCCTGCCGCCGGGACGCTCGCCGCCGCCCGCGTCCTCGACCCGGCGGGACCCGCGTTTTCCGGGTCGGCCGGGCACTTCCGGCTGCCGCGCGAGGGTGAGGAGTTCTGCGGTGACGCCGTCGCGCTGGCCGAGGTGACCGGCAGCCGCACCGCGTGCGTCGCCGACGGGCTCGGCCACGGGCCGGACGCCGCCGAGGCCGCGGACGCCGCGATGCGCGTGTTCACCGAGAACCCGGACCGGCCGCTGCCGCACCAGCTGACGAACATGCACCGCGCGCTGCGCACGACCCGCGGCGCCGCGGTCGCGCTGGTGCGGGTCGCGCCGCACCGGCTCGAGTTCTGCGGGGTCGGCAACGTCAGCGGCGCGACCGTCGGCGGCTCGTCGCGGCTGCTGCTCAGCACGCCCGGCATCGTGGGGTTCTCGCTGCCGGCGGCCCCGGTCCGGCAGCTCGCGCTGGCCGGCGACGAGGCCGTCGTCCTGCACACCGACGGCGTCGGCGGCGGCTGGCGCGGTCCCGGCCGCCCGGCGGACGTGCTGCTGTTCGCCGCGGACCTCGCCCACCGGTACCGGAACCCGCGCGACGACGCGGCTCTGCTCGCCCTGCACCCGGGCCGGCCCGCCTGATGCACCCCGACCTCCTCCGCCTCCGGCGGCGGCTGCGCACCGCCTGCGGCGAAGCCGGCGTGCCCGCCGACGACCGCGCGCGCCTGGTGCTCGCCGTGACGCTGCTCGCCGAACCCGCCTTCGCCGCCGGGGAGGCCGTCGACGTGACCACGACAGCCGACGGCCACCGGCTCGCCGTCACCGTCCGGCTCGCCCGCGCCGTGAGCCAGCGCCGGCGCAACGGACTGCCACTGCTGCCCGAAGCCGGGACCGACGGCACGCTCACCTGGCACCTCACCGGCGGGCGGCCGGCGGGCGAGCCCGCCGGCCTCGACGACGAACCGGCGACCCGCGCGGAGATGCTCGCGCTGATCGCCCGCGCCGACACGCTGGCCCAGGAGCAGCGGGACCTCAAGCACGAGCTCGCCGAGACCAACAGCGGCGTGCTCGCGATGTACGTCGACCTCGAACAGCGCGACGAGGAACTGCGGCACGCGCACGCGCGCATCTTCCGCGAGCTGGAGGACGCCCTCCGCCCGCCGCCGCCGGTGGTGCCCGGCCTGGAACTGGCCGTCCACTACTCCCCGACCGACCAGGACTCCCCGACCGGCGGCGACCTCTACGACTGGTTCGTCCTGCCCGGCGGCGACCTGCACGTGACGCTCGTCGACGCGGTCGGCCACGGCGTCACCTCCACCCGGCACGCCCTGACCGTCACCCACGCGATCCGGACGCTCGCCCTGGAAGGGCACCCGTTCCCGGACCTGATCGCGCACGCCGCCCGCACCCTGGCCGCGATCGAGCCCGGGCTGATGGCCACGGTCCTGCTCGCCCGCGCCGACCCGGCGACCGGCCGCACGCTCCTGGCGAACGGCAGTCACCCGGAGCCGCTGCTGGTGACGGCGGCGGGCGACGCGCGGCTGCTGCCCTCGCCCGTCGTCGGCCGCGGGATCGGCTTCCCCGACCCCGGCAGCCCGCGGCTGGCCGAGGCCGAGCTCGCGCCGGGCGACACCCTGCTGCTCTACACCGACGGGCTGGTGGAAAGCCGCAAGGACATCATCGAAGGCCAGGCCCGGCTCCTGCCGCTGGCCCGCGACCTGTCCGCCCGGCCGGCCGCCGTCCTGCCCCGCGAGCTGGTGGGCCGGATGCACGACGTCGTCACCTACGCCGACGACACGGTGGTCATCGCGCTGCGCCGCAGCTGACCCCGCTCAGTACGCGAGCGGGATCTCCGCCCACACCGTCTTCCCGCCGTCCCGGCGGTGGAAGTACCCGCGCCGGTCGGAGCACGCGGCGACCAGGGTGAGCCCGGTCCCCGCCGGCGCCGCCTCGGGCGCGACCGGGTCGAACCACGCGGACCCGCCGGCGTCCTCCACCCCGATCCAGACCGCGGCGTCGGAGCGGACCAGCAGCGCCCGCAGCGGCCCGGCGGCGTGCCGGACCGCGTTGGTCGCCAGCTCGTCGGTGATCAACACGACGTCCGCGGCGACCCCGGCCGGCACGTCCGCCGCGGCCAGGCGCTCGCGCACCCAGGACCGCACCAGCCTGATCTGCACCGGCTCCGGCGCGAACTCGAAACTTTCGGGCGTCACGTCCACGGCACCTCCCCCAGAAGGATTCTCCCGGCACGGAGTGACCGGTCCGCAACGTCCTCACACGTGGATTAGCACGAACGGACGCAACCACTCGTCGCGCGGGCGCCGCTGGGCGGCCGATTCCTGCCGTTCACCGCAGCCGGAGCGGCCCGGCTGTTACAGATCCCGGCCGGTGCGCGACACCACCGTGGAGCATGACGGGGAAAGCGGGGTCGATGACGGGCGAACGGCAGGTGCGGCTGCGGCTGGGCACCCGCGCGGTTTCGGTCCCCGCCGGGCACGGCCGCGAAGTCGTGGAGTACGCCGGGGTGACGGTCCTGCGGGTCGAGGACGGCACCCCGGTGGAGCAGGCGTGGATCCCGGTCGGGACGTGCCCCAGCTACGCCGACGACGAAGCGCTGATCGCCGCCTGGCACGCGGCGGTGGTGTGGAGCCGCTCCCCCACCGACGCGTGAACCGGGCCCCAGCGGTCCCGCGCCGCGGCCGGCCGGGTGCCGGGGCGGGCCGCCCCGGCACCCGGTCGCCTACCTGGCCCCGCGCCGGCCCGCGGCGACCACCGCCGGGACCGGAGTCCCGGTGACCACGAACTGCGAGCCCGGCTCGACGACGACGTCACCCTTGGCCGACCCGGTGATCCGCACGTTCGTCAGCGTCGCGCTGCCGCGGGCGCCGCTCATCGCGAGGATCCCGGCTCCGTTGTTCGACTTGTCGACGGTCACGTTCGTGATCGCCGCCGTCACCACGCCGCCGCCGGTCTTGAACTGGATGCCGTCGTAGGTCGAGTCGTGGATCTCGGTGTCCCGCAGCGTCACCCCCGGGATGTCCTTGCCCTGCGCGAAGAACGTGATCGCGCCGAACTTCTGCTGCTCGCCCCAGAAGACGCCGCCGCAGCGGTACAGGGCGTTGTTCGCGATCAACGTCTGCCCGGAGAACGGCAGCGGGTCGTGGTCGGTGGCCAGCATGATGCCCGGGTAGTTCATCGTGTCGGACACCAGGTTGTTCTCGATCCGGTTCCCGTACCCGCCGTAGATCGCGAGACCGTTGGCGCGCCAGGGAAGCTGGACCGTGTTGTTGGTGAAGGCGTTGTCGTGCGCGATGTCCACCGACGGGTCCTTCACGTACTGGTTGGCCCACACCGCCATCGAGTCGTCGCCGGTGGTGCGGAAGGAGGAGTTGAACACCTTCGAGTTGCGCGTGCCGTTGGTGAAGTTGATGCCGTCGGCGTAGGTGTCGCGGATCCGCATCCCGCTGAACTCCAGGCCGTCGGCCGGGCCCCACAGCTCAGGCTTGTTGCTGTAGTCGCGGCCGACCCAGACCCCGACGTTCGCGTGCTCGATCCAGACGTTCGAGATCTTCGTGCCGGTGCCGAAGCGGCCGTTGAGCCCGACGCCGCCCTCGGCGTTGCCGTCCCCGCCGCGGATCCGGCCGGAGCCGAAGATCGCGATGTCCGAGATCTGCACGTTCTTGTCGATGTCGAAGCCGAAGTTGCCTTCGTGCGGGTGGTTGATCGTGCCGGCGTCCTGCGGCTGGATCAGCGAGTACAGCTGCGAACGCCACATGCCGGCGCCGCGGATCGTCACGTTCGAGATGCCGACCTGGTTGTACTGGCCGCCGCCGTTGGGCACGGTCGGGTCGTCGGTCAGGATCTTGACTTCCTGCCGCCACTGCCCTTCCGGGATCCAGACGCAGGCGATCCTGCCGTTCTGGTCGTCGGTGACCGCGCGCTGGATGGCCGGGGCGTCGTCGACGCCGTCGCCGGGAACGGCGCCGTACTCGGTGATCGACGTGCACTCGGCCGGCTTCGGCAGCGCGGGGGCCACCTGTTCCAGGTCGACCAGGTCGATGACGTAGTAGGCCGCGGTGTCGCCGTCGTCCCGCTGCAGCCTGAACTTCGTGCCCGGCGGGTAGGACTGGGACAGCAGCGCGTGCGACTCGTCGAACAGCCGCCGCGCGTCGCCCTGCGGGGTGTTCGTCAGGCCTTCGGGGTCGTCGGTGGTGCCGTAGAGCCAGCTGTGCTTCGACGACAGCGTCAGCTTCTGCGCGAAGGTCCCGTTGACGTACAGGCTGAGCGTGTAGTCCTGCCCGCCCCCGCCCGGGGCGTCGGGCACCGAGTTGCGGACGACGATGGAGTTCGCCTGGTTCGCCGACGTGACCTCGACGTACTGGCCCTGGCTCGCCAGCCGGACGGACTGGCGGCCCGAGGACTCGGTCGCGAAGTTCATGTGCCCGAACGTGCGCAGCGGGTCGGCCTGGAGCAGTTGTCCCTGGTACTGGGCGGATTCGGCCTCGTACTCGGTGTACGGCACGGCCGCGCCCCGGCCCACGACGATCGCCCGCGACAGCTCGTTGTTGGACTCGTTGGTCTCCGCCACGGTGTTCGTCGCGTCGGCGGTCGCCGTGAGGGTGGCGCCGCCGTTGGTGGCGGTCCACGTCCCGGAGATCGCGACGGTCGCCGTGGCACCGGCCGCGATCGCGCCCGTCGCTCCGGTCAGGGTGGTGGCGCCGGCGGTCAGCCGGGTGATCGAAGTGCCGGTGGCGCTGGTACCCCGGTTGTGCACCGCGACGGTGAACGACACCGCCGCGCCGGCCGCCGGGTTCGCCGGGTTCGACGTGATGCCGGTGACCTCGAGGTCGGGGCCCGGCGCCTGGGCGATCACCAGCTGGGCCGGTGAGGTGAAGGTGTTGTTGGTGTCGTCCAGCTCGACCACGGTGTTCGCGGGGTCGACCGTGGCGGCCAGGCTGTAGGTGCCCTGCGGGCGGGTGCCCGCGTTCACCGTCACGGTCGTCGACGCGCCGGCGGCGAGGGCACCGACGGTCGCGGTCCCGACGACCGTCCCGCCCAGGCTGACGGTGGCCGTCGTGGCGGGCGCGGGCGCGGTGCCCGCGTTCCGCACCGTCGCCGAGACCGCGACCTGGCTGGTCTCGGTCGGGTTCGCCGGGGTCCACGTCGTGCCGGTGACGACGAGGTCCGGGTTCGGCGCCGGCGTGCCGGACACCTGGAACTCCGCGACCTGCCCGCCGGGCGCGCCGGAGTTGCCGGTGAACCGGAGCCGGACGTCGGCCGCGCGGCCGGTGACCGGGATGGTCACGGTGTTCTGGTTCGCCGCCGGGTCGAAGCGGTAGTCGGCGCCGGCCTTGAGAGTGGTGAACGCCGTGGCGCCCTGGTCGCGGCCGAGGACCTCGAAGGTCTGCGTCCGCGCGCCCCAGACCGGGTCCGGGTTGAGCTGCACGACGACCTGGTCGAGGTCGGCGTTCGCCCCGAGCTTGACGGTCAGCGTGCTCGGGTGGCCGGAGGCTTCCCAGTAGGTGCCGGTGTTCCCGTCGTTCGCGTTGGCGGCGACGAAGGAGAAGACGCTCGAGGAGGCCTCGATCGGCTTGCCCGCGGCGAGGTTCCGGCCGGCCTGGGTGCCCTGGCGCACGACGTGGTTGCTGTCGGCGGACTCGTGCCCGGCGGCGTCCTTGGCGCGCACGAAGTACTCGACGCGCGTTCCGGCGGGCCGCGTCTCGGTGAACTCGGTGCCGGTGACCGTGGTGACGGGTGTGCCGTCGCGGTAGACGGTGTACCCGGTGACGCCGACGTCGTCGGTCGAAGCCGACCACGTGAGCTTGAGCTGCCCGGACCCGGGCTCGGTGAGCGTGAGGTTCGCCGGCGCGGTCGGCGCCTGCGTGTCGCCGGAGTCCGGCCCGTACAGCTCGAATTCCGAGAGCTGCGCGGCGGGCCACCGGGTGTTCGCGGTGACGTTCAGCCGGACGTACCGGGTCGAGGCGGTCACCGGGATGGTGACGGTGTTGGTGCCGGCGGCGAAGGCGTACCCGGTGGCGGCGGCGAGGTCGGTGAACGCCGTGCCGTCGGTGCTGCCGCGCACGGCGAGGGTCTCGGTGCGGGATTCCCAGGTGGCGGGCAGCTTCAGCACGATCCGCGAGAGCGTCTTCGTGGCGCCGAGGTCGGCCTGGATCCACTGCGGGAACGCGTTGTTCGCCGACTCCCAGTAGGTGGCCTGGTCGCCGTCGACGGCGTTGGCGACGGGGTAGCCGGGCAGCGCGCTGCTCGCCGACACCGTCCTGGTCAGGGGCACGTCGGCGAGCTGCGCCGCCGGTACCGGTGGAGCGCTCGCGGCGGAGGCGAGGGAGAGCCCGGCGGCGGACAGCCCCACGGCGAGGAAACCGGCGGCGAGCCGGGACAGGCGCGTTCGAGTCATGGCGTCTTCTCTTCTTCGAGACGGCGGGGAGGGGACTCAGAGCCACCCGAGCATGCAACAAGTGAGCGCCGTCACGCAAGAACTTGACATCAGTCAGAAAAATTGCGACTCCGGTTCCTTCACTCGACTGGCTCAACCGGACGAACCAGGGCGAACCGCTCGGCGAAGGCCGCCAGCTCCTCCCGCTGGGCGGCCGGGTCGGCGGTCGACGGGCTCACGACGAGCCGGGTCACGCCTTCGTCCGCGAGCGCCTCGACGTCCACTTCGGACATTCCGAGCGAGCCCCATCGCGTGTACTGCAGGGCCTCCGGATCCCGGCCGGCGTCGGCCGCAGCCGACCGGGCGAGGTCGAGCTGACGGCGGCGCTCGTCCGGGGTGAGCCTGCCGCCCGGGAAGTAGCCGTCGCCGCGCCGCCCGGCCCGGCGCGCGGCGGCCGCGCTCGAGCCGCCGACGTGGATCGGCAGCCGGCCGGTCGGCTTGGGGAAGCTGCAGACGTCGGCGAAGCGGAAGAACTCGCCGTCGTGGCTGACGCCGGTCTCGTCGCCTTCCCAGAGCAGCCGCAGGACGTCGATCGCCTCGTCGGCCCGGCGGCCCCGGGTGGTGAAGTCGACGCCGGCCGCGGCGGCCTCGCCGGGCAGCGCGCCGACGCCGACGGTGAGCAGCCGCAGGCGCCCGCCGGACAGCAGGTCGAGGGTCGCCAGCCGCTTGGCGAGCACGACCGGGTGGTGGTACGGCAGCAGCAGGACGCCGGTGCCGAGCAGGAGCCGCGTCGTCCCGGCGGCGACGAAGGCCAGGCACTCGAGCGGGTCGCCGTAGGGCAGCGACGGGTCCAGCGCCATCGCCCCGATCTTCATGCCGGGCTGGAGGGCGACGTGTTCCGGGAGGTAGAGCGACTCGAAGCCGAGTTCCTCGGCGTCCGTTGCGACGCGCAGGAGAGTGGCGGGGTCGACGCCGAGGTGCGGGGTGCTGTAGCTGATTCCGAACTTCACGGAGGGCGACGCTAAACAGTGCCGCCCGCGTCAAGGCAACCGCTTACCGCAGCGCGAACACCATTCCGATGTCGGCCGCCCGCTGGACCGGGTCCTGCACCGCCTCGACCGCGAAGCCGTGCGTGGCGAACACGTCTTGGACGCGGTCGCGGTTGGCCGACCACCGCTCGACCTCGACGACCGCTTGGCGGACCAGTGGCCAGTGGCGGTCTTCGATGCCCCGCAGGACTTCCAGCTCGGCGCCCTCGACGTCGACCTTGAGCAGGTCGACGCGGTCGATGCCCTCCTCGTCGAGCACCGCCGACAGCGGCCGCACGCGGACGCGGTGGGTCTCCAGGTCCCGCAGCACCCGCAGCTTGCGGCCGACGAGCCCGCGCAGCACGGGCGCCGGTACGCGGCGGGCCGCCGCGCCCAGGCCGCCCCGGCGGATCATCTCGACGATGCTCGCGGTGACCCGGCGGCGCTCGGCCTCGACGTTGCCCTCGTCGCGCCACGACGAGGAAAAGATCGTCGCGCCCGGGAAGTAGCTGAAGTCGAGCTCGTCCTCGCCGGCCGCGAGCCCGAAGGGCAGCGCTTTCACGCGGCCCGCGAAGAAGTCCTCGCCGTTGCGCGCCAGCTTCTCGTACAGGGGCGGCAACGGTTCGAAGGCGTAGATCCGCACGTCGCCGGCCAGCCGTTCGTAGACGGCCGCGGAGAAGACGCCGACGTTGGCCCCGACGTCCAGGACGGTCGCGCCGGGCGCGAGCTCGACGCCGTTGGTGAAGTAACCGCCGACCTCTTCGCGCAGGAACGACACTTCCCACGGGTTGATGCTGTGCAGGTCCATCGTCACGCGCAGAGGCTTATCAGTCCCGGGCCGCGGGAGCCAGCCCCATCGGTAGGTCACCCGATCGTGGACGACGGCGTGGGCCACACTGGGGGCATGACCGCGACGCTGCTCATCGCCCGCCAGCTCGAGGTGCACGACCACCTGCTGGCCCGTGGCTGGCGGCTCGACGGCGACACCGGCCCGGCCGACGTCCGGTTCCTCGACGACGCCACGGCGGGCTGGTCGTACCCGGCCAGCTTCGGCGGCGAGCGGACCAACGACGTCGGCGACACGACGCCGATGGTCCTGCAGTGCTACTTCACCTTCGGCGACGAGGGCGAAGTGGTGTTCGGCGTCCTCCCGGCGGGCAACCTGCGCGGCAGCGGGTGCGCGAAGCACGACACGAGGGAGCGGCTGTTCCCGCTGACCGGGACTGGCCACGTCGACCTGGTGACGCTCACGGCGATGGTGGACGAGCTGGAGCCGGTCGCGCGGGCGCACGACGTGCGCGCGCTGGTGGAGTGCCGGTACTTCGGCCCGTGTGACGCACCCCGCCGGTAACCGGCGCCCGAGGGCCTGCCCTCGCCGCCGGCCGAACCCGGTGAGCGCCGGTTGCCACCCGCCCAACCTCCCCCACACCCGGGTGCACCTCCGGCCGGCCGCTACCGCCGAACGTCGTCGCGCTCGCCGGTAACCAGCCAAGCGCACCGTAGCCCTTGACGATCGAGCGCGGCCTCTTTAAGTTTGCCGGACATAGGACGTCAGACATCCCATGTCCTACCTCGACGAGGAGGTCGAACCCGGTGCGCAGATTCGGCACGATCCTGCTGGCCGCCGTCACCATGGGCCTGCCCTGCACCCCCGCCGCCACCGCCGCTCCCGGCTGCACTTCCTCGGTGCCCTTCACCTCCGGCACCGAGGGCTACGACACGTTCCGGATCCCCGCCGTCGTCCGGGCCGTGGACGGCGCCCTGGTCGCCTTCGCCGAAGGGCGGCGCGACTCGGCCGGGGACTCCGGGGCCATCCAGACCGTCTCCCGCACCTCGAGCGACGGCGGCTGCACCTGGGGCCCGCTGTCGGTCGTCGACAGCAACGGCGACGCCACCGCCGGCAACCCCACGCCCGTGCTCGCACGGGACGGCGAGCTCGTCCTGCTGACCGTCCACAACGGACTCGTTTCGGAGAAGCAGATCATGTCCGGGCAGGCGTCCGAACAGGACACCCGCCGCGTGTTCGTGCTGCGCAGCCGGGACGACGGCCGCACGTGGAGCGCCGCCCGGGACGTCACCGCCGACACCAAGCTCCCCGGCTGGCGGTGGTACGCCACCGGCCCCGGGCACGCCACCCTGCTGCGCCACGGCCCGCACGCCGGCCGGATCGTCGTGCCCGCCAACCACTCCGCCTCCCCGCCTGCCGGCTCGGCCGACGTCGGCACCGAAGCCAAGTACTACGGCGGCCACGACCTCTACAGCGACGACGACGGCCGCACCTGGCACATCGGCTTCACCGACGACCGCACCGACGGTGTCGTCGCCGCGAACGAGACCACCGCGACCGAACTGCCCGACGGCACCCTCTACTTCTCCAGCCGCAACCAGGGTTCGGCCCCCGAACACCGCGTCGACGGCTACAGCGCCGACGGTGGGAAGACGCTCGTCCGGCCCTACCGGGTGCAGCCAGCGCTGTCCGGGCCGAAGGTCGAAGGCAGCGTCCTGCAGACGACCGTCCCGTGGCTGCTGGTGTACTCCGGCCCGGCCGACCCCGCCACGCGCACCGTCATGCAGCTGCGGCTGAGCACCGACCGCGGGCGCACCTGGCGCGCGGGCCCGACGCTCACCAGCGGCCCTGCCGCGTACTCCGACCTGGTCCAGGCCGACCCCGCCACGCTCGGCGTCCTGTACGAGACGGGCACGGCCGGCCCGTACGAGAAGATCGTGTTCGAGCGGGTGCGGTTGGCCCCGGGACCGCTCGGGAACGCCTCCGCGAGGAGGTGATCGCCGTGGCCGATCTGCCGGCTCAGCGCCCGGCTGGTCGAAGCCGCCGGGTTCCCGGCCGTGTACCTGACCGGCTCCGGCACGACGGCGTCGCTGCTGGGGCGGCCCGACGTCGACGGACGTCTTCCGCGGCGTGCCGCTGCTGTTCACCTGGGCCGAAGGCGGGAAGACCCCGCCGCTGGGCCGGGACCGGCTGCGGGAGCTGGGGTTCCGGCTGATCATCTGTCCGATCTCGACACTGCTGGCGGCCACCGAAGCGATGCGCGCGGTCCTCGGCCGGATCGCCGCGGACGGCACCCCGGCCGGGGTGGTCGGCGACCTGCCGGGGCTGACGGACTTCGCCGAGCCGGCCGGCCTGCCGGAGATCGAGGGGATCGCCGGGCGCTTCGGCGACGGCTGAGCGTTTTCGTCGGTGCTGCCCGGTAATGTCCTGGTCGTGGAAGCACGGGAACGCATTCAGGAACTCGCCGATCGCATCGTCGTCCTGCGCGACGCGTACTACCGGGGTTCGCCCGTCGTGGCGGACGCGGAGTACGACGCGATCGAGGACGAGCTGCGGGGGCTCGTCGAGGCGAACCCGGAGCTGACCCCGGACCCCAACCCGCTCGACCAGGTGGGCGCGCCGGCCGTGCTGCACGCGCCGATCCGGCACTCGCGGCCGATGCTGTCGCTGGAGAAAGCCACCAAGCCCGAGCAGGTCGAGGCCTTCTTCGACCGCTTCCCCGGCCAGCCCGTCGTCGTCATGCCGAAGCTCGACGGCCTGTCGCTCGCCGTCGTCTACGAAGACGGCCGGCTGCAGCGCGCCGTCACCCGCGGCGACGGCACGACGGGTGACGACGTCACCGTGCTGGTCCGGGCGCTGACCGACGGCATCCCGGAGCGGCTCGACGCCCCCGGCCGGGTCGAGGTGCGCGGCGAGGCCGTCATGCTGCGCTCCACCTTCGCCGCCTACAACGAGGCCCACCCGGACAAGCCGCTGATCAACCCGCGCAACGCCGCCGCCGGCACGCTGCGGGCCAAGGACCCGGCCACCGTCGCCGAGCGGCGGCTGCGGTTCTTCGCCTTCGACCTCTACACCGACCCCGACAGCGCGGACACCGACCTGGGCGGCGCGCTGCACACGCTCGGCTTCACCGCCGCCGACATGCGCCGCTGCACCGACGCGGCCGCCGCGCAGGAAGTGATCGGCGAGATCGAGCGGCGGCGCAACGAGCTGGACTACGACCTCGACGGCGCCGTCCTGCGCCTGGCCGACCGGGACGCCTACGCGGCGGCCGGCACCCGGTCGAGCTCGCCGCGCGGCGCGCTCGCCTTCAAGTTCGCCGCCGAGGAGAAGACCACCGTGCTGGCCGACGTCGTCTGGGACGTCGGCAAGACCGGCAAGATCGCGCCGGTGGCGTGGCTGGAGCCGGTGTTCGTCGGCGGCACCACGGTCACCCGGGCGACCCTGGCCAACCAGGAGGTCATCAAGGCCCGCGGGATCAAGATCGGCGACACCGTGCTCGTGCGCCGCGCCGGGGACGTCATCCCGTTCGTGGCCGGCGTGCTCGACGCGTCGAAGCGCACCGGCGCCGAGCGGGAGATCGTGCCGCCGAGCGCGTGCCCATCGTGCGGGCAGCCGCTGACCGAGCAGGGCAACAGCCGGGAACTGTTCTGCACCAACGTCTCCTGCCCCGCGCAGACCGTCCGGCGGCTGATCCACTGGGCGTCGCGGGCCGCGGCGGACATCGACGCGATCGGCGGCGTGTGGATCGAGCGGCTGGCCGAGTCCGGCGACCTCGAACACCCGTCGGACTTCTACCGGCTGACGAAGGAACGCCTGCTGGAGTTCGACCGCATCGGCGAGGTCTCGGCCACGCGCATGATCGAGTCGATCGACGGCAGCCGCTCGGTCGGGCTGCGCCGGGCGCTGATCGGGCTCGCCATCCCGATGGCGTCCGAAGGAACGGCCGCCCGCCTGTGCCGGGCCGGGTTCGGGTCGCTGGAAGACGTCCTCGACGCCGGCGTCGACGGGCTGGTCGCCGTCGAGGACATCGGGCCGAAGGTCGCCGCGTCGCTGATCGAGCACCTGACGCGGCTGCGGCCCGAACTGGAGCGGCTGCGCGAGCGCGGGGTTTCGCTGGACGTCCGCGAGGAGGACCTGCCGCCGGTCGTCGCGGCCGGCGCTCCCCTGGCGGGCAAGACGGTGGTGGTCACCGGCTCGATCAGCGACCCGCGCTCCGGCGAGAAGGTGCCCCGGCCGACGTTCCAGCGGCTGTGCGAAAAGGCGGGCGCCACCATCGCCTCGTCGGTCTCGGCGAGCACGGACCTGCTCATCACCGGCGCCGACGTCGGCGCCGCGAAACTGACGAAGGCCGAGAAGCACGGCGTCACCGTGGCCGACCAGAGTGAAATCTGGCCGCAGCTCATCGAAGCCGGGATCATCTGAGGCAGGGGCTCGTGAGATGCTGCGACCGCGCAGCAGGCCCGAGGGAGAGGCGGAGCGGGTGACCACCTGGACCGATGTGATCAACTACGTTCGGACGCGGTACGAAGTCCTGGAGGACACCGATGGCTGGCTCCGGTTCCGCCTGGAGGGCCCGGACGGCCGCACGCAGCAGGTGACCGCGCACCACGTGGAGGAACTGCACGGCGGCTCGTGGGTGGAAATCTCCTCACCGGTCGGCTGGGCCGACAAGATCGACCTGCGGCGCCTGCTCGAGCTGGCCGGCAACTCGGCGGTCGGCGGCGCGGCGGTCGTGGACGGCGTGGCGCTGTTGAAGCACACCGTGCCGCTCGAAGATCTCAGCATCGAGCACGAGTTCGAGCGGCCGCTCAAGTCGGTCGTCGCCCGGGCGGACTCGCTGGAGCACGAACTGACGGCGTCCGACGAGTTCTAGCTCCTACAGGTGCATCGCCAGCCACAGCGCCATCCAGGCGAGGCACGCGAGCGCGCCCCCGACCCCGAACGCCAGCAGCACGCGGCGCAACCCCGCGACGACCCCGGCCCGGCCCGACACTTCGGTGATCCCTGCTTCAGTCATGGCTTTCTGGTGCCCCGGGCCGGGACGGGCAAACATCGGGTTCAGGAATCTTCGCCCATCACCAAGCCCTCGATCGTGTGCTTCTGGGTGATCGGCGTGAGGGTGTCGACGATCGGGCAGTCCAGGTGCGCCCGCACGGATTCCGGCAGGGACGCCCAGAATTCGCGCGTCACGGCGGTGTCGTGGCGCTCGTCGTTGCCCGCGCCCGGCGCGTCGAGGCCCAGCACCAGAACCGGGCGGGATTTCGCCGAGTGGTTCGCGGTGCCGCGGTGCACGGTCAGCGCCGAGCGGATCGAGATGTCCCCCATCCGCGGGAACTTGCGGACGGCGAGCTCGCGGTAGCGCGGGTAGGCCTCGCGCGGCGGGAACATGCCGTGGTCGAAGGCGGTCCCGTCGTCCCAGTGCGTGCCGGGCGCGATCTCGAACGGGCCCATGTCCGGCTCGGTGTCGACGGCGGTCACGTTGACGGCGAGCGAGTTCAGCCTGCGGTGGCGAGCGGTCTCCTCGGGCATCGGGAAGTCGCGGTGCCACGGCTGGTCGACCGCGCCGGCGAGGGGAACGTCGAAGCCGACCTCGACGATCCGGTAGTCCGGCCCGAGCACCGACTCGGCGACGGCGGTGATCCACGGGTGCCCCGCCAGGTCGGCGAAGCCGCGCAGCTGTTCCGGGTGGATTTCCACGTAGAAGCGGTTCGGGCCGCGGCCGACGGCGCCGTCCGGCCGGGAGCGGGCCTCGGCGAACGCCGTGTCGATGTCTTCGCCGAGGCGGGCCACCCACTCGCGCGGGAAGGCCTGGGGCAGGCCGATGATGCCGTCTTCGTACAGCCGGCGGGTCAGGGAGTCGACCTCGGCGGTGGACAACGGCGAGGTCAGGTTCGTGGTCATGGGGACCTCCAAGGCGTCACGACGGCGTGGCGACTTCAGTTTGCAACGTGGCATGCCACGTTGCAAGAGGTAGGCTGCGGACGTGAACCCGAAACTGCGGGACGTGGCCGAACACGCCGGGGTGTCGGTGCGGACCGTGTCCAACGTGGTCAACGGCTTCCGCTACGTGGCCCCGGCGACGCGCGAGCGCGTGCAGGCGAGCATCGACGCGCTCGGCTACCGGCCGAACATGGCCGCCCGGACGCTGCGCCGCGGCCGGACCGGGCTGGTGGCCCTGGTCGTCCCGGAGATCGACTCGCCGTACTTCGCCGAGCTGGCCGCGCGGACGGTCCGGATCGCCGAACGCCGCGGCCTGACCGTCCTCATCGACCAGACCGACGGGGACGCCGAGCGGGAGAAGGAGCTGCTGCACGGCCGGCGCAGCCAGCTCGTCGACGGCGTCCTGTTCAGCCCGTGGGCGGTGGCGCCCGCGGAGCTGGCGGCCCGTACCGACACCGTCCCACTGGTGCTGCTCGGCGAACACGACGGCGCGGCCGGCGTCGACCACGTCGCGATCGACAACGTCGCCGCCGCGCGCGAGGCCACCGGGCACCTGCTCGCCACCGGCCGCCGGCGCATCGCCGCGCTGGGTATCCAGCCGCGCTCGCTCAACGCGACCGCCCGCCAGCGGCTCACCGGGTACCACCAGGCGCTCGCCGAAGCCGGCGTGCCCGCCGAAGCGGACCTGGAAGTGCCCGTCCGGCGCCTGCACCGCGCGGACGGCCACCGCGCGATGCTGGAGCTGCTCGACCGGGCCGAGCCGCCCGACGCCGTCTTCTGCTTCACCGACGAGCTGGCCCTGGGCGCGCTGCGCGCGGCCGCCGACCGCGGGGTGACCGTGCCCGGCGACCTCGCGCTGGTCGGGTTCGACGACATCGAGGACGGTCGGTTCAGCGTCCCGGCGCTGACCACGGTGTCCCCGGACAAGGACCGGATCGCCGAGCTGGCCCTGGACCGCCTGGCCGCCGAGCCCGGCCCGCCGCGTTCGATCGTCGCCCCCCACCGGCTCGTGGTGCGCGGGACCAGCGTCACGCCCGCCGGTTGACCACGCGCAGGATGAGCCACTGGTCGAACCAGGCCCCGGCCGTGGTGACGACGAGCATCACGAGGCCGAGGATCAGGTGCGTGTAGCTGTGCAGCGGCGCGGCGCTGTCGGTGAGCTTCGTCAGTCCGAACTGGAGTCCCAGCCGCAGCGTGAAGAGCACGGCGACGAGGACCAGGGCCTGCTTGCTGCGCCAGACCGCGCGCAGGTACTTGCGGCGCCGGGACAACAGCGTGAACCACAGCGTCAGGTGCACCACGACGAGCACGATCGGCAGGAAGACGACCCAGTGGTACCGGTCGCCGAACTGCAGGCTGAGGTCGTTGGACGCCACCAGCAGCCCGACGAGCACGAAGTACCAGCCCGGCAGCCCCTCGATCTTCCCGGGGCGGGTTTCGGTCTCCGGTGCCTGGAATCCGTTCATGCTCCCCAGCCTCGCCGGAACCCCCGCGCGATCGATCAACCGGCGGTACGAGATCCCCACCGCGGTCTCGTACCCAGGTACGAACTCCGGGCGCGGGCGGAGCGCCGGGCCGCCGGGTGCGGCACCATCGGGCAGGTGACCGACCGGATCCCGTGGACCGGCCGCCGCGGCCCGCTGGTGGCCGAGGCGGTCGTGCTCGGCGTCCTGGTGGTGCTCGACATGGTCTTCGCCGCCCGGGCCGTGCCGGGCCAGGGCGGTCTCACGAGCGTCGCGATCGAGTTCGCGCCGGGAGCCGGCCCGGTCATCGCGGTGCTGGCCGTGCTGCGCCGCCGGTTCCCCGACCACATCGCCGGGCTGGCCTCCGCCGTCTCCGGGCTTTCGCTGCTGGGCTCGGTGATCGCGGCGGCACTGGCCGTCGCGGGCACACGGCTCCCGCCGCAGCCGGGCGCGGCCGAGACCCTCGCGATCGCGCTCGTCGTCGGCGCCTCCTGCCACCGGCTCTCCCCGCGGGCGGCCGCCGTCCAGGCCGTGCTCGGGGGGTGCGCGGCGACGCTCGCCCCGATCCTGCGCTACGGCACCGGCTCCCCCGCCGCGCTCTACGCCGCCGGCGCCGCGGTGGTCTGGGGCGGGGCCCTGGCGGGCGGCCTGGTGCTGCGCGACGCCGACGTCCGCCACCGCGTCGACGTCCTCGAACTCCGCTCCGCCGAACGGCTCCGGCTGGCCCGCGAACTGCACGACCTGGTGGCGCACCAGATCACCGGCATCGTGGTGCGCGTCCAGGCCGCGCACCGGGTCGCCGAGCGCACCGGCGGCGACACCGCGACCTTCGCCGAGCTCGAAACCGCGGGCGCCGCGGCGCTTTCCGCGATGCGCCGGCTCGTCGGCGCGCTGCGGACCGGCGACGAAGACCTCTTCGTGCCGCCCGCCGACCTCGCCACCGCCGTCGACCGCGCGGTGCCCGACGACGACCGCATCCACCTCGACGTCAGCCCGGACCTCGGCGAGCTCGCCGTCGCGCCGGAGGTCGTGACCACCGCGCACCGGCTGCTCACCGAGTCCCTCACCAACGTCCGGCGGCACGCGCCCGACGCCGCCGAGGTCCGGGTGCTCGTCCACCACGAACCGCCCGGCGGGCTGCGCGTCGAGGTGGTCAACGACGGCGCCGCCCGGCCCGCCCGCCGGGGCGGCTACGGCCTGCTCGGGATGGCCGAACGCGTCGCGGCGGTGGGCGGTACGGTGCACGCGGGACCGGCGGAAGGCCGGCGCTGGCGCGTGGTCGCGCGGCTGCCGCTGCGGCCGGACTGACCGCCGCGGGAGGGGAGAGCGGGTTGCCGACGCGAGTGCTGATCGCCGACGACCAGGCGATGGTCCGCGCGGGCTTCCGGCTGATCCTGGAAGGCGAACCGGACATCGAGGTCGTCGGCGAGGCCGCCGACGGCGACCAGGCCGTGCGGCTGGCCCGCGAACTGCGCCCCGACGTCACGCTGATGGACATCCGGATGCCTGGTGTGGACGGGCTGCGCGCCACCGAACTGCTGGCCGGCCCGGACGTCCCGGACCCGCTGCACGTGGTGATGGTGACGACGTTCGGGCTCGACGAGAACGTGCACGCGGCCCTGCGCGCCGGGGCGTGCGGGTTCCTGCTCAAGGACGCCGGGCCGAACCTGCTCGTCGAAGCCGTGCACGCGGCCGCTCACGGCGAAGCGCTCGTCTCCCCCGCGATCACGACCCGGCTGCTCGCGCACTTCACGCGCGCCACGTCCCGCCCGGCGCCGGAAACCCCGCTCACGCCGCGGGAACTCGACGTCGTGAAGGCCGTGGCGCGCGGGGCGACGAACGACGAGATCTGCCGCTCACTCGTGGTTTCGCTGCCCACGGTCAAAACCCACATCGGCGCCGTCAAGCGCAAGCTCGGGGCCCGCAACCGCACCGAAATCGCCATCTGGGCGTGGGAAAGCGGCCTGGTCCACTGACTTCGGCACGCGCACGACGACGGTGCGCGCGACGATGTCGCCGAACCGCTGCCGCCGGCGCGACACCAGCATCACCACGATGCCCGCGAGGCCCCACGCGAAGCCGTCGACGACCATCAGCAGGTCGCGGACGAAGAGCGCGCCCAAGGTCGGGTGGCCGCCGTCGAGGGTCCGGATGCGCAGGCGCAGCCAGCGCATCGCCGGGGTCTGCCCGCCGTGCCGGTAGGGCCACCACACGTTGACGAACACCAGACCGAGGAAGTCCAGCACCAGCATCGTGTAGAGGACGACCTTGAGGAACGTCAGCAGGCCCGGGCCGTTCGGGTGGAAGAGCCAGACCACGGCGATCGCGAGCAGCAGCATCGGCAGGAAGACGAGCAGTTCGTCGAGCAGGAACTGCACCAGGCGGCGCCCGACGACGCCGATTCCCGGACGGGTCATGAGCCCATGATCCCGATCCCCGCGGCGCGGCGCGCGCTGAGCCGGCCGGCTCATACCCAGGGTCGAGGCGTCGGCGGCGAGTTCGTCCTCCGGGTTGATCACCGGCGCCCGGCGCCGGGCCAGGCTCGGGCGCACCCCACCCGGCGACGAAAGGACACCCGGTGCGCATCTCCCGGACCGGACTCGCGGCCGCGACGGCCGCCCTCTTCGCGGCGGCGGTGCCCGCCGCGGCCGCGGACCCGCTCACGCCGTACACCAGCCAGCAGCTCCAGTGGGGCGACTGCCCGTTCAAGCCGGGCGCCGGCGACGCGCCGACGCAGTGCGCGCTGGTCACCGTGCCGCGCGACTGGGCGAACCCGGCCGCCGGCACCGACCTGACGGTGCAGGTCAGCCGCGCCGCCGCGACCGGCGAACGGCAGGGCGCGCTCCTGCTCAACCCCGGCGGGCCCGGCGGCCAGGGCAGCACGCTCGCCGGTCCGCTCGCCGCGCTGGAGCCGTCCGTGCACCGGCTCTACGACTTCGTCGGCATGGACCCGCGCGGCACCGGCCACGCGGGCACCGGCGATCAGGGCTTCCAGTGCCGGGTACCGGTCGGGCGGCTGCCGCAGGGCCTGCTGGACGCCCGCGACCGGTCGGCCGCGAGCATCGCCGAACACCAGAAGCGTCCGCGGGCCGTCGCCGAAGCGTGCCAGAGCGACGCGCTCGCCCCCTACGTCACGACGTGGCAGACCGCGCACGACATGGACCTGATCCGCGCCCTGCTCGGCGACGAGAAGCTGAACTACCTCGGCTACTCCTACGGCACGTGGCTCGGCGCCAAGTACGCGTCGCTGTTCCCGGAGCACACCGGCAAGACCGTGCTCGATTCCAGCGTCGACTTCGAAGGCAGGCTGCAGGCCGACTTCGAGGCGTTCCCGGTGATCGACCAGCGCCAGTTCGACGACGTCTACGTGCCGTGGCTCGCGCGGAACTTCGCCGCGCAGCTGGGCGGGACGGCCGCCGAGGTGAAGGCGAAGTGGGAACGCGTCCGGGCCTACTACGGCAGTCAGGGCGTCTCGCCCGACAACTTCGACGGCATCTTCGTCGGCAACGGCAGCGAGCTGCAGTGGCTGCTCGGCGCGGTCGTCCTCCTCGGCGGCGCGGCGGCGCTCGACGGTACCGCGGCCACTCCCCCGCCGGCGCTGGCCGACGCGCTGGATGCGGTGTCCCACAAGGCGTTCGGGGTCCCGGCCGCCGCCGTGACCCCGGCCGTCGTGGCCGCGGCGGCGCCGGACTACACCCAGGCGCCCGGCACCCGCTACGCCGTCGCGTGCGGTGACCAGCCGACGCGTCCGGCGGCCTGGTACCGGCGGCTCAGCGACCGGCAGGGACCGCGGTACCCGCTGTTCGGCTGGGCCTACGGCCTCGGCGAGACGTGCGGTTTCTGGTCCGACGCGCCGCAGCACGAACTGCCGGACGTGCCCGCTTCGGTGGCGGCGAACATCCTTGTGGTGCAAGGGGAATTCGATCCACAGACCGGCTACGAGCAGGCATCGGCGGCGGTGCGCTCGGCGCGGGTGCCGCTGGTGTCGGTCGACGACTCGCCGTTCCACGGGCAGTACGCGCTGGCGGGCAACCCGTGCGTCGACGGGCTGGTGAACGTGTTCCTCACCAAGAACTCCCGGCCCGGCAGCACGACCTGCCCGGGGGTCCCGCTGCCGGGCGAGGACCGGGTGTACCCGGTCGCCGGCCCGGTGCGTTCTACGCCGACCGTCCAAGCGCGACTGTCGGCGGAGAGCGCGGTGCGGACGCGGGTCCAGGACCAAGTCAGCGCGGCGAACCGCTGACCGATCTCCGTACCGCGTCTCCGTAGTTGCCTCGACGTGCGGACCGCGGATCCGGGCGATCGTGGCCCCATGACGAAACAGCTTGTGGTGACCGAGCGGCGGCGGCTCACGGCGGTGCGCGCGGCCCGGTTGTTCGACGGCGTCGGGTCCGCCCTGGTGGCGAACCCGCTGGTGGTGCTGGACGGCGCCACGGTACTGGGCGTCGAGTCCGGCGGGACCGTCCCCGACGGGGCCGACGTCCTGGACCTGGGTGGCGCGACGCTGCTGCCGGGCCTGGTCGACACGCACGTCCACCTGGCCTTCGACGCCAGTACCGAACCCGTCGCACGGCTCGCCGCCCGGGACGACGAGCAGGCGTTCGCCGCGATGGCCGAGGCCGGGCGGGCGTCGCTGCGGGCCGGGGTGACGACGGTGCGGGACCTCGGCGACCGCGGCTACCTGTCGCTGGGGCTGCGGGACCGCGCGGACCAGCCGTCGCTGGTCGCCGCCGGGCCGCCGATCACCAGCCCGGGCGGGCACTGCCACTTCCTCGGCGGCGTCGCGGAGGCGAGCGAGGCGGGGGTGCGGGCGGCGGTGCGCGAGCACGTCGAACGCGGGACCGACGTCATCAAGATCATGGCCAGCGGCGGGACGATGACGCCGGGCACGCGCCAGGAGGACGCCCAGTTCGACCGGGACGTCCTGCGCGCGGCGGTCGACGAGGCCCACCGCCACGGGCTGCCGGTGACGGCGCACGCCCACGGCACGCCGTCGATCGTCGACGCCCTCGCGGCGGGCGTCGACGGTATGGAGCACGTGACGTTCTGGACCGCGACGGGCGTCGAGCACTCCGAGGAGCTGCTGCGGGCCGTCGTGGACCAGGGAGTGGCGGTGGGGGCGACGGTCGGCATGGTGCCGGTCGAGGGCCTGGCACCGCCCGAGGAGATCGCGCGCCGGATGCCGGGCGTGATCGGCAACTACCGGCGCCTGCACGAGCTGGGGGCGCGGGTGGTCGCGGGCACGGACGCGGGGATCGCGCCGGTGAAGCCGCACGGGGTGCTGCCGTGGGCGCCGTTGATGCTGCGCCAGATCGGCCTCTCCCCGGCCGACGCGCTGCGCGCGGTCACCTCGGTCGCGGCGGGGGTCTGCGGACTGGCGCACCGCAAGGGCCGCGTGGCACCCGGGTTCGACGCGGACCTGCTGGCGGTGGACGGCGATCCCCTGGCGGACCCGCGGGCGTTGCTGCGGGTCCGGGCGGTCTGCGCGCGAGGGACGTGGGTCGCGTGAAGGCGCTCTGGCGGACGTTGGTCAAGGGATTGGCGCGGGCGTCGTGGTTCCCGGCGCCGATCTGGCCGGCCGGGCCGAAGTTCCGGTGGCCGGGCGAGCCCCGCTGACCCGGCGGACCCCCTGACCGGCACCTGCCCGCCTCCCCCGCCGGCCTGGCGAACCACGCCGGAGCCGCGCGGGCGCCGTATCGTACTGGCGCATGGAGCTCGGCCGGGGCTTCGTCGGCCGGGCCGGCGAACTGAACCTCTTGCGCGCCGGCCTCGCGGAAGCGCGGGCCGGGCGGGGCCGGGTGGTGCTCGTCGTCGGCGAGCCCGGCATCGGCAAGACCAGCCTCGCCCGGGAACTCGCCCGGCACGCTGAGGACATCGGCGTGCCGGTCGGCTGGGGACGCGCCAGCGACGACGAAGGCAGCCCGCCGTACTGGGTCTTCCGGCAGCTGGCGCGCTCACTGGACCGGCCGTTCCCGACCGGCGACGCGAACGGTTCCGCCGAGGCCCGCTTCCAGGCCTTCGAAGCCTTCGCCGACGGCCTGCGCGAGGCAGCCGCGCCGCACGGCCTGCTCGCCGTGCTCGACGACCTGCAGTGGGCCGATGCCGCGTCGCTCGCCCTGCTCGTCCACCTCGCCCGGGACCTCGACCGCGCGCCCGTGCTGGTCGTCGCGACCTACCGGGACACCGAGGCGACCGGCCGCGAAGCCCTCACCACCGCGCTCGCCGCACTCGCCCGCGAGCCGGTCCTGACCCGGATCCGGCTGGCCGGGCTGACCGAAGCCGAGGTCGTCGAACAGCTCGGCCGCGGGGGCGTCCCGGCCGAGCTCGCGACGCTCGTCAGCCGCCGGTCGGGCGGCAACCCCTTCTTCGTGTCCGAGCTGGCCCGGCTGGCCGGCGCGGGCGGGGACGCGCTGCCGGACGGCGTCGTGGACACCGTGCGGGCGCGGCTGGCCCGGCTGAGCCAGCCGTGCCGGCTGCTGGTCGCGACCGCCGCGGTGCTCGGGCGCGACCTCGACCCGACCGCGCTCGCCGAGGTCACCGGCCGGCCCGCCGCCGACGTCCTGACCGACCTCGACGAGGCCGCCGAAGCCGGGATCGTGACCGCGCGCAGCTTCAAGCACGACCTGATCCGGGAGTCCGCGGCGGCGGACCTGCCGACGGCGGCGCGGCTGACCGCGCACGCCCGGCTGGCGGCCTGGCTTGAGCACCGCGACCCGGCCCGGACGTCGGAAATCGCCCACCACTGGCTGGAATCGCTGCCCGTCGGCGACGCGGCGAAAGCCGCGGACTGGGCCGAGCGCGCCGGCGACCAGGCGCTGGCCCAGCTCGCCTGGGAACGCGCCGCCGAGCTCTACCGGCGCGCGCTCGACGCGGCGCCCGCGTCCGCCGCCGACCGGGCCCGGCTCGGCCGCCGCGAAGGGGTCGCCCACCTGCGCGGCGGCGAGATCGAACGCGGCTCGCGGGCCTTGGAGGCCGCCGCCGTCGCGGCCCGGGAGGCCGGTGATCCGGCGCTGCTGGGCGAAATCGCCCTGGCGATGGAAGGCCTGTCCGATCCGTGGGGCAGCTTCAACGGGGCCAAGATCGCCCGCGAGGCGCTCGCCGGGCTGCCGCCGGGCGACGACCCGTTGCGCGCCCGGCTGCTCGCCCTGCACGCGGGGGAAGCGGGGTTCCTCGGGGGCGGCCAGGCCGAGTCGGCCGAGGCGCTGGCCATCGCCGAGACCCTCGGCGACCCGGACGTGCTCTGCTCGGCGCTGCGGGCCCGGCAGATGGTGCGGTCCGGCCCCGACGGCGTGCACGAACGGCTGGCCCTCGCCCAGCGGATGCTCGCGCTCGGCGAAGACCGCGACGACGCCGACGCGCTGCTGTGGGGTCACCTGTGGCGGTTCGACGCACTGCTGATGCTCGGCCGGTTCGGGGAGGCCGAACAGGAGCTCGACGCGCTGCGGCTGCCGGCCGAACGCCTCCGCCGTCCGCTCGCGCGCTGGCACCACCTGCGCAGCTCCGCGACGGTCGCCATCGCGCGCGGGCGGTTCGACGACGCCGTCGAGGCGCTGCAGCAGAGCTTCGCGCTCGTCGCGGACCGGGCGCACATGTCGTTGCGGGGCGTGCCGATCACCGTGCTGGCGTCCGTCGCCGGGCTCACCGGGCGGGCGAGCCTGGTGACGCCGGCGATGGCGAGCATCTTCACCGAGCACGCTCCGCCGTTCGTCGCCCTGCTGCATTCGGCGTGGCTGCTGCAGATGGGCGACCGGGCCGGGGCGGCCGGGTTCTACCGCCGCGGCGCGGTTTTCGAGCCCGCGCCGGTGCCCGCGACGCTGCCCGTCGCCGCGGCCGCGGTGGAGGTGGGCGCGGAGTTCGGGCCGCCGGAGGCCGTCGAGCGGGCGGCGGCGATCCTGCGGCCGCACGCCGGGTTGTTCGTCACCGGCGGCGCGGGCTCGATCCTCGTCACCGGCTCGGTCCGCCGCTACCTCGCGCTGGCGGCCGCGGCCGCCGGCCGGCTCGACGAAGCCGTGCGGGAATCCCGGCTCGCGATCGCGGCCAACGAGGAGGCAGGCACCCCGCCGTACGCCACGCTGGCGCGCTTCGAGCTGGCCAAGACGCTGGCCCGGCGCGGCCGTCCGGGCGACGTGCCCGAAGCGCTCGGCCTGGCGGCCTCGGTGTCGGCGACGGCCGCCCGGCTGGGCATGGCCCCGGTCCGGCAGGCCGCCGACGCGCTGGCCGCGACCCTGCGCGGGGACACGCCGGGGCCGCTGACCCGCCGCGAGCGGGAGGTCGCCGCGCACGTGGCCGACGGGCTGACGAACAAGCAGATCGCGGCGCTGCTGCACATCTCCGAGCGGACGGCGGAGAGCCACGTCCAGCACATCCTCACCAAGCTCGGCTGCACCAACCGCGCCCAGATCGCCAAGTGGGTCGCCGCCAACGCCTAGCGCGGCACCAGGGACAACACCGCCTCGACGAGTGCCGGTCCCTCGAGGAGCACCGGGTCGTTGTGGTCGGCGTCCGGGATCTCCACCAGCCGCGCCGCGGCCGCCGCGGCCACTTCGCGGCTCTGGGCGGGCGGGACGACCGTGTCGCGGCCGCCCAGGACCACCACCGTCGGCACCCGCAGGCGAGCGACCTCCTCCTTGACCGGGAACCGGTCGCGCAGCAGGAGCCGCACCGGCAGGTACGGGTACACCTCGGCGCCGACCGCAGCCAGCTCGGTGAACGGCGACCGCAGGAGCAGCCCGGCCGGCGGGTGCTCGAGCGCCAGCTCGGTCACCACCGCGCAGCCGAGGCTCTCGCCGTAGTAGAGGATCCGGCCGGGCGGCACCCGCCGGTCCTCGGTCAGGAACCGCCAGGCCGCGCGGACGTCGAGCGCCAGGCCGTCCTCGCCGGGATCGCCGGGGTTGCCGCCGTAGCCGCGGTAGTCGAACACCAGCACCGCCAGCCCCGCCTGTGCGAGCTTCGCCGCCAGCGGCGCCCGGTCGGCCCGGTTGCCGCCGTTGCCGTTCGCCACCAGCACGGTCGCGAGCGGTTCCCGCTGAGCGGGCCGGACGAACCACGCACCCAGGTCGAGGCCGTCGGCGGTGCGGAGCCGGACGTCCTCGGCGCCGGGCAGCACCGTGGCCGCCGCGGGCACCGGCGTCGTGTCCGGCAGGTAGATCAGACGGCGCTGGAAGACCCACACCAGCGCCAGCGCCAGCACGACGACCAGCACCAGCCCGAGCAGCACCCGCACGACCACGGTCCTAGTCAAGCGAACCGCCCGGGAAACAACCACGCCCCGCGGACGTTGTACCCACGATGACCACGCTCCGATTCTGCGTCCTGGGCGACTCGCTGGCCGCCGGTGTCGGCAGCGCGCGCCCGGAGGACACCCTCGGGCAGCGGCTCGCGCGGCGGCTGCGGGCCGCGGGCCACGTCGTTCAGCTTCAGGGCTTCGGCGTGCCCGGCGCGCGCTCGGCCGACCTGGACCGCCAGGCCGGCGCCGCCCTGCGCGCCGGCGTGGACCTGGCGCTGATCGTGATCGGCGCGAACGACCTGGCCGGGTTCGTCTCGCCGGCCGTCGGTGCCCGCCAGCTGCACGACGCCGTGGCCCGGCTCGTCCGCGCCGGCGCCCGCGTCCTCGTCGTGCCCGCCCCCGACCTGGGCATCGTGTCGCGGGTGCCGGGGCCCTACCGCGAGCTGGTCTCCGCGGCGAGCGGCCACTACGCGAGCGCCCAAGCCGAAGCCGCGATCCGGGCCGGCGGTGCCGTGGCCACCGCGGGCCCGCAGCTCACCGGGCGGTTCGCGGCGGACGCGTCGCTGTTCTCGGCGGACCGGTTCCACCCCTCGTCGGCCGGGTACGCGGTGATCGCGGACGCGCTGGCGCCCCACCTGCTCGCGGTGGCGGCCGGGCTCGCCGCGTAGCGGTTCAGTACACGCTCCGCAGCAGCTCGACGACCTCCGCCTCCGACGGCAGCCGGGGCGTGTTCTTCGTGACGGTGTCGGCGACCGCGTCCGCCGCGATCACCGGGAGGTCCTCGCGGGCGACGCCGAGTTCGCGCAGCGGGCGCTTGATCCCGAGCGCGCCGGAAATCCCGCGCACCGCCTCGATCGCCTCGCCCGGCCGGCACAACGCACGAGCCGTCGCCTCGTACGCCGGGGCACCGAACGCCAGCACCTCCTCCAGCACGGCCGCCAGCGCCACGCCGTGCGGGGTGCCCGTGTGCGCGGTCAGCGCGTGCCCGATCCCGTGGACCAGCCCGAGCCCGGACAACGTCAGCGCGTGCCCGGCCAGGTGCGCGCCCAGCATGAGCCCGGACCGCGCCGCCAGGTCGCCGCCGTCGCGGCAGGCCACCGGGAGCCAGCGGCCGACCAGCTCGACCGCCTGCGTCGCGTACGCCGCGGAGAACGGCGTCGACCCGCGCGAAGCCAGTGACTCGATGCCGTGGACCAGCGCGTCCAGCCCGGTCGCGGCGGTCACCGCGGCGGGCAGGGCGAGCGTCAGTTCCGGGTCCAGAACGGCGATCCGCGGCCGCACCGACGAGTGTCCGATGTAGACTTTCCGGCGGGTGCACCGGTCTTCGGTGACGCCGAAGCCGTTGGTCTCGGCTCCGGTGCCCGCGGTGGTGGGCACCGCGATCAGCGGCAGGCCGTCGCGCGCGTCCCACAGCCGGTCCGCGTCCGCCGCGGCCGCGCCCGGGTTGCCGGCCAGCAGGGCGATGCCCTTGGCCGCGTCCAGCGCCGACCCGCCGCCGAGCGCGAGCACCGTCGCGACGCCGAACTCGCGCAGCCGCGCGGCCCCGCGGTCCAGCTCCGCCGTCGACGGGTTCGGGCCGACGTCCTCGTGCACGGCGTGCTCGATCCCGGCCGCCGCCAGGATCTTCTCGACGCGCCCGACGATCCCGGTGGCCCGCAGACCGCGATCGGTGACAACGAACACCCGCGCGTGCCCTACGAAATCGACGAAGGCGGGCAGCTCGGCCAGTACCCCGGGCCCGTATTCGGTCCGGCCGCCCGGTACCACGGTCCAGCGCGTCAGATCCGCCACCGGTCCACCG
Source organism: Amycolatopsis sp. NPDC049691 (assembly GCF_040675005.1). NCBI lineage: Bacteria > Bacillati > Actinomycetota > Actinomycetes > Pseudonocardiales > Pseudonocardiaceae > Amycolatopsis > Amycolatopsis sp. NPDC049691. Next base: position 224,390 of record NZ_JBFANX010000007.1, read on the forward strand.
CCTCCTCGTCGAGTTCGACACCCAGACCGGGCCGCGGAGGAACTTCCAGGTCGCCGTCCGGGGTGATCATCAGCGGTGCCGCCAGCATGAAGTCGCGGCGCCCGGGCGTCCAGCCGGGCGGGTCCCAGGGGAGCTCGAAGTACGGGCCACCACCGACCCCGGCCGAGACGTGCAGGTTGGCGAGCACGCCGATGCCGTTGGTCCAGCTGTGCGGGGTGAACGCGCGGTGCTTGAGCCGCGCGAGCTCGGCCAGCGTCCGGGCGCGGTGCAGGCCGACCGCCAGCACGACGTCCGGCTGGTAGACGTCGAGGACGTCCTCTTCGAGGTACCGCAGCAGCTCCGGCACCGAGTGCTGCATCTCCCCCGCCGCGATCCGCACGCCCGGGTTCTCCGCCCGCAGCGTGCGGAAGCCGTCGAGGTCGTGGTACGGCAACGGTTCTTCGACCCACAGGACGTCCAGTTCGGCCAGCCGGCGCACCAGCTTGCGGGTGTCCGCGAGGTCGGTCGCGGCGCTCGTGTCGCCGGCCATCCGCCAGGACTGGTTGAGGTCGACCATGATCCCGAAGCCCGGGCCGAGCGCGTCGCGGACGGCCGCCACCGCGGCGACGCCATCGTCCACGCGCTCGCGGGCGATGCGGATCTTCATCGCCCGGAACCCGGCTTCCCGGGCCCGCAGGGCGGTTTCGACGCGTTCCGCCGGCGGTTTCAGCTCCGCCGAGGAGGCGTACGCGGGCAGCGAACGCGTGGCGTTCCCGAACAGGGTCGCCACCGGCAGGCCGGCGACCTGGCCGATGACGTCCCAGAGAGCGGCTTCGAGGGGCCAGAAGCGACCGCCGTGGAAGTTCGCCGTTTCGATGGCCTGGACGTGCCGGACGATGTCGAGGGGGTCCTCGCCGAGGAACAGGTGCTCGACGGCCTCGAAGCCGGCCATGGTGTCGCCGGAGCCGATGCCGGTGACGCCGTCGTCGGTGTGGACGCGCACGATCGTGGCGTCGAAGTGCCGGCGTGGGTCCGGGTCCCAGGCCGCGCGCAGCGGCGGGTCCAGGTCCAGCCGCAGCCGGTCGAGGGTGATGGCCGTGATCCGCACCCGCTCGACGGTAGGAGCCACCGGAAACGCCGGGCAAGGACCAGCCGGCGATCGCAACGCGCGTTGCGCTCACGCCAACCGCGGCTTGCTACGTTCGCGGGCATGCCCGACGACCAGCGCCACCCCGGCCACGGCCTCCGCCGCGACCTGGACCTCCTCGAAGCGCTCGCCTCACCCGAGGCCCAGCGCGCGGGCGGGCTGGGTGTGGCCCGGCTCGCGCGGCTCACCGGGCGGGAGAAGAGCCAGGTCTCGCGGGCGCTCAAGGCGCTCGCCGGAGAAGACGTCGTCGAACGGGATCCCGACACGCTCGCCTACCGGCTCGGCAGGCGGTTGTTCTCGCTCGTCGCCCGGACCGTCGACGACCGGCTCGTCCGCGCCGCCGAACCGGTCATGCGGGACCTGGCGGTCGAGCTCGAAGAGACCACCCACCTCTGCGTGCTGCGCGGCCAGGAGGTGCTCACCGTGCTTTCGGTGTCCGGGCACTCCTTCCGCGCGCCCGGCTGGGAAGGCCGCGGTGTCCCGGCCCGCCGCACGTCCGCCGGGCGCGTGCTGCTGCTCGACGCCTCCCCCGACGACCTCTACGTCCGCTTCCCGGAACCGTCCGAAGTGGACTCCTTGCCCCGGTTGGCGGCGAAGATCCGGGAAGCCCGGCGGGACGGTTACGCCCGCGTCCACGAAGAGTTCGAGCCGGGCCTCGCCGGGGTGTCGGCACCGGTGCGGGACTTCCGCGGCCGGGTCGTCGCCGCGCTCAACGTCTCCGCGCCCGCCGGGCGGCTCGGCGGGCGCCTCGACGCCGCCGGCCGGGTCACCGCCCGGGCCGCCGCGAGGATTTCCGCGGACCTCGGCTGGGAATCCACAATGGACGTCAACGAGTGGTGAACGCGCCGCCGTTGACGTGCAGCGTCTGGCCGGTGATGTGCCGGGCCCCTTCGGAAGCCAGGAAGAACGTGGTCTCCGCGATGTCGCGGGGGTGGCCGGCCCGGCCGTTGTGCGTCGCCGCGATCAGCGCCTCCCGCCGCCGATCGGTCAATTTGCCTTGGAAGAACGCGGTTTCGGCGATGTACCCCGGCGAGATCACGTTGGCGGTGAGCCCCTTCGGACCGACCTCCGCCGACAGCCCGGCGGTCCACGCGGCCAGCGCCGCTTTCGCCGCGCCGTAGGAACCCGACGCGTACTCGGCGCCGATCGACCCGACGGCGACGATGGTGCCGCCCGGGCGCAGCTTGCCGAGCACCGCGGTCGTCGTCAGCACGGCGCTGAGCAGGTTGGCGTCCAGGTTCGCCCGCCACGCCGCGAGCACGCCCGCCAGGCCCGGGCCCGGCTCGCCGGCGAGGTCGGTGTTGCCGCCCGCCGAGTTCACGACGACGTCGAGGTCCGGGCCCAGCTCGTCCGCCAGCCGGGCCACCTGCCCGGGATCGGTGGCGTCGCACGGGATCGGACGGACGTCGAGCTCGCCGGCCACGCGTTCGAGGCGGCCGGCGTCCCGGCCGGTGACGACCACGGTGTCCCCGGCCGCGCGGAAGCGGGCGGCGACCGCCTTGCCGAGCCCGCTCCCGCCGCCGGTGACCAGCACGATACGACTCACGAACACTCCTCCTCTGCTATGTTTAGCTCTAAACGTAGCAACGGGAGGCGAGGGTGTCCAACGACGGCTACCCGATGGAAGCGATCCTGCGCTGGCCCGCGGCCGACATCGCGGCGGCGTGGCAGCGCGAGCTGCCCGGCGTGCGGACCGAGTCCATCGAGGTCATCACGCCCGCCTGGCGCATCGCCAAGCTGCTGGCCGACGACCGGCGCCGGACGCTGGCCGAGCTCGGCATCGATCCGTCGACTTTGGACCTGCTGAGCGTGATCCGGCGCGCCGGGCCGCCGTACGAGCTGACGACTCGCGAGATCACGCGCCGCACCTTGGTCACCGCGGGCGCGATCTCCCAGCGGATCGCCCGCGCCGAGCAGGCAGGCCTGGTCGAGCGGGCGCCGTCGGCGGCGTCGCGCCGCGCGGTCGCGGTCAAGCTCACCGACGCCGGCCACGCCCTGATCGAGGCGACCGTGCGCCGGCTGCTCGAGCACGAAGCGGACCTGATCGGCGGGCTGACACGGGACGAGCGCACGACGCTCACCGGGCTGCTGGCCAAGCTGGAGGCGACGCTGCACGAGCGCGCCTCCCCCGAGCGAGGGGACGGCTGATACCCGGGTGGGAGGTCGCGGCGCCCCGGCCGAGCCAGGCTGGGGCCATGACCACACCCGTCGTCCGCCCACAGCGGTGGGCCGTCGCCGCCGCCCACGCCGTCCCGCTCGTCACCCTGCCGTCCGGGATCTGGCGGCTCTTCCTCGCGGGCGGCGCCGACCTCGGGCTGCGGCCCTACTACGTCATCGGTTTCGGCGAAGCCGCGTACATCGTCGGGCTGAGCGTCGTCTCCGAAGCACTGGCCCTGCTCACCCTCGGCCTCGTCCGGCCGTGGGGCGAACGCGTCCCGCGGTGGGTCCCGCTGCTCGGCGGCCGCCGGGTCGCGCCGTACGCCGCGATCGTCCCGGCGGCCGCCGGGGCGCTGGCCCTCGCGGTGATCTGGGGGTACGCGTTCCGGGACTTCCCCGGGTTCGGCGCCGTCACGTTCGCCGGCCCGGGCCGGCACGCCCTGCTCGTGGCCTGCTACCTGCCGCTGCTGCTCTGGGCGCCGCTGCTGGCCGCCGTCACCTGGGCGTACTGGCGACGCCGGTGCCGGGTGTAGCGCCCCGCGAGCGCGGGTACCCCGCCGTCACCTTCGAAAAGGGAGCTGACATGGGTCTTCTCGTCGGGTTGCTGGTGATCTGGGCCGTTTTGGCCGTTCTCGGCATCGTCATCAAGGGCCTCTTCTGGCTGATCATCGTCGGCGCGGTGCTGTTCGTCGCGACCGCGGTGATCGGCTTCGTCAAACGGGAGGCACTCACCCGCCGGCACTGATGTCCGACATCACGGTTTCGCGCCGGAAATGGCGGTTCGTTCGGCGGCCGGGTGGTGATCGTGCTATTCGATCTCTATGACCGAATCACCGAACTACCCGAACTACCCCGAATCCGCGGCGGCGGGGCAGCCCGCCACCGCGCCGGCACGGCCCAGCACGGTCGAAGGCGCTTTCTGGGCGTTCATCGCCTCGACCGTCATCGGCCTCGTCGGCGGCTTCCTGATCTTCGCAAGCCGTGACGCGATCGCCGACACACTGCGGAATTCGAACAGACAAAGCGGCGGCGGGCTGACCGACGCGCAGATCGACCAGGCCGTCACGATCACGATGGTCGTCGCGCTCGTGATCGCGGTGATCATCGCCGCGCTGTACCTGCTGTTCGCGTTCAAATTGCGCGCCGGCCGGAACTGGGCGCGGATCGTGCTCACGGTGATCACCGCCCTGCAGCTGATTTCGGTGCTGGCCGGGCAGACCACGGTGCTCGGCTACGTGAGCGTGGTCGTCGCCGTCATCGGCGTGGTGCTGTCGTTCCTGACGCCGTCCAACGCCTACTTCGCCGCGAACAAGACCATCCGCTAGGACCGGACCCGGGCCCGCCGCACCACCGGCGGGCCCGGCTCGGCTGTCCTGTTCGGACAGTCGCGACGTACCCGAGCGCGTCGCCGGGGAAGCCGCCCGCGGCGGCGCGCCCCCGACCACGCCGGGCACCGGTCACCGGCCCGTCGACCCGTCGATCAGCTCGCGCAGGATGTCGGCGTGGCCGGCGTGGCGGCCGGTCTCCTCGATCATGTGGACCAAAGCCCAGCGCATCGAAGGTTGCGTCCCGCCCGGGCGGGCCACCGGCTCGGTCAGGTCGGTGCACGCGTCGATCACCGCGTTGGCCTCGGCGACCGCCGCGCGGTAGCCCGCCAGGAGCGCGGCCGCCGTTTCGGCCGGCCGCGGCCGGAACGTCGCCTGCCAGTCGGCCGTCCGCTCGCCGAGGAACGTGAAGCGCTCGACGTGGGTCAGGTGCCGGACCAAGCCGAGCAGGGACGTGCCCGAGGGCACGCCGGGTGTCCGGACCTGCGGTTCCGGCACGCCCTCGGCCTTGGCCGCCACCGCGGCGCGCAGCTGGTCGAGGAACCCGCGCAGCACGTCCTTCTCGCCGGGGCCGGTCCGCGGGGGCGGGGTGTCACGTCGGCGGGGCATGGTCTGTCCTCCTCGGACGGTCATCGGCTTCGGCGGATCAGCAGCAGGTGGTCGACGACCTCGGCGACCTGCCCGCCGGGTCCGGTGGCCCGGCGGGAGAGGGCTTCGGCACGCGAGACGGTCCACTCGCCGGCGTCGAGATCCAGCGACCGCGCCACATCCCGTGGCGCGGGGAACCGGGCCTCCCGGTCCCACGACCACGGCGCGACCGACCCGTGGTCGACGACCAGCAGCAGGCCGCCCGGCACCAGCGCGTGCGCGGCCCGGCGCAGCACGCGGGCGCGCGGGAACGCGAAGGACGTGTGCAGGTAGTGCGCCGAGACGAGGTCGAAGCGGCCCGGGGGGAACGTCTCGGCCAGGTCGTGCCGCTCGGCGCGGATCCGCTCGCCGAGCCCGAGTTCGCGGGCGTGTCCGGCCAGACGGGTGGTCGCGACGCCGGAGAGGTCGGCCGCGGTCACGCGCCAGCCGCGTCGGGCGAGCCACAGCGCGTCGCCGCCCGCGCCGCTGCCCAGGTCGAGCGCGGTGCCGGGCGGCAGGTCGGCGACGGCCTCGGTGAGCCGGACGTTCGGGCGGGGTTCGTCCCGCGGGGTCGCGTAGTGGGCGTCCCAGAATTCCGTGGCGGTCATGGCCCCACCGTGGCGCGGCCGTGCCGGAGTGGCACGCTTTCTTGCGGTTTCGGCAAGATGGCCGGGTGAGCGACGACATCGAGGACGTCCTGCACGCGGTCGGCCCGCGGCTGCGGGCGCTGCGCCGGACCCGCGGGCTGACGCTGGCCGAGGTCGCCGGCACCACCGGGGTGTCGGAGAGCACGCTGTCGCGGCTGGAGAGCGGGCAGCGGCGGGCCAGCCTGGAACTGCTGCTGCCGCTGGCCCGCGCGTACCGCGTCCCGCTCGACGACCTCGTCGGCGCGCCCCGCACCGGCGACCCGCGCGTCCACCTCGCCCCGATCCACCGCCACGGCATGACGTTCGTGCCGCTGTCCCGGCGGCCGGGCGGCATGCAGGCGTACAAGATGCTGATCCCGGGCAGCGACCGGCCGCCGGAGCCGGCGCACCAGACCCACGACGGCCACGAGTGGCTCTACGTGCTGCACGGGAAGCTGCGGCTGGTCCTCGGCGAGCACGACCTGGTGCTGCCGGCGGGCGAGGCCGCGGAGTTCGACACGACGCTGCCCCACTGGCTCGGCAGCGCCGACGGGAAGGCCGTCGAGCTGCTCATCCTCTTCGGGCAGCACGGCGAACGGGCGCACCTGCGCGCCCGCGCCACCCGCGGCTGACCGGCGCCCGGGCTCGATTTCCGGGGAAGCGACGGGCGAAGACGCTCCCGGCCGCGCGAACTCCCAGGGTTCTCCCAGAACCTCCCAGGAACCGGCCAGGCGGGCGGGCCACGCTCGCCGGCATGACCACCATCGAAGTGCGCGGGCTGACCAAGCGGTACGGCCCCGACACCGTCGTCGACGACCTGTCGTTCACCGTCGAGCCCGGGCAGGTCACCGGGTTCCTCGGGCCGAACGGCGCGGGCAAGTCCACGACCATGAAGCTGATCCTCGGCCTCGCGGCGCCGACGCGGGGAACCGTCACCGTCGGCGGGCGCCGCTACCGCGACCTCCCCGTTCCGCTGACCGAGGTCGGCGCGCTGCTCGACGCGGGTGCCGTCCACGGTGGCCGCAAGGCGTACGACCACCTGCTGGCCCTGGCGGTGAGCAACGGGCTCCCGCGGCGCCGGGTCGGCGAGGTGCTGGCCCGGACCGGGCTGGAGAGCGTCGCGGGCAAGCGGGCGGGCGGGTTCTCGCTCGGCATGCGGCAGCGGCTCGGCATCGCGGCGGCGCTGCTCGGCGACCCGCGCGTGCTGATCTTCGACGAGCCGGTGAACGGGCTCGACCCGGAAGGCATCCGGTGGATCCGCGACTTCATGCGCTCCCTGGCCGGCGAAGGCCGGGCCGTGCTGGTGTCGAGCCACCTGATGAGCGAGATGGCGCAGACGGCCGACCACCTGGTCGTGATCGGCCGCGGCCGGCTCGTCGCCGACACCGCCGTCAGCGAGCTGGTGCGCGGCGAGGGGACCGTGCTCGTCCGCACGCCCGACGCCGGCTTCGCGCGGCTGCTCGTCACCGCCGGGGCCGAGGTGCGCGAAGGCGCCGAGGCCTCACTCGTGGTCTCCGGCCTGACGAGCGGGGAGATCGGCAAGCTCGCCGCCTACCACGGCGTCGCGCTCGCCGAGCTGACCCCGCAGCGCGTCTCGCTCGAAGACGCGTTCATGGAGCTGACCCGCGACAGCCTCGAGTACGCGGGGGTGGGCGCGTGAGCTTCACCCGGTCCGTCCACGCGGAGTGGATCAAGCTCCGCAGCCTGCGCTCGACCTGGTACACCCTGGCGTGCCTGTTCGCGGCCGGGCTCGGCATCACGGCCCTCGCGATGAACGCCGCCGGCAAGGCCTACGCCGAGGACCCGCAGGCCTGGGACCCGACCAACCGCAGCCTGACGTCGTACATCGTCGCGCAGCTGATCATCGGGGTACTGGGCATCCTGGTCGTCACCGGCGAGCACGCGACCGGGCTGGTGGCGACGTCCCTGGTCGCCACGCCCCGCCGGGAGCGGCTGCTGGCGGCCAAGGTCGTGGTCGCCGTCGCCGTCGCCGTGGTGGCGGGCCAGGTGCTGATGTTCGCCGCGTTCTTCCTCGGCCAGGCGGTGCTGGGTGCGCAGGGCCTGCCCCGGGCGTCCCTCGGCGATCCCGGAGCGTTGTCCGCGGTGACGGGCGGCGGGCTCTACCTCGCGGCGATCGCGCTGCTGGCGGTCGGGCTCGGCACGCTGATGCGGGCGACGGCGGGCGCGCTGGCGACGCTCGTCGGGATCGTCTTCCTGGTCCCGGCGCTCGCCGGCCTCTTCCCGGCGTGGGTGCGCGGGCTGTTCTTCTACTGGCCGACGCTCGGGGCGTCCGCGGTCCTGAAGACGGTGCCCGACCCGGACTTCCCGCACCCGTGGCTGAACCTGGGCGGGATGTGCGCCGGGGTGGCCGCGGTGCTGGCGGTGGCGTTCGTGGTGTTCCGCCGCCGGGACGTCTGATGCGCGAGGTGGTCCGCGGCTTGCTCGCGGCGGCCGCGTCGCTGGTGGCGATGGCGGGCGTGGCGGCGGTGGGGTTGCTGCTGCTCGGGATGGACCAGGTCGGTTCGTCGACGGCGGCGGTGGTCGCGTTGGCCGTGGGCGGGTCGGTCGATCTCCAGGCCGCTGCCGTCGGCGGGCTTCCGGTTGCCTTGCGGGGTGGGTTGAGCGGAATTCCGCTCGGGGTTTCCCTTGCCGGGGCGGTGGTTTTGGGGTGGCTGTTGCTGCGCCGGCGTGAGGGGCTGGTCGTTCGGGGTGCGGTGGCGGGGGTGGCTTTCGCGGGGACGCTGGGGACGGTTTCGTTCTGGGCAAGGGGAAAGGTGGGCTTGCCGGGTGGTATCGGTGCGCCGCGGGGCTGTGCTTCGGCCGCGCTGTCGGGCGCCGGTTCCCCGGCGGGGATGCGGGAAGCATTGCCGGGTGGGCTTGGCACCGGGCCTTCCGGAGGGTTGAGCCGGCCCCTGCCGGGTGGGCTTGGCATCTGGCCTTCCGCCGGAGCCCATCAGCCGTTCCCCGGCGGCCTCGGCGCCGGGTTCCCCACCCAAGGCGGCCTACCAACCCCCTCTCACCTGGAAGCCGCGTTCTCCGTGGCCGCCGGACCCACCGTCGCCGGCGCCCTGGCCTTCGCGCTCGTGGTCGTCGCGGCATGCTGGCTGATCGCGCGTTTCCCTTCCGTGGCACCAACTCTGCGCGCCCTGGGGTGGCCGCTCGCGTGCCTCGCCGCGGTCTGCCTGGTCGCCGCCGGGATCCTCGGCGGCGCCACCGCGGCCGGGGCCGTCCTGCTCCTGCTCCCCCAGCTGCTGCCCGCCGCCGTCCTGACCGGCCTCGGTGTCCCCTGGCACCTCGGCACCACCGGCCTGCTCTCCTGCGCGCCGGACACGAGTTTCCCGGCCACGCACTGGATCGCCGCCGTGGTGCTGCTCGGCTGCGGCATCGCGGTCGCCCTCCACCGGCGCCACCCACCCCTGCGCCAAGCCGCGGAACTCGCCGTGATCGTCGGCGGTGTCTCGACCGCCGTCGCGCTCCTCACGCGGTTCTCCGTCGACCTCTCGGTGTCCGTGTTCGGCTTCTCGGTCCCCGTCCTCGGCGCGCGGCTGGCGGCGAACCCGCTCCTCGCCCTGGTCGCCGGAGCCGCGGGCGGGGCCGTCGCGGGGCTCGCCGGCAGCCTGCTCGTCCGCGCGATCTCCGTATCCTCGCGGGCATGGACGCGATGACCCGGCTGCTGGTGGTGGACGACGAACCCACCGTCCGCGAGCTGCTCTCGGCCGCCCTCCGGTTCGCCGGCTTCCGGGTGACCTCCGCGGCGACGGCCACCGAAGCCGTCGCCGCGGCCACCGAAGAACCGCCCGACCTGGTGCTGCTGGACGTCATGCTGCCCGACCTGGACGGCTTCGAAGTGGTCCGGCGGCTGCGCGAGCAGCACCGCCCGGTGCCCGTTCTCTTCCTCACCGCGCGGGACGGGCAGGCCGACAAGGTCACCGGCCTGTCCCTCGGCGCCGACGACTACGTGACGAAGCCGTTCGACCTGGCGGAGCTGATCGCGCGGATCCGGGCGATCCTCCGCCGCACCGCCGGGCACCCGGCCGCGGTCCTGACCGTGGGCGACCTCGCCCTCGACGCCGACGGCCGGCAGGTGACCCGCGCGGGGCGGCCCGTCCGCGTGTCCGCCACCGAGTTCCGCCTGCTGCGCTACCTGATGGAGAACGCCGGCCGGGTCGTGTCGAAGGCGCAGATCCTCGACCGCGTCTGGCGCGAGGACTTCGGCGGCGACGCCAGCATCGTCGACACCTACATCTCCTACCTGCGGCGCAAGGTCGACACCGAGGAGCCCAAGCTGATCCACACCGTGCACGGCGTGGGCTACGTGCTGCGCGAGCCCCGGCGGTGAGGCGGCTGTCGCTGCGGGCGCGGCTGCTGCTGCTCACCGCGGGCCTCCTGCTGGCCGGCCTGACGCTCGTCAGCGCGCTCGTCACCGATCAGCTGGAACGCTTCCAGCTCGACCGCCTCGACGGCCAGCTGCGCTCGATGACCGAGCTCATCTCCCTAGCGGCGAGCCCGCCCCCGGCCGGGAACCCCGCCGTGCGGCCGGACCTCCTCGACCCCGCGCTCGACCTGTTCGGCAGCCCGTACGTCGTCTACCTGGACGCCGGTGGCGCGGTCGTGGGCGGCCTGCACTCGTCGCGAGTACCGGGTTCGACGTTGCCGCCGCTCGACGCGCTGCGCACGGTGCCCACCGGCGGGAGCGGCGTCGACCTGGTGGCCACCGACGGCTCGCAACGCTGGCGGGCCGTCGCGCGCCCGGCCGCCCGCTGGGGCGGGACGATCGTTTCGGCCGCACCACTCGCCGAAGCCGACGCCACGATCACCCAGCTGCGGGTGAGCAGCCTGATCACCGGCGGGGCGCTGCTCGTCCTGCTGACCGCGGCCGGCTGGTTCGCCCTCGGCCGGGGCCTGCGCCCGCTGCGCCGGATCGAGCACACGGCGGCCGCGATCGCCGGCGGCGACCTCACCCGACGCGTCCCGGTCCTCGCGCCGCCCGGCACGGAGATCGGGCACCTCGCGGCGTCGCTCAACACCATGCTCGGCCAGCTGGAGGACGCCTTCGCCGCCCGGGCGGCGTCGGAGGCGCGGATGCGCGCGTTCGTCGCGGACGTCAGCCACGAGCTGCGCACGCCGTTGTTCGGCATCAAGGGGTCCACGGAGCTGTACCGGATGGGCGCCCTGCCCGAACCGTCCGATGTGGACGAAGCCATGCGCCGCATCGACCGGGAGGCCACCCGTCTCACCGCGCTCACCGAGGACCTGCTGCTGCTCGCCCAGCTCGACGAGGCCCCCGAGGAGCAGCTCGACCGGGCCCCGATGGACCTGCGCACCCTCGCCGGCGACGCCCGGCACGACCTGCGCGCGCTCGACCCGTCCCGCACGGTCGCCCTCACCGGCCCGGGCGGCGACGGACCGCCGGGCCCGGCCCCGGTCGACGCGGACGAGGCCCGGCTCCGCCAGGTGGTGACGAACCTGGTGGGCAACGCGGCCGCGCACACCCCGCCGGGCACGAGCGTCCGCATCGGCGTCGGCACGGTGGCGGGCCGCGCGGTCCTGGAGGTGGCCGACACGGGGCCGGGGCTGACGGCCGGGCAGGCGGAGAAGGTGTTCAACCGCTTCTACCGCGCCGACCGGTCGCGCACGCGGGCCGGCGGCGCGGACGCGGGCCTGGGGTTGTCGATCGCCCGCTCGCTGGCCCGCGCGCACGGCGGCGACGTCGAGCTGGAGACGGCGGTCGGCGAAGGCGCGTGCTTCCGGCTGTCGTTGCCTGTGCTGGACTGAGGGTTCAACGCCGCTTGGGGCCCAGCGCCGCCACCAGCTCGGCCACGCGGTGGTGGGCTTCCAGCGGGTGCCGCAGGCGGCCTTCCGGGTGGATCGTGTAGTGGTTGCGGCGGCCCACGCGCTCGCGTTCGACGTAGCCGTCCGCGATCAGGTCCGCGAGGATCAGCTGCACGCCGCGTTCGGTGATCCCGACCCGCTCGGCGAGGTCGTGCAGCCGGTGGTCCGGGTTCTCGGCCAGGCACAGCAGGACGTGCGCGTGGTTGCTCAGGAACGTCCACGAAGCCATGCGGGGAGCTTAGCCGTCCACAGTTGACAGACGAAGCAAAGTTCGTCATTCTGGAGTGGACGGAGGGGAGTACCCGCCCCGGTCCGGCATCGTCAATCCGGCTGCCCCGGCGCAGACCCGGTGCCGGCGCCACCTCGCGGTGGCCGGGAAGACCTCCGGTTCGCACCGAACCGGAGGAGTGTGCCGTGACCGTCCCCTTCTGGGCCTGGGCTGCCGTGCTCGGCGTCATCCTGCTCATGCTCGCGATCGACCTGTTCGCTCACCGCAAGGCGCACGTCGTCGGCGTCCGCGAGGCGCTGGTGTGGTCGGGGGTGTGGGTGGCGCTGGGCGTCGCGTTCGGCGCCGTCGTCTGGTGGGCCTGGGGCGCGGAGTTCGCGGGCCAGTACTTCGCCGGGTACGTGATCGAAAAGTCCCTGGCGGTCGACAACGTCTTCGTGTTCGCGATCATCTTCGGCTATTTCGCGGTGCCACGCGAACACCAGCACCGGATCCTGTTCTACGGCGTCCTCGGCGCACTGGTGTTCCGGGCGGTGTTCATCGCGGCCGGCTCGGCGCTGCTCGCGAGTTTCGCCTGGATCCTGTACGTGTTCGGCGCTTTCCTGGTGCTGACGGGCGTGCGGATGGCGCTGCACCGCGCGGAGGCGGTGGACTACGAGCGGAACGCGGTCCTGCGCGTGTTCCGCCGCCTCGTCCCGACGACCGACGTCCAGCACGGCGGCAGGTTCCTGGTCCGCGAGGCGGGCCGCTGGGTGGCGACCCCGCTGCTGGCGGTCCTGGTGCTGATCGAGGTGACCGACGTGGTCTTCGCGGTGGACTCGATCCCGGCGATCTTCGCGGTGACGCGGGAGCCGTTCCTGGTGTTCACGTCCAACGCGTTCGCGATCCTGGGCCTGCGCGCGATGTACTTCCTGCTGGCGGATCTGATGCACCGGTTCGTGTACTTGAAGCTCGGCTTGGCGCTGGTGCTGGTCTGGGTGGGCGTGAAGATGCTGCTGCTGGAGGTCTGGAAGATCCCGACGGGTCTGTCGCTGGCAGTGGTGGGCCTGATCCTGGCGACAGCCGTCGTGGCCAGCCTGATCCGGACTCGCGGCGCCCGCGACATCACCGGCAGGACCTCCCGGCTCTAGCCGAGGTTGGCCCGCAGCGCCGCCGCGACCTCGCCGGCCGCGGCGAGCTGGTGCGGGGTCAGCGCGTCCACGAACAGCTCGCGCACCGCCGTCAGGTGCGGGACCGTCGCCGCGCGGAACGCCGCGTCGCCTTCCGGGGTCAGCACCACCTCGGCGCCACGGTTGTCCGTTCGGCACTCCTCGCGCCGGAGCAGGCCGCGCTTCTCCATCCGGCCGAGGTGGTGCGACAGGCGGCTGCGCTCCCAGCCGATGTCGTCGGCGAGCTGCGACGATCGTAGCCGCTGCCCGTCGGCCTCGGTGAGGGCGAGCAGGACCGCGTAGTCCCCGGGCGACAGCCCGGACTCCGCCTGCAGGCGCGCGCCGAGCTCGGCGCGCAGGGCCTCGGCGGTCTCGATGAAGCCGCGCCAGACACGCAGCTCCTCCGTGGTCGGCAGCACGCGCCGCCGTCGTGTCGGCTGGGTCACCACACCTCCTGGTTGACACGTCAATCATATCGAGCGGATGATTGACGTGTCAATCAAAGGAGTCAGCGTGACCGACCTGCACTTCGGGCTCGACACTTTCGGCGACGTCCCGCACGACGACGCCGGACGGCCCCTCTCCCCCGCCGCGGCCATCCGGCAGGTGGTCGACGAAGCCGTGCTCGCCGACGAACTCGGCGTCGACGTGCTCGCGCTCGGCGAGCACCACCGGCCCGAGTACGCGATCTCGACCCCCGAGACCGTCCTGGCCGGCATCGCCACCCGCACGTCGCGGATCCGGCTGTCCTCCGGCGTCACGGTGCTGAGCTCGGACGACCCGGTCCGCGTGTTCCAGCGCTTCGCGACGGTCGACGCCCTGTCGAGCGGCCGCGCCGAGGTCATCCTCGGGCGGGGTTCGTTCACCGAGTCGTTCCCGCTGTTCGGCTACGACCTGAGCGACTACGACGCGCTGTTCGAGGAGAAGCTCGACCTGTTCGTGCGGTTGCTCGACGAGAAACCGGTGATCTGGCGCGGAACCCTGCGGCCGCCGCTGGAAGCCGCCGACGTGCACCCGAAGACCGAAAGCGGACGGCTGCCGACGTGGGTCGGCGTCGGCGGCTCGCCCCAGTCGGTGATCCGCACCGCCCGCCACGGCCTCCCGCTGATGCTGGCGATCATCGGCGGCCCGCCGGGGCGGTTCGCGCCGTACGTCGATCTCTACCGCAAGGCGGCGGCGCAGTTCGGGACCACCGCCCACCCGATCGGCATGCACTCCCCCGGCTTCGTCGCCGACACCGACGAGCAGGCGCGCGAAGTGTTCTGGCCGCACTACCGCGTGATCCGGGACCGGATCGGCGCGCTGCGCGGCTGGGCCCCGATCCGGCGCGAGGAGTACGACCACGAGATCGAGCACGGCTCGCTGTACATCGGGTCACCCGAGACGGTCGCCCGCAAGATCGCCCGCGCGGTCGCGGAGCTGGGCGTCGGCCGGTTCGACCTGATCTACACCGCGGGCGCCCAGCCGGTGAGCGCCCGCCTGCGCGCGGTCGAGCTGTACGGCGCCAAGGTGATCCCGATGGTGCGCGACCTCTTGGCGGCGGCGGAATGATCATCGGGATCCTCGGCGCGGGCAAGGTCGGCACGGTCCTGGCGCGCCTCGCCCTGGCCGCCGGGTACGACGTGCTCGTCGCCGGCTCCGGGGCGCCGGAGAAGATCGCGCTCACCGTCGACGTCCTCACCCCCGGCGCGGTCGCGGTGACCGCCGGGGAGGCGGCGGCCAAGGCGGACGTCGTCCTGCTCGCGCTGCCGCTGGGCAAGTACCGCACGATCCCGGCGGCGGCGCTCGCCGGCAAGCTGGTCGTCGACGCGATGAACTACTGGTGGGAGGTCGACGGCGTCCGGGCGGACCTGCGCGTGTCGACCAGCGAAACGGTCCAGGCCTTCCTGCCGGACGCGCACGTGGTGAAGGCGTTCAACCACATGGGCTACCACGACCTCGAGGACGAGGCCCGGCCCGCGGGCGCCCCGGGCCGCAAGGCGATCGCGCTCGCGGGCGACGACCCGGCCGACGTGGCGCGCGTGGCGGAGCTGGTCGACGCCTTCGGCTTCGATCCGGTGGTGGCCGGCCCGCTCGCCGAGGGTGTCCGTCTCGAGCCGGGTGCCGAGGCCTTCGGCGCGAACGTCGGTGCGACCGAGCTGCGCGCCATGCTCGCGCGTGCGAAACGGCAAAGCACTGGCTTCTGTACCTACTAGTATGTACAGTCCCGGACGTGGACACCAGGGACCAGCTCATCGACAGCACCCGCGAGCTGCTGTGGGAACGCGGGTACGTCGGCACCAGCCCGAAGGCCATCCAACAGCGCGCCGGCGCCGGGCAGGGCAGCATGTACCACCACTTCTCTGGCAAGCGGGAACTCGCGCTGGAAGCCGTGCGGCGCAGCGCGGACGAGCTGCTCGCCGCCGCCGACGCCCAGCTGCGCGGGCCCGGCACCGCCGTGGAGCGGATCACCGCGTACCTGCGCCGCGAGCGCGAAGTGCTCCGGGGCTGCCCCGTCGGCCGGCTCACGCAGGACCCCGAGGTCGTCGCCGACCCCGAGCTGCGCGCTCCGGTCGACGCGACGCTCACCCGCCTTCAGGCCCGGCTGGCCGACGTCCTGCGCGAAGGCCAGGCCGCGGGGGAGCTTCCCCCAACACCGGACCCCGCCGCACTGGCCGCCACCGTCGTCGCCGTCCTGCAGGGCGGTTATGTGCTCGCCCGCGCGGCCAACGCGCCCGAACCGTTCGACCAGGCCGTTTCCGGTGTCCTCGCCCTGCTCACCGTCCACTGAGGAGTCCTTCGTGCACGTCCGTCCCGTCCCGCAGACCAGCACGCCCGCGCCCGCCGACGCGATCAGCGGCAGCGCGTGGGTCACGTCCCTCGCCGTCCCGGAAGGCCCGTCGCGGACGCGCGTCGACCGCGTGCAGTTCGCGCCCGGGGCGCGTACCCGCTGGCACCGGCACCCGCTCGGCCAGGTCCTCGTCGTCACCGAGGGCACCGGGTACGTGCAGCGGCGCGGCGGCCCGGCCCAGCTGGTCCGGCCCGGCGACACGGTCCGCGTCGCCGCCGGCGAATGGCACTGGCACGGTGCCACCGACACGACCGCGATGACCCACCTGGCCATCGAGGAGATCCCCGGCGACGGCACCGCGACCGAAATCGGCGACGCGGTGGCCGGCGGCGAACCGGCGCCCGTCCCCGCCGAACCCGTCACCCGGACGCTCGTGCTGGAACAGCGGCTCCCCGCCCCGCGCCTGGTCGACCTCGTCGAGGTCCGCCGGATCACCATCGCGCCCGGCCACGGCGCCGGCCTGCACGTCCACAATGGACCGGTGTTCGGCAGCATCGAGACCGGGTCCGCCGTCTACCAGATCGAAGGCGAGCCGGAAACGCTGCTGCGGCCCGGAGACGTCTTCTACGAACCGGAAGCGACCCGGATCGCCCGCTTCGACGCGCAGGAGGACGGCGTCACGTTCCTCGCGCAGTTCCCGGTCGGCCCCGGCGAAACCCCGCGGCTCGACCTGGTCGAGGTGGACGGCAAGTGAAGGGCGTGCTCGTGACCGGCGGGTCCCGCGGGATCGGCCGCGCCACCGCGAAAGCGTTCGCCGCCCGGGGTTTTCGCGTGGCGGTCCACTACGGCACGCGCCGCGAAGACGCCGAGACGACGCTGGGCGAACTCGAAGGCTCCGGGCACGTGTGCCTGGCCGGGGACCTGGGCGACCCGGCGGCGGCCCGGCGGCTCGCCGACGACGCGGTCGCGGCGCTCGGCCGGGTCGACGTCCTGGTCAACAACGCCGCGCAGGCCCCGACCGAACGGACCCGGCACGCCGTCGCCGAGGTCGGCTACGACCAGTGGGTCGAGGTGTGGCGGCGCACGGTCGAGGTCAACCTGCTCGGCGCCGCGAACGTCACCTGGGCGGTGGCCCGGCACCTGATCGGGCAGGGCCGCCCGGGCAGCGTCGTCAACGTCGGCTCGCGGGGCGCGTTCCGCGGCGAACCCGAGCACCCGGCCTACGGCGCGAGCAAGGCGGCACTGCAGGCGTTCGGCCAGTCGATGGCGATCGCCTTGGCACCGCACGGGATTTCGGTGACGTCGGTGGCGCCGGGGTTCGTCGCGACCGAACGCCAGGAGACCAAGCTCGCCGGCCCCGGTGGCGACGAGCTGCGGGAGCAGAGCCCGTTCGGCCGGGTCGGCACGCCGGAGGACGTCGCCGCGGCGATCGTCCACCTCGCCTCGCCCGAAGCCGCGTGGAGTTCCGGCGCGATCCTCGACGTCAACGGGGCTTCGTACCTGCGCTGACCGCCGGTCACGGCGTCACCGTCACGGTGGCGGAGTCATGCCCGGACCGCCGCCACCGTGACGAGCAGGAAGTGTTTCACCGCAACGGAATTCCTCATGCCCGGAATACGCGCGGGTGTCACGCTCCCGTCGGCGGGACCAGCACCTCGACCACTCCCCCGGCCTCGCGCACCACCAGGTGCGGCAACGGCGGCGGCGTCACCGGCAGCTGGTGCACGAGGACGGCACCGTCCACGGTGAAGGACGTCCGGTGGCACGGGCAGTTCAGCCGCCGGGCCGGGGCGTCCAGGTTCAGCCGGCAGCCGAGGTGCGTGCACGTCGCCGAGACCGCGCGCACCTGCCCGGCCGACCGCTGCACGAATCCCGCCACCGCCCCGAAGTCGAACGGCAGCACGCCACCCTCGGGCAGGTCGTGCGCCGCCACCACCGCCCGCCACTCGCCGTTCTCCGGGCGGAGCACGTCCTCGGCGGCCGGCTCGGCGGTCCCGGACGTCACCAGGTATTCGACGCCCGCGCCCGCCGCGGCCGCCACCGCGGCGGCCGACGACACCTGGATGAACCGGCGCCGGTTGCCCGTCGGCGCCGGTTCCCCGAGCTCCTGGGCGAGCCTGCGGTGCAGCCCGGCGACGAACTCCTCGCTCGCCGCCCCGGCACCCGGCCGGGCGGCGCGCAGCAGCACCGCGGTCCGCAGCTCGGCCTCGTCGCCGGGACCGGCCGCGAACGCGCGCGGCCGGCGGCGGCGCAGGAGATCCTTGACGAACCGGCGGACACCTCGAGTCGTCACGGCTCCATCCCTTCCGCCACCTGGGCCGCCTGCCGCAACGCGCGGTGCTGCAGCACCTTCGCGTTGCCGACGGTGATGTCCAGCTCCGCCGCCGCCTCCTTGAGTGAGCACGCCTGCAGGAACCGCAGCCGCAGGATCCGGCCGTACCGCTCGGGCAGCCGCGCGAGGATCGCTTCGGCGCGGGCCGGCGTGCGCGGGTCGATGGCGCCGGCTTCGAACGCCGCGATGTCCCGCTCCTCGTCGAGGGTGGTGATCTCCCGGCCGAGCGTGCGCCGCCAGTGCCCGGCCAGCACCGTCCGCGCGGTGGCCAGCAGGTACGCCCGGACCTCGCCGATGCTCGCCGAGACGCGCAGCGGCCGCAACGCCGTCAGGAACACCTCGGTGGTGAGGTCCTCCGCGTCGGGCCGGTTGCCCACCTTCGAGAACATCAGCCGGTACACGCGATCGACGTTGTCGCGGTAGACCGCCTCCCAGTCCGGGTAGACATCCGCGCCGACCGCGTGCAGCCGCGGTCTCGGTGCCGCTTCGTCCTGTTCGGCGCTTTTGCGCCGGAACCGCTGTGCCACCGGCACCGCCCGCCTTCTCCCCTGCCGATTCTTCCCGCCGGATGAGGGATATGGGCCGGGGTTACGCCGTAACCAAGGACCGTATCGGGAAGCGGACCATCCGCCGAACCGGGGAGAGAAATGACCACATCGATGTCGCGACGGCACCTGCTCGTCACCGGCGGGGCGGCCGCCGCCGTGCTCGCCACCACCGGCCTGCCGTCGCCCGCCGCCGCGGCCGGCGGCCGGCGGGGCGGCGCGGACGTCGTCCTCGCCTGGAACCGGGAGCTGCTGACCACCGTCCGCACCGCGGGCCTCCAGCCCGCGACCGTGCACCCGACGCGCAGCTTCGCCCTGCTGCACGCGGCGATCCACGACGCCGTCGTCGCGACGACCGGGACCGGACGGCCCTACCTGTTCACCGTCGAAGTCCCGGCCGCGGCGAACCCGGAAGCGGCCGCGGCGCAGGCCGGTCACGACGTGCTGGCCGCCCTGTACCCCACCCGTGCGGGCGAGTTCGCGAACCTGCTGGCCGGCCAGCTGGCCCGCGTGCACCCGGCGGGCCGGGCCGCCGGCGTGCGGGCCGGCGGGCTCGTCGCCCGGCTGCTGCTGGGATTGCGGGCCAACGACGGCTCGGCCGCCGTCCCGCCGGCGATTCCCCCGGGCACCGCGCCGGGGCAGTACCGGCCGACGCCGCCCGCGTTCGCGCCCGCCGCGTTCACCCACTGGGCCGCGGTGACGCCGTTCGTGCTCGACCGCGCCGGCCGGTTCCGGCCCGGCGCCTACCCCGCGCTGACCGGTACGCGGTACGCGAAGGCGCTGAACGAAGTCGCCGCGGCCGGGCGGGACGGCAGCACCACCCGCACCGCGGACGAAACCGTGCGGGCGCGGTTCTGGGCGGCGCCGATCTGGAACTACTGGAACGAGATCGCGCAGTCCGTCGTCGGCGGTTCGCACGGCAACCTCGTCGTCGCGGCGCGGGTGTTCGCGCGGCTGAACCTCGCCTTCGCCGACGCCGTGATCGCGTTCTACGAAGCGAAGTACCACTACCGGATCTGGCGCCCGATCACGGCGATCCGTCTGGCGGGCGACGACGGCAACCCGGCGACGGACGGCGTCCCCGACTGGTCGAGCCTCGCCACCACCCCGGCCGACCCGGCGTACCCCGGCGCGCACAGCGTCGTCTCGCAGGCGGGCGCCTTGGTGCTGCGCCAGGAGTTCGGGCCACGGTGGCCACTGGCCGTGACGTCCGAAGCGCTGCCCGGGGTGGTCCGGCGGTTCGCCACGTTCCAGGACGCCGCCGACGAGGCGGGACTGAGCCGGATCGTCGCCGGCGTCCACACCCGCCTCGACCACGAAGCCGGGCGGCAGCTCGGTCTCGACGTCGCCGCGTTCGTCCTCCGGTCGTAGCCCCTACCGGCGGGCACCGGTCAGCGGCGGCGGGTCGAACCGCACGTACCGGCCGGTGCCGCCGGCGGCTTCGTTGAGACGCCGCGGTTCCGCGACGTCGCCCCAGCGCCCGGTCTCGATCCGCGACTCGAGAGCGTGCAGGGCCGCGATCGTCTCCGCCGTCCGGAACGCGCAGTGCCCGGTCGCGCCGACGTAGGCCTGGCGCAGCAGGCTTCCGGCGCCCGCCCGGCGCACCTGCTTGCCGTACCAGTCTTCCTGCTCCACCGGCACGAGCTGGTCGGCGATCGTGTGGACGTCCAGGGTCGGGACGCGCAACCGTCCGGTCACCGCGGATGTGCGCGCGAGGGTGCGCACGGCCTGGGGATCCGGCCGGATGTCGGCGTCACGGGTCAGCGTCGCGAGGTCGGCGTCCAAGTCCAGCCCCGCCGCGCGGTAGAGCGCCCGTACCTGGCGGGCGTGGCTGCTGCCGGCCAGCAGGGCGTGGTAGTCGACGCCGGCGGTGAACGCGCTGTTGCCGCCGGCGGCCAGCTCGATCTGGTACCGGCCGGAGACGACGAACCCGAGCACGAACTGCGAAAGTTCTTGCTGCTGCTGGGTTTCCTGGCCGGCGTAGTCGGTGGGGGCCGGCGGCGTCGGGCCGGTGAACCAACCGGGCTCGTTCATCAGGGCGGCGGCCAGCGCGATGCGCGCCTGCCCGGCGGGCGTGGCCTGGGCGTCGGTGGCGATCTTCGTCAGCGCGGCGGCCGACGCGCTCGCCTCGGCCGCGTTCGCGAACCGCACGAGCTTGACGTCCTGCGCGGGCGCGAGGAGGTGGGCCAGCGCGTATTCGCCGTCCAGCTGGTAGTTGTTCAGGTTCAGGCCGCCGGCGACGAGGCCGCAGGTGCTCAGCACGCCGTCGAGCCCGCCGCGTTCGGCTTCGAGGGCGCTGACGAGACCGCCCATCGACGTGCCCCACGCGATCGTGCGGCGCGGGTGGCCGGTCAGCCGCCCGACCGCCGCCAGCGCGCCGAACTGGTCGTCGACGGCGGAGGCGAGCGCCCACCACGACGGGCCGCTGTAGGAGGAGCCGACCAGCGCGTACCCGCTGCCGAGCAGCGCGTCCCGGGTTTCGTCGTCCGGCGCGTCCTGCGCGGTGAGCGGGCCGAAACCGTGGCTGTAGAGGATGGTCGTGCCGTTCCAGGCGGCCGGCACGTCCGCCACCCAGGTGGCCCCGTCCGGCAGCTGACCCGTGTGGTGTTCGCTCGCGGCCGCGGCCGCGGTCCCCGGGACCAAGCCGGCCGCCAGCAGGATCGCGCCGATCAGCGCCAGGACGCGCATGGTGGTGCCCCTCACCCCGGGCCGTCACGCCCGGCTCGATGTGGCACCGAGAGTCCCACGCCGCGCGGGAGATGTACAGGTTTCCTGTACTTTTCAGTGCGACGGCCGATCCGCGAGCGCTGCGTGGCACGCGACGACGTACGCGCGGAACCGGGCCGCGTCACGCTGGTCCAGCTGCGAGACCATCCGGTGTTCGAGCGCGGTGACGTCGTCGCGGACCCGGTCGAGAAGTTCCTGCCCGGGGTCGGTCAGGCCGATCACCCGCCGCCGGCGGTCCCGCGGATCGCCTTCGCGCGCGATGAGGCCCCGCCGTTCGAGCGCGACGACCATGTCCGCCATCGCCTGGTCGGTGACGAAGGAGTTGCGCGCCAGCTCGGCGGTGGTGAGCCCGGACCGCCGTTCCAGCACGGTGAGCGCGGTGTACTGCAGGGGCGTGAGCGCGACCGGGCGGAGCACCTCGTCCAGCCGGGCCCGCACGGCGAGCTCGAGCTGCTTCACGAGGTACAGCAGGCCGGGGCCGGCGGCTTCGGGCTGGGACACGGTCCCATGGTGACCGACGGCGGAGTCGGGCGCCCGAGCCGGTCAGGCTTCCGGCCGCTTGAAGACCTCGGTCGGCAGCCCCAGGTTCTCGACGATCCGCTCGACGGCGTCCCCGAGCCGGACGAAGTCGGCGCCAAGCGGCTCGATCACCAGGCGCCGGATGTTCGCCACGTGCGCGGGGGACGCGGTCGCCAGGTGCGCGCGCCCGGCGTCGGTCAGGGTGGCGGTCGTGAAGCGGCGGCCCTGGCCGGTGCACACCTTCCGGGTCACCCACCCGCGATCCTCCAGCCGGGCCACCGCGTGGGAGATCCGCGGCAGCGACCCGTTGGCCATCTCCGCGATCTCGCTCATCCGCAGGCTGTTCCCCGGCACCACCGAAAGCCGCGCCAGGATCATGTAGCCCAGCAACGTCAGGTCGGCGTCCCGCAGCAGCTGGCTTTCCAGCGCTCCCGGCAGCGTGAGCAGCACCTTGGCCAGGTTGACCCACGCGCGCCGCTCATCATCGCCCAGCCGGCCGAAGGGCTCCACTGCTTCCCGCACGCTTGACTTTAACACGCAACCCGAACTACCTTTGGGTTTAACACGCAACCCAAGGAGGAGCGATGCCGACCACCGCCACCCCGACCTCGGTCACGGTTCTCCGCCTGGGGATCGCCCTCGTGGCGGCCGCCGCCGTCAACACGGTCATCGCGCTCGCGGCGTCCGCGCTCGACGACGGCGGCATCGGCATGGGCCTCAACCCCGCGGCCTACCTGCCCGCGACGGTGCTCGGGCTGCTCGCCGGCGCCGCCGGCTGGGGACTGATCGCCCGCCGCAACGCGAAGGTGCTGCGGGTCGTGGTTCCCCTGGTGCTCGTCCTGACGTGGATCCCGGACCTCCTCCTGCTGACGGCGGGCGCGACGGCCGCCAACGTGGTCGGTCTGATGCTGATGCACCTGGCGGTCACCAGCGCGGTCGTCCTCGCCCTCCGCCCGACCCTGCGGGTGCCGGCCGCGCCGGCTCCGGCGCCCCACGCGGGGTAAGCGCCTACCCGCTCGCTCCCCGGGTGAACAGCGTGATCAGCCCGTGCGGTGAGTCGTCGCCGAAGAGCAGCTCGTGGAGCTCGTTGCCGTCGGCCGCCGCCTCGGCACTGCGGGGGAACATAACCCGCTCGAACGCCGCCAGCGCGGTCTCGGCGTCGTCGTGCCCGGCCAGGGCCAGGGCCAGCTCGGCGCCGTCGAGCATCGCCAGGTTCGCGCCTTCGCCGTTCGGGGCCGCGAGGTGGGCGGCGTCGCCGACCAGCGTCACCCCCGGCACCCGCTCCCACCGGTGCTCGACCGGCAGCGTGTGGAGCGGCCGCAGGACCGGAGGGGTGTCCCCGTCGGTGATCAGCGCGGTGAGCTCGGGCGCCCAGCCCGCGAACTCCCCCGCGGTCCGGGCAATCGCGGCTTCGGCGTCGGCGAAGTCGCCGAACCAGTCGATCGGGTGGGTCAGCGCGACGTAGGTGTGCAGCGTGCCGCCCTTCTCGCGGTGGGCCTGAATACCCTTGCCCGGGGCGAGCGCGAGCATGGCGCCGCCGCCGACCGCCTTCGCGGCGGCCGGGTGCCGGGTGTCGCTGTCGTACAGGAAGGTCTCGACGTACGACCGGCCGATGTACTCCGGCGTCGCCGGGGAGAGCAGCGGCCGGACCTTCGACCAGGCACCGTCCGCGCCGACCAGCAGGGTCGTGGTGACGGTGGCGCCGCCGGCGAAGGTCACCTCGTGCCGGCCGCCTCCCAGCGCGCGGACGCCGGTGACCTTGTGTCCCCAGTGGACGGTGCCGTCCGGCAGCGAGCCGAGCAGGAGCTGCCGCAGCTCACCGCGGGGTACTTCGGGGCGTCCCCCGGTGCCGTCGTCGGGCTCGTCGTGCAGGACCGTGCCGTCGCGGTCGAGGACCCGGGTGGCCTCGTGCCCGTCCAGGACCAGCCGGCGGAACTCGTCGGTCAGGCCCGCCGCTTCGAGGGCGGCCTGGCCGGTGCCGACGTGGATGTCGAGCAGCCCGCCCTGCGCGCGGGCAGCCGGGGACGGCTCGGCCTCGTAGACCGTGGCCGCGATGCCGTGGACGTGCAGGACGCGGGCGAGGACGAGACCGCCGAGCCCGGCTCCGATGATCGTGACGTGCACGATGCCTCCTTCTGGAATGTCATTCCATGTTGGAACATCATTCCAGCTATGTCAAGATGAGGCATGGCACCACGGACCCGCCGGCGCACCGAGGCACTCAGCCGGGAACGGATCGTCGAAGCGGCGGTCGAACTGCTCGACACCTCCGGCGAGGCCGGGCTGACCTTCAAGACGCTGACCGAGCGCCTCGCGACCGGCGCCGGCGCGATCTACTGGCACGTGGCGAACAAGGGCGAGCTGCTCGACGCGGCGACCGACGGGGTGATCGCCGCCGCGCTGGCCGTCGGCTCCCCCGGCTCGCCGCGTGAGGAGATCCGCGCCGTCGCGCTCGGCTTGTTCGACGCCATCGAGCGGCACGCCTGGCTCGCCACGCAGCTGGCGCTGCAGCTCTCGCGCAGCCCGTGGGGGTCGGTGACACCCCGGATCTTCGAGAGCATCGGCCGCCAGGTCCGCGCCCTGGGCGTGCCGGACGGCCACCTGTTCACCACGACCTCGGCGCTGGTGAGCTACATCTTCGGCGCCGCCGGCCAGAACGCCGCCAACAACGCGGGCGCCGCGCCGGGCGGCGACCGCGAGGAATTCCTCGACGCCGTCTCGGCGGCGTGGGAGGACCTGGACCCGGACGACTACCCCTTCACCCGGGCGGTGGCGGCCGAGGTGCGCGGGCACGACGACCGCGAGCAGTTCCTCGCCGGGCTGGACCTGGTCCTCGCCGGCATCACCGCCGTCCACCTGCCGCGAGCCGGGTGATACAGCAACGGGAAAGGGCCGGAACGCGAAATTCGCCGCTGAATTTTCCGCCGGCCTGCGCCGGGGAAATCGGCCGTACCATGACGGGATGAGCGCCCAGGAACAGCAAGCCCTCGATTCCCTCTACGAGATCGGCAATGTGCTGACGGTCGAGATCGCGGTGCCGCAGGCCGACTGGGACGCCGTGCGCACCGAGCAGCCGGCCGGCGGCGTGTGCAACTTCGACTGGACCGGCGGAAGCCGTTACACCTGGCGGAAGGCGTCGGTCACGATCTCCGGGACGCAGTTCCCCGCCAGGACGACGTTCACCGACGTGGGGATCAAGAAGAAGTCCTTCTGCGGCTCGATCAACAGCGACAAGCCGTGCCTGCACGTCGATTTCGCGAAGTTCACCGACGCCAACAAGGCGCCGATCCGGGATCTGATCGGATCGCGCTACCTGACCCTCAACAACTCCGTGCAGGACCTTTCCTACCTCCGGCAGCTGCTGGGCTACCGGCTGTTCGAACTCGCGGGTCTCCCCCATTCCCGTGGCAATTTCGCGAAGGTGCTCGTGAACGGCACGCCGATCGGCCAAGGGGTCGCCGGGGTCGACAGCCCGGGCGTGTACGTGAACGTCGAGCCGATCATGCCGCGGTACATCGAGCGCAATTTCGGGCACACCGACGGAAACCTCTACGAGCTGGAGCACAAGGACGACTTCGTCGCCGCCCGGTTCGGCTTCATCGGCGTGGAACCGCTGTCGAAGTTCGACGACAAGGCCGACCTGAAGTTCGCCATCGACCACATCGCGGCGCACGGGCTGGCCGGCGCGAGCGAGGTGTTCGACCTCGACCAGTTCGTCAAGCTGTACGCGATGGAGTTCTTCCTCAAGCATTGGGACGGCTATTCCCGCAACACCAACAACACCTACGTCTACAACGACGTGGCGGCCGTCGCCGCGCCCGGTGCCGGCGACATCAGGTTCAAGCTGATCCCGTGGGGCCTCGACCAGACGCTGCAGCCGGACCGGCACTTCCGGATCGACACCGCCGGGCTGCTCGCCAAGCTCGTGCGCGACGACCCGGACCGCCGCGCGCAGCTGCTCGGCCGGATCCGCGCCTACCGCGAGAGCGTGTTCGGCCACCGGACCCAGGAAACGGTGCTCAAGCCGCTGCTCGACCGGATGGCGGCGGTGCTGACCGGGCTCGGCGTGCCCGGCCTGCCCGCGCAGGTCACCGTCCTGCGGAAGCAGCTGCGGCTCGCGACGTCGGCCGGCTACCTCGGCGGCGGCCTGCCCGGCCCGGACGGGGCGTTCGTCCGCGAAGACGTCACCAACGAGTGCATGCACGCCAGCGGCACCGAAACCTTCGAACCCGGGAGCTTCGAGGTCGTCCACCGGCTGCGGCCGGCCACCGTCGACGAGGCGGACCTGTGGTGCTTCGACACCCTCGGCACCGGGAAGTCGCTCGCCGCCAAGGCGTCCGGCCGGTTCCTGCACGCGAGCACGACGACGTCGGCCCAGGGCCACCAGCTGCTCTGCACTCGCGCGGCCGACAACGCCGACCACGCCGAAGAGTTCGCGGTGACCCCGGTGGACCCGCCGGGCGACCCCTTCGCCTACAGCGGTTATTTCACGCTGACGAGCGTCCGGACCGGGGCGGGCGCGGCGTTCGCCGCCGATCCGGCGCCGTCCGGGCGGCCCCGGGTCGTCCAGGACCCGGCGGCGTCGAAGCTGTACTTCTCCTAGAGGACCGCATAACCGCCGGTGTCGTCGACGACGAGGATCTTCCGTTCGCCGCCGGCCGGGAAGGTCGTGACGCCTTCGGGTTTCGCGGTGTGGTGGAAGGTGATGTCGAGCAGCCGGATGACGTCACCGTCGCGGGGCCAGACGCCGAGCCGGAACGGCGCGTCGTCGTGGCTGGCCGATCGGCCGAGCAACACGAGGAGGTCGCCGTCCGGCGCGGTGCAGGAGAGGTCGCGGATGCCTTGGGCCGCCGCGGGTCGCGGAAGGCGGGCCGAGCGCACGGCGGGCTCGCCGAGGGCCTCCGTCGTCCACTTCCCGCCGAGGTCGACGGGGATCCGGACCAGGGCGACGCGGCCGGGTGCCACCGGTCCTCGCAGGCCCAGCAGGAGCGCGCTCGTCGCCGCGTCCCAGGCGAGGCCCTCGACGTTCAGGCCGTCGTCGTCCGGTTCCCGCGTGCCGGGCGCGGCGAGGGCGGGTACGCGGTCGAGCAGCCAGGCCCGGAAGCCGGCCATCGGCTCGGCGGGCAGGTCGCCGTCGGGGCCGTACCGGACGCGCACCAAGCCGTCGTTGACCCGGTTTCGCTCGACCGACAGCGAGGAGGAGACGATCAGGACGGTTTCGCCGTCGTGGTCGGCACTGGCGAGCCCTTCGGGATCGCCCAAGTCGCCGGCGCCGAGCAGCCGGCGCCGGCGGATGCGGTCGACTTTCTCCCAGCCGGCGTCGAACGTCATTTCGAACAATGCGGTGGGGTCTTTGTTGTCGACGAAGGTGAAGCGCCGCGGACCCGTTCGCACCACGCCGGAAGCGTTGAACGGGTTTTCGCCGTTCCTTTCGCGGAACGGCGTCGGCTTCACGTTTTTCCGCTTCGCCACGGGCCGAGTGTAAACCGGCTTTCCGGCAGCGTGGCACTCAGTGCCACTACGGGTGGCGGAGGATCTCCCCCACCTGGGCGACCACCTCGTGCAGGGGCGTCGCGGTGGTCATCACGGCGACGACCGTGGCCGGGTCCGCGCGCGGAGCCCGGAAAGCGGCGACCACCAGTGCGAACGCCTCCGCCGCGCGGACCTTGATGTCGTCTTCGCCGCCGGTGCGCAGCCAGCGCCGCAGGACGTGGTTGTTGGCGGCCGCGATCGCCGCGGCGGCGACGGCCGCCCGCAGGCTCGCCGCCGCGTCGCCCTGCTGTTCGTAGCGCGCCTGCAGGTAGCGCGCGAGGACGCGCTGGTAGCGGTCGACGGTCGCGACCTCCTTGTCCCGCAGCGAAGGCACCGTGCGGGTCAGCGCGAAGCGCTTGAGCGACACGTCGAGCTCGGCGGCGTAGGAGTCGAGCACGAGGCCGACCGCGTCGCAGGCCACCTCGACCGGGTCGCGCGCCGGGTCGGCGGCGGCGAAGGCGTCTTCCATCTCCGCCACGATCTCGTCGTGGTTGGCGAAGAGGACGTCGTCCTTGGCGTCGAAGTACCGGAAGAACGTGCGGCGCCCGACGCCGGCCGCGGCCGCGATGTCGTCCACCGTGGTGGCCTCGTAGCCGTTGGCGGCGAACAGGTCCACCGCCGCCGAGGCGAGGGCGCGGCGCAGCTGCCGCCGTCCGGCGGGGGTCGCCCCGACCCGGGTGGCCGGCGCGCGGCGCGGCGAATCGGTCATGGCGGGGACGGTAGCAGCCGGGCTTGCTAACGGCACTGAGTGCCGTTAGGCTGGCAGCACCCCGCCCCGCGAGTGGAAAGGCGTCGACGATGTCGCTCGACCAGCAGGTGCCTGTCGCGCCCCGTGACCCGGCGGGCGACCGGGTCGACGCTTTCTACGGCCGCCTCTTCGGCTGGCCGGTGAAGTGGCGGGGAGTCCACCCGTTCCTGGCGCTGGAGAACGGGATCTGCGCGGTGACGCTGCCCAAGCTGAGCGCGGGCCCGGTCCTGGCGCGGCTGGCGGCGACGGGCTGCCAGGGCCCGGCGATGCACCTGCCCACCCAGCACGGCCCGCGGGTGGCCCTCCTCGCGGAGACGGACGGGCTGATCCCGCCGCGCGACACGCTGCCGAGGAACGTCGACGTGCTGGCGTGGGGCACCTTGCTGCCATTGCCGGTCGGGCCGCGCCGGGTGGACGTGGCGACGGAGTGGCTGTCGGCGCCCGATCCGCGGCAGCGGTGGCTGCCGAGCCTGAGCGCGGTGCTGGCGGGCATCCCCGACCGGTTCTAGCTCGCGAAAACGGTTCGACGGCGTCGCCGGTCCCCTGCCACAGTGACCGGCCATGGGGAACGCCGAGCTGCTGACCGCCGCGGACGTCGAGCTGATGCAGGGCCTCGCCCAGCGGGTCACCGCGCTGCGCCCGGACCTGGTCAACAGCGACGCCTCCTACGGCGAGCTGGCCTGGAACTGGGGCCGCGGCCACGCGGCCGAGGGCGCGCATTGGCCGCGCCGGCTGTGGTTCTCCGGCGGCGACCTGGTGGCGTGGGGCTGGGCCCAGCTCCCCCGCCGGGTGCGGCGCACCGACGGGTCGGTGCGCAACATCACCGGCGCGTACCTGGCCTACCAGGTCCACCCCGCGCACGCCGGGCTGGTCGACGAGGTGATCGCCTGGTTCGACGCCACGGCGGGCGAGGTCGAACGCACGGTGCTGCCGGGCGCGGCCGACGAGGTCGCCTTGGCGCGCTGGGCCGCCCACGGCTACCGGCCCGACCCGGTCGCGGCGGGCGACGCGGGCTCGTGGACCCAGCTCACCGAACGCGACCTCACCGACATCGAGGAACCCGTGCTGCCGCGGGGATTCCGCTTCCGCACGGCAGCCGAGGCCGGACCCGCCGCCGCGGTCCGGGCACACGTCGACGCCTGGGCGCCGACCACGTACACGGCGGAGAGCTACGACGGCGTCCGGCGGACCACGGCGTACCGGGGCGACCTGCACGTCCTCGTCGAGGCGCCGGACGGGACGATGGCCGCCTCGGCGATCCTGTGGCTCGACGAACCGAACCGGACCGCCGAGTTCGAACCCGTCGGGACGCATCCGGGTTACCGGCGGCGCGGCCTGGCCCGCGCGCTGCTCCTGCACGGGCTGGGGCGCGCGCGGGACGCCGGAGCCACCCACGCGACAGTCGCCTGCCTCGGCGCGCCGGCTCGTCCCGCCGCGCGGGAGCTGTACCACGGCGTCGGCTTCCGGGAGCTGAGCCGGGACGTGCCGCACATCAAGACCGCCGCCCGAGTCCGTCCACAAAGGACGGATGTTTGACCGGACCGCCGGTGGGGTATTAACCGACCCCGCGAATCCACGCAGCCCCGTCGCCACCCGTCCGGGCGACGGCCGTGGTCGCCCGGCCCGGGCTGTGAGGTACCGATGAACCCTGACGGCACCGCCGGGACGTCCCGGCTCGAAGGACCGGTCCTCCGCCCGCCGTGGACGGCCTACGCCCTGCTCCTGGTCGTCGCCGCGGATCAGGTGACCAAGGCGTGGGCCTGGCGGGAAGTGCCGCGGACGCGCATCAACTTCGGCGGCAACCCGCTGGTCGGGCCGGTCGTCGGCGCGTGGTACGCCGGGCCGGTGACCGGTGCGGTGCTCGACCTCGCCGGTGCCGCGCTGCTCACCGCCGCGGTGCTGCTGCTCCTGCGCCGGCGGCACCCGGTGCTCCTGCGGGCGCCGGCCGCGCTGGCGATCGGCGGCTGGACCAGCAACCTGCTGGACCGCCTCGGGCTCCACCACGTCACCGCGCCGGGCAGCGTCCGCGGCGCCATCGACTTCGTCCCGATCGGCAAGTACTCCTTCAACGTCGCGGACTTCTTCATCATCGGGGCCACCCTGGCGTTCTCGCTCGCCCACGGCTACCGGTGGGCGACGGCGAGGCTGTCCGACGCCGCCGCCGACGTCCCCCGCCCCCGCCCCCCGCGCCTGCGCACACCGGCGCGCATCGGGACGGTCACCGGCGCGGTCGCGCTCGTCGCCGCCGTGACGCTCGGCGCCACCCACTACGGCGGGGCGACGCACCCGCCGCGCGCACCGCGGACGTCCGCGAACCGGTGATGGGGCGGGTTGAGCACCGCCGGTGCGGGTAACCGATTCTCTTCGGACCGCGGACGAGGAGGTGGGGACATGACCGGCGACGTCGAGGTCTTGCCGATGGACGCGGAGCAGGCCCTCGTCCTGCGGCTCAGCGGGACGCTCGACACGGGGACCGCCACGGCCGCGCTGGCCCGGCTGCTCGATTCGACCGTCACCTTGCCGCCCCCGCACCTGGTGATCCTCGACCTGTGGGACGTCGGCACCCTTTCCGCGGCCGGGGTGCGGGCGCTCGGCGAATTCGCCGTGCGCCGCGCGCGAGGAGGGGTCCGGTCGGCCGTCCTGCTCGACCCGGGAGCGCTGAACACCCGGATCCCGCGCGGTGCGCTGCCCGGGGACACGCTGCCCGTGCACGCCAGTGTGGACGAAGCGATCGACCGCCACGGCGCCGAGCGGACGTCCGAGGACGGCTCGGTGAGCAGCTGGCGGCCCTCACCCGGGTCCTGCTCGACGCGTCCACGGTGACCCAGGCCCTGAACGACGTGGTCGCGGCGACCACCGTCGTCGTGCCGCACGCGCGGCTGGTCAGCATCACCCTGCGGGACGCCGCCGGCCGCTTCTTCACCCCGGTGGAGATCCCGGGCATCGCCGCCGACCTCGACGAAGTCCAGTACCGCACCGGCTCCGGGCCCTGTCTCGACGCCGCCGCCCCCGGTGGACCGGCCTACTCGCTCGACCAGGACCTCGCGCGGTCCCCGGCGTGGCCGCAGTTCGCCGCCGTCGCGACCGCGCACGGGCTGGGCGCGGTGCTGTCCACGGCCCTGCTGCCGTCGTCGCGCCCGGCGGGGCTCACCGGTGCGCTCGACATCTACGCCGATCGCGGCGGCATCACGCCGACCGACCGCCACCGGGCCCTGCTGCTGGCCACGCACGCCTCGCTCGCCCTCGAGCACGCCCGGGTGGCCGAGCTCGCCGAACTGGAACGCACGCACCTGCGCCGCGCGATCGAGTCCCGCGACGTGATCGGCCAGGCGAAGGGCATCCTGATGGCCCGCCAGGGACTCAGCGCCGACGCCGCTTTCGGTCTGCTTCGGCGCACTTCGCAGGAGCTCAACGTCAAGCTGACCGAGATCGCCGCCGCGCTGGTCGACAACCGCGGCGCGCTGACCACGGCCGACGAGGAATAGACGCTCAGGGGTTGCCCGCCGTGAGCCGTGCGGTGAAGCCCGTTTCGTCGCGGTACAGGGCCACCTGGCTGCAGATCTGGTGCGCGATCCACAGGCCGCGGCCGCCGATCCGGTGAGCGGCGGGCAGCAGTCCCGCGAACGGGTCGGCCGGGCCGTCGCCGGTGTCGTGCACCGTCACGACCAAGTGGCCCGGGTCAGCCCAGATCCGCATCTCGACCGGCGGGCGGCCGTGGCGCAGCGCGTTGTCGACGATCTCGCTGACCGCCAGGACGAGGTCGTCGATCTCGGCGGCGGGCAGGTCGGTCTTGCCCAGCTCGAGCACGGCCCGGCGCGCCGTCGCGGGCTGCGGGTCGGTGAACACGACGAGCGGGGCGGTGTGCTGGATCGGAAGCGGCGCCACCGGCCGCGGGCCGGCCAGGAAGGCCGGCGGGTCGACGTAGCCGGCGTTGCCGTGGCGCCCGCCGGGCGTCAGGACGAAGGGGTGCGTGCGGGCGACGTCGTCGAGGACGTGCCGCGGGGTGGTCCGGGTGTCGTAGGCGCACACGCTGCGCAGGGGGAACTCGTCGTAGGCGTGGTTGACCGCGGCTTCGTAGCGCGCCCACCCGTCCCACGCCGCGTCGACCGCCGCGCGCGGGATCTCCCCGAAGACGCGGATGCCGGTGGCGCCGCCGGCGACCAGCCCGGCCAGCATCGTCCGGTACGACCGGATCGCGGCGGCCGGGCGGACGTAAAGCTCGTCTGCGGTCAGGTACCGCACGTCCGCGGACGCGGGGAGGGCCCGGCGCACCAGCTCCGCCCGGTCCGGCTCCAGCGACACCACGGTCGGCTCGCCGGCGGCCAGCCCACCCTCGAGGAACGGGACGGCGACGGCGAGCAGCTCGGCGTCTGAGCGGTACTGGACGGCGGCGTGGTCGTAGCCCCGCGGCGCGGTCTCCGGTCCGGCGGTCATGGCCGGCCCGCGGAGGCGGCCCACCGCCG
Source organism: Amycolatopsis sp. NPDC049691 (assembly GCF_040675005.1). NCBI lineage: Bacteria > Bacillati > Actinomycetota > Actinomycetes > Pseudonocardiales > Pseudonocardiaceae > Amycolatopsis > Amycolatopsis sp. NPDC049691. Next base: position 257,093 of record NZ_JBFANX010000007.1, read on the forward strand.
GCACACGCGGTCGCGGGCGGGCCCGCGTCCCCGCTGTGTCGGCATCTGCACGATGCGACACTACGCCGCGGTTCCCGGGCGCCCGGCTCAGCGGCTCGCGGCCGATGCGATCGCGTGCACGGCGGTGTCGACGTCGGCCGGGGTGCTCCACCGCCCCAGGGACAGCCGGATCGCGGACAGGGCCCGGTCCGCGTCGAACCCCATCGCGGTCAGCACCGGCGACGGCGCGTGGATCCCGCTGTGGCACGCCGATCCGGTCGAGGCCGCGATCGCCAGGGCGGCGGCCAGCACCTCGTGACCGCGGGTGCCCTCGACGCTGACGTTGAGCGTGTTCGGCAGCCGCCGCCCGGCCGCCGCGGGGCCGTTGACGCGGACGCGGCCCGGCAGCGCCGCCGAGAGCCGCGCGTGCAGGTCGTCGCGCAGCGCCGCGATCCGCTCCGCGGCGCCCGCGGCGAGGTCGTCGGCCGCGAGGCGGGCGGCGGTCCCTAGCGCCACCGCGAGTGCGACGTTCTCGGTGCCCGCCCGCAGGCCGCGTTCCTGCCCGCCGCCGTAGACGACCGGCTCGAGCACCACGCCCTCGCGCACGAAGAGCGCGGCCGCGCCGCGCGGGGCGTACACCTTGTGGCCGGCCACCGTCAGCAGGTCGACGCCGAGCGCGCCGACGTCGACCGGGATCTTCCCGCACGCCTGCGCGGCGTCGCAGTGCACGAGCGCGCCGCGGGAGTGCGCGACCGCGGAAACTTCCGCGACCGGCTGGATCGCGCCGGTCTCGTTGTTCGCCGCCATGATCGACACGACCGTGCGATCCGCGCCGGCCCGCAGGGCCGCCGCCAGCGCGTCGAGGGAGACCAGGCCCTGGTGGTCGACGGGCAGCACGGTGACCCGGGTGCCGTGCAGCCGGCCGAGCGCACGGGCCGTCTCCAGCACGGCGGGGTGTTCGGTCGGCTGGACGACGAGGTGTGCGTCCCGGGCGCCCGCGGCGAGCACCGCGCCGCGCAGGGCCAGCAGGTTCGCCTCGGACCCGGACCCGGTGAACACGATCTCCCCCGGCCGCGCGCCGATCAGGGCCGCCACCCGCGCCCGCGCGGCGGCCAGCGCCCGGCGCGGCTCGCCGCCGTAGGCGTGCTCGCTCGACGGGTTGCCGAAGAAGTCCGTCCAGTACGGCAGCGCGGCTTCGGTGACGCGCGGATCGACCGGCGTGGTCGCGTTGTAGTCGAGGTAGGCGGGCCCGGTCGCCAGGCCGGGCGGCCGGGGCCACGCCTTTTCGGTCGTCCTGCCGCTCACCCGGGACCTCCTCTGCCGGCACGCCGCGTCCAGCATGCCCCGCGCCTGGCTCCCGCGCCGGTTGCAACGTGGCATGCCACGTCGCAAACTGAGCCGTCCGATCCGTCCCCACCCGGAGGTCAAAGGTGACCGACTTCGATCGACGCGACGTGCTGCGTGCCCTCACCGCGCTGGGGGTGACGGGGGTGACCGCGAGCCTGCTCGGCGGGACCGCCGAAGCCGCCGGCACCGACCCGCTCTCCCTGAAGTTCACCGTCACGGAACAGTTCCGGCCCTTCGCCCTGATCGCCCCGAAGTTCGTCCAGGTCGACACCGCGGCCCGGCCCGGCGCCCTCGTCAAGACCGGGGTCCGGCCGAAGGCGCCCTACGGGACGGTGACCGTCGAGGTGCGCGACGCCGGCGCGCCCGTGGTCGCCGGGCTGGCCGGGGCCGGCGTCTCGGTGCTCGGCACCTACGACCCCGCCGCGGGACAGGCCGGCATCGAAATCACCACCGCGAGCGGCACCGCCGTGGTCAAGACCGCGGCGGCGAGCCTGCCGAGAGCGTTCGGTTTCGCCGTGGTGGTCAACGAAAACGCCGTGACGGTGCTGGCCGACACCGGCGCCGGCTGGCGGCCGCTGCTGACCGAACGCGACCAGGTGCGCGCGCGGATCGACCTGCGCGACCCGGCCGTGCTGGGCAAGCTCGGCTACGCCTACGGCAGCCGCCGCCCGGCGCGGCTGGGCCGGGTGCGGGCCGGCTACTTCGGCCAGGCCGGCGTCCGCGACCCGCACGTCGTGCAGTACGCCGACGGCCGGCCCTACCTCCGCGACGGCAAGCTCTACCTCACGATGACCAACGCCGGCCTCGGCTTCTTCCAGCAGGCGCACTGGGCGGTGTGGACGCTCGACCTGGCCGACCCGACGAAGCTGGAGCAGGTCGCGACGCTGTTCTTCGCCCGCGACGGCGTCGTGCTCGGCGACCACGCCGGGCAGATCGTCGTCGACGACGACCGGTTCATCCTGCTGATGAGCTCCTGGGGCGACTTCTCCTTCGCCGGGGTGCACGTGCGGCACACCGTCACCCGCGAGAACGTGCTGTCCGGGGTGCACGTCCTGCCCACCGCACAGCTCCCGCTGCCGACCGCGGTCAGCTCGTGGGACCCGGCGCTGACCCGGATCGACGGGCGGTGGCACATCGCGTTCGTCGAAAGCCCCGCGCAGCAGCCGTCGTTCGTCTTCCACCCCGCGCTCGCGGCCGCGCCGCGCGGCGCCGACTACGACCAGGGCCTGACGCTGCTGGGCGCCGACACGTCGGTCAGCCAGACGGAGGGGACGATCCTGCAGCGGGTGGGCGGCCGGTGGTACCTGTTCGCCAGCGACGGCGACGCCCGCGAGTACCCGGTCTACGACCTCCGGCTGCGCAAGCTGGGCACGCTGAACGCGCCGTACGGCACGAACATCCCGCACCCGATGCTGGTGCGGATCGGCGACCGCTGGTGGCTGCCCACGTTCGACGGCACCCAGTACGCGGAGGACGTCCTCGGCTACGGCGGCCACGGCGACTTCATCCTGATGCGCGCCTGAACCCGGTTTTGCCGCTCCGGCACCCGGGTAGCCGATCGGGTACTTCGTCTCTTCGCCCGAGGACGGTGCATGCCCATGACCGGTTCCTTCCAGCCGGAGCGGCTCCGGGTCCTCCGGACGCGGGCCGAGCCCGGCGTCGTCGTCCTCGTCCTCACCGGTGAGCTGGACGCGGGCACGGCGCCGAAGCTCGGCCAGGCCACGGCACGGGTGCTGGCGAGCGAACCGGAAGTGCTGGTGCTGGACCTGTCCGAGCTGTCGTTTCTCTCGGTCGCGGGCGTCCGCGAAGTGCGGGCGGCGCACGACCGCGCTTCGGCCGCGCGCCTGCGGGTGGTGACGGGTGACCGGCCCGCGGTGCGCGACTTCCTGCAGGCGACCGGGTTCGCGGCGGTGCTGGACTGCTACCGCACGCGGACCGGGGCGATCACCGCGGGCAGCCGCGCCGAGTTCGTGAGCCACGCGAGAGCGGCGTGGGACGCGGGTTGAGGCGCGGCGGACGGGGTAGCCGCGAGGAATGAACTCCCCCGCACCTCATCGGGCCCTGCACGCGGTCGAACACGCCGAGGCCCTCGACAAACCGGCGGCCGAGCTGAGCAGGCGCCTGCGCGGCCCGGCGGAGAGCACGGTCGGCAAGCTGCTGCGCGGGCGGTGGCTCGGCCACCCGCTGCACCCGATCGCCGTGACGGTCCCGATCGGCGCGTGGCTCTGCGCGGCGGCGTTCGACCTGCTGCCGGGCCGTCAGGAGGAAGCCCGCCGGCTGGTGGCGGCCGGGCTGCTGGCGGCCCCGCCGGCGATCGTGCTCGGCTTGGCCGACTACGCGGACCTCGACGTACGGCAACGCCGGGTCGGTCTGGTCCACGCGGCGAGCAACGCGGTGGCGATCGCGCTGTTCGGGGCGTCCTACGCGGCCCGCCGCCGCGGCCGGCCGGTGCGCGGAAAGGTGCTGGGCGCGCTCGGCTTGACGGCGGCGAGTGCGGGCGGCGCACTCGGCGGACACCTGGCGTACGCCCAGGGGGCGGGGGTGTTCCGGTGGCAGCCGCTGGACGTCGACCCGGCGGAACTGGCGGGCAGCGACCCCGCCGCACCGCGGAACCCGGCCTGACCCGGCCGCCGGCGGAGGTCACCGCGGGGCGGACCGGCGGCGAGTGGAAGGCGGTGATCCTGGCGCTCCCCGCCCTGGCCCTGCGGCAGGAGCCGCCCGAGCGCGGGCCTGAGCCACACCGCGGCCACCCGGCCGCGTGATCACGACCGGCGGGCCCCGCGAACCGCTACACCGTTCCGGCGGAGCCGCTCACCGGCCGGCCCTGGCACAGGATGTCCCGGGTCAGCTCGAGCTGGCCGTGGTGCTGGGCCAGTTCCTCGTACGCGTGCTGCAGCGCCCCGCCCTGCGTCCGGCCCGCCGGGGTGTCCGCGTACTTCGGCGGCGCCGGCGCGCGCAGCGGCGCCGCCGAGTCGGCCGCCGCGAGATCGGCGCGCAGCCGCTCCTTCGCCACCGCGAAGCGGGACAGCAGCTCGGCCACCGGTCCCGACGCGGTGAACTCCGCGTCCCGGTCGCGCTCGACCGGGCGGCCGGCGACCAGTGCGCCGACCCAGAACTCGAGCACGCCCAGGCAATGCGTGACGATCGCGTAGGGCGTGTTCGCCCCCGGCAGCGGGGGACGGCGGTTGGCCCGCTCGTCGCCGAGCTCGGTGAGGATCGTCGCCATCCCGTCGAGGGCGCGGCCGGCGAACCACCGGTAGTCGTCGTCGCTGATCCGCATGCGGCTCACCTTGCCACCACCGCGTGCTCAGGGGGAAACCTCCACGTCCAGCCCCATCAGCCGGACAGTGCGCCGACGGCGGAGCCAGCCGCGGGCGGGCACGCCGTCCGGCAGTTCGTCGAGGAACGCCTTGCGCTGCGCCGAGGTCGTCGAGCGCCAGCGCATCGCCAGCACCGGGCGGACCGGGGCGATGAAGGGCCGCACCCGTTCGTGCGCCCCCGCCAGCCGGATCTCGTACTCGCGGTCCGGCCGGTAGGCGAGGTCGAGGTCGATCAACGGCTCGGCGCCGCCGGCGCGGTGGTGACAGCGCGAGAGCACCCGCGCGAGCTCGTCCATCGCGACCTGCAGCGTGCAGGGCACCTGGTCCTGCCAGCGGCCGAGCCGCGGGGCGTTCACCGACGCCGCCGTGACCTCGTCGGCGAGCACGACCAGGGCCCGGACCGGCGATCCGGCCAGCTCGACGCGGATCCGCCGCCGGTCCGCGTCGACGGAGAAGCGGAGCACGCGGTCGGCGACGACGGCACCCGACCGCAACCGGACCCACTCCTCGACGGCGTCGGGCGAGGGACAGGACGACACGAAGGTGAACGCCAGTTCGTCGCCGGCGAGGGTCATCGCCACCGGGAACAGCGAACCGAGGTCGTGCATCAACGCCGAGCCGATGACGAGTGCGGCGCGGGAGCCGCCTCCGGTCATCGTCTCCTCCTCCCCCGCGGCTACACCTGCAGGTCGGCTTCGATGCGCTTCAGGTAGTGGCGGGCCAGTGCCAGGTTCGCCCGTTCCCGGTCCAGCACCAGGTACAGGAACAGCGAGTTCCGCGACGAGTTCAGCAACCGGATCAGGTGGTACTGGCGGTGCAACGTGATCAGGATGTCCTCGATGGTGTCGTTGAGCGCGAGCGAGGACATCACCCGCAGCTTCGACCGCACGACCTCGGTGTTGCCCGCGGCGGCGACCTCCAGGTCGAGCCACTCGCCGCCACCGCTGGTGCCGAGCGACATCCCGCTCTCGTAGTCGACCAGGGCGACGCCGACGGCGCCGGTGATCGACATGGCTTCCTTCAGCGCGGTGTCGATGTTCATCATCATGCTGCACCTTTCCGTTGGACGGGCTTTTCCGCTACGCGGCCAGGATCGTGCCGATCCGGTCGATGACCGGCCGGGTCTCGAAGAGCAGGCGCCCGACGTTCAGGCCCTTGTCCCCCAGGACGACCATCAGCGCCAGCCGGCCGACGGCGTAGACGGCCAGGTACCCCTCGCTGCCGAAGACCACGGTCTGGCTCAGCGTGCCCTTCCCGGTCATTTCGGCGGCTTGGCGCGCGATTCCGAGATCGGCGGCGGCGAGCGCGGAGATCTTCGCCGGATCGATGTAGTCGTCCGCGTCGGCGATGATGGGTATGCCGTCGACCGCGGCGAGCACCGTGCCGGTCACCCCGGCGACGCTGTCCCGGAGCGTGCGCAGCTCGGCAGCCAGTGCGTCGAAGTCCAATTCCCTCTTTGCTTTCCTTCGGAAATCAGTTAGGCGATCAGCCATTCGAGTTGCTGTGTCGCCGGCGACCCTACCGCCATCACCACTGCACGCCTATCCGCGGCGGTCGGTCTTTCCGCGCATTTACACGATCGGGTGAATCACCGTTGTTGGTGTAACCGAAATTGATTCACCGGCGGATCTGCCGTCCATTGATCACGGGCGACGGACGGCCGGCGGTCCGGAATTTTCGGCGAGGGTATCTGAAATGCGAATATGCGATTCCCGATCCGCCGGCGACGCGTACTGGTCGTGCAGGCTGAACTTCGTGATGTGCGCCTGCCGCCCCAGGGGTGTCAGATCGAGGTAGGTGTACGTCGTCACGAGCTGGTCGAGACCGCGTTCGTACGTCGAGTACGTGTGGTACACCTCGTCGCCGTCGCGGACGAACACGCTCAGGCCCTGCCACTCCCCCTCGGCGTACCACGGCGTGCCCTTCGCCAGCAGCGTCGCCTTGTCCTTGTAGTTGTACTCGACCGGGGCCACCGACTCGTCGTTCGTCACGTGGTGGTCGAAGTTGAAGTCGCTGCCGAGCGAGGAATACCAGGGGATCGTCCAGCCCATGCGCTCCCGGAACGCCGTCAGCCGGGCGATCGGCGCCCGGGACACGAGCGCGACCGTCGTGTCGAGGGCGTGCAAGTGCTCCTCGTGCGCGATGTTGTCCACCAGCAGCGCGCAGCTGTTGTGGCCTTCGGTGTCGTCCGGGCCGAACATGAAGTGGTAGACGACCAGCTGGCGGCGGCCCTCGAACAGGTCGAGCAGCCGGGCCTTCCCGGCCGCCGCGTCGAAGACGTAGTCCTTGTCCACCTTCACCATCGGCAGTTCGCGGCGCCGCGCGGCGAGCGCGTCCCGCCGCAGGGTCACCTCTTTCTCCTCCCGCAGGAGTTCCTTGCGGGCGGTCAGCCACTCTTCCCGCGAAGCGATCCGGGGCAGGTCCACCATCGGTCGTTCTCCCTCATCCGGGGTCTGGGTCTTCCGGTCCGACAAGGCACACGGCCGGAATGCACCGGCCCGTGCCAGCCAGCACGCACCGGTCACCGCGAAGACCGCCGTCAGCGGGAGGGCCACGACCTTCGACGCACCGCCGGGCGAGAGCATCCACGCCATCGCGGCCGCCATCAGGGCGTGGTGGGCGTCGTGGCCGCGCCTGCCGGCCAGGGACCGGGCCGCGAACCACAGCCCGGCGAAGCCGTAGAGCACGATCAGCGGGAGCGGCGCCGACGGCCAGGTCATCGCGACCATGCCCGCGCCGAGGGCCGCCTGCAGCACGCCGTCGACGGCGGGGCGGGCCCGGCGCCGGGCCCGTTCGGGAATCACTTCGCGGTTCCGGGTGTCATGACCGGGTGGACCGGGCACGGCGGGCGAACGCACCGGTGCATCCGGGGCCGCCGAGTTGTCCGCACCGGCGTGGACAGGAGAGGACCCGATGTCTGACGAGAACTTCTGGCGGCTGGCGGACCCGTACCGCGGAGAGCTGCTCGCCCACTGCTACCGGCTGCTGGGCTCCTTCCAGGACGCCGAAGACCTGGTGCAGGACACGATGCTGCGCGCGTGGCAGGCCTTCGACGGTTTCGAAGGACGCTCATCGGTGCGCACCTGGCTGTACCGGATCGCCACGAACGCGTGCCTCAACGTGCTGAAGAGCGCGCGGCGGCGGGTGCTGCCCGCCGGGCTCGGCGCGGGGACGGAGACCGCCGGGGCGCTGCCCAGGATCGACACGGTGTCGTGGCTCGAGCCGCTGCCGACGGCCGGGGACGACCCGGCCGAGCTGACGGCGCTGCGCGACAGCACGCGCCTGGCGGTGGTGGCGGCGTTCCAGCGGTTGCCGGCGCGGCAGCGGGCGGTGCTGATGCTCGTGGAAGTGGCGGGGTTCCGGGTGGCGGAGGCGGCCGCGACGCTGGACATGACGACCACGGCGGCCCGCAGCGCGTTGCAGCGCGCCCGCGCGACCTTGGCGGCCGACCAGCCGGTCGAAGACCGGGTGCGGCCGGACCCGGCGCTCGACGACGAAGTCCTGCGGCGCTACCTGAAGGCGTTCGAGGACGCGGACACGGCGGGCCTGGCGGCGCTGCTGCGGTCGGACGTCGAGTACCAGATGCCGCCGATCGCGGTGTGGTTCCACGGCCGGGACGCCGTGCTGGAGCACCACACGCGCCGGATCTTCGGCTCCCCCCGCCGGGCGTTGCCGACGAGCGCGAACGGGTTCCCGGCGATGGGCAGCTACACGCGGCGGGCGGACGGCTCGTTCGCCGGCCACGGCATCCACGTCGTGGAAGCCGAGGGCGGGGTCATCGGCCGGATCGTGGTGTTCCTGGACGAGCGGCTCTTCCCGGCGTTCGGGCTGCCCGCGACGCTGCCGGGCTGAGTCACCCCGGCACCGACCTCGGCAGCCCGAACGCCGGGAGCACGCTGTTCTCGAACCGGGTCATCGCGCTGATCCGGTCACCCGCCAAGGTCAGCACGTACAAGCCGGTTCCGTGCCGGATGCCGGCGGAACCACGCAGATACGCGCCGAACGCCGGCTGGCCGTTGGCGCGCGTCGGGACGAGGTCGAACCGGCGGCCCGCGCCGAACAAGGCCGCGCAGAACCGGGCGGCCACGTCCCGGCCCTCGTACTCCAGCGGCAGCGGCGGCATCGACACGAACACGTCGTCGGTCAGCAGAGCCACCAGCGCGCCGATGTCCGCGGTTTCCCACGCCCGCACGAAGTCCGCGACGATCGCGCGCTCGGCGGGCGAGCCCGGCGCGGGCGCCGGTTCGCGCTGCTGTCGCTGCCGCCGCAGCCCGGCCCGGGCGCGCTTGAGGGCGCTCTTCACCGAGTCGACCGTCGTGTCCAGCATCGCGGCGACCTCCGCCGCCGGGAACCCGAGGACGTCGCGCAGCACCAGCACCGCCAGCTGGCGCGGCGGCAGGACCTGCAGCGCGGTCACGAACGCCAGCGAGACGGATTCGCGCTGCTCGTACCGCGCCTCCGGGCCGGGCGGCACCGGGAACGCGCCTTCGAGGAGCGCGTCGGGAAAGGGCTCGAGCCAGACGGCTTCCCCGAGCCGCGTCGGCTCGGGCGGCTCGACGCCGGGGATGTCCCACGCCTTCGCCGGGCGCCTCCCCGCCGCGCGCAGCGCGCTGAGGCAGCGGTTGGTGGCGATCCGGTACAGCCAGGTGCGGATCGACGCGCGGCCGTCGAAACCGCCGAGGCCCCGCCACGCCGACAGCAACGTGTCCTGCAGGGCGTCCTCGGCGTCCTGGAACGAGCCGAGCATGCGGTAGCAGTGCACCTGCAGCTCACGGCGGTGCGGTTCGGTCAGCGCCCGGAACGCCTCGCCGTCCCCGGCCCGCGCCCGCCCGATCAGTTCGGTTCCCATCCGGCCTCGTCTCCCTGCTCGCGCTTCCATCCTGTACGGACGCCGCCGGCGCCGCGAAGGGGGCGGCCGCCCCCTTTCCGGCCGTCCCGGCGTCTGCCCGGGCATGGGAAAAATCATCATCAGCGAAAACGTCACGCTCGACGGGGTCGTCGAGGACCCGACCGGCGAGGAGGGGTCCGTCCGCTGGTTCACCCGGATCGGCGACGAAGACCGCGCGGCGTGGGCCGAGGTCGAGTACGCGGAGGCGGTGGGCGCTTCGGCGCTCTTGATGGGCCGGCGGACCCACGGGTACTTCCTGAACCGGGGCTGGGCGGCGCGCCCCGGCGAGTGGGCGGACCGGTTGCGGGCGCTGCCGAAGTACGTCGTCTCCTCCGCCGCGGTCGAAGACGCCGGCTGGGGCGAGACCACGGTCCTCGCGGGTGACGTCGTCAAGGAAGTCGCGAGGCTGAAGGAAGAGGTGAGCGGGGAAATCGTGGTGTACGGCAGCGGAACGCTGGTCCGCACGCTGCTCGAGCACGACCTGGCCGACGAGCTGCGGCTGATGACCTACCCGTTCGTCGTCGGCACGGGCGCGCGGTTGTTCCCCGAGCCGAGCGGGTTCAAGGCGGCGCGGCTGACCGGCGCGCGCACGGTCGGGACCGCGCTGGCCCTGCTGACCTACGAGTTCGTCCGCCCTTGACCTCGGCCTCGGCCTCGGCCGAAAGGACGAGATCCGGTGTCCCTTCGGCCGAGGTGGTGGCCGGTCCCCGCTCCTAGGTTGATCGTCATGGACTTCACAGGCAGGAGGATCGGGGTCATCGCGGTCGCCGCCGGGGCGGCGGTGGTGGCGGCCGGGGCCACCGTGATCGCCACCGCCGCCGACCCCGTCGCGCCCGAGGTCGTCAGCGCGACCCCGGCCGAAGCCGGGCACGAGGGCCAGGGCAAGTACACCGCCGGGGACTACGTGCTGACCGTGCACGAGCTGAACGACGACGGCGAAGGCATGGGCACGACGATCGGCCCGCACACCGCGTACTACTCGAAGGTCCTGCACGGCACCGGATCCTGGCGGCCGACGGTGATCAAGTTCTCCGCCGGCCGCGACAGCGACGCGCCGACCGTCTTCGCCTACCCGGTTCCCGGGCCCGGCAAGGGGGTCGACTGCGTCGCTTCCGGGACCGAGGCGGCCCCGCGGGTGCGGTGTGAAACGAAGGTCAGTAGCCGACCGTGAAGTGCCGGTCCGCACCAGGGTTCTCGAGCTCGTCGACGACGGCCGCCGCGAGGTCTTCGGCCGAGATGCGGGATTCGCCGCCGGGCCGGGCCAGCAGCGTCGTCGTGCCGCGGCGGTAGCCGCCGGTCCGGCTGCCGGGCTCCAGGACCGCCGGCGGGCTGAGGTAGACCCAGTCGGCGGCCGGGTGTGCCCGGCAGACGGCCAGCTGCGCGGCGCTCGCACCGGCGATGGCGCGGTACTCGGGCGGGACGTACCGCGGGTCGTCGAGGACCAACCCGCCGCCGGGGACCCGCAGCGGGGCCGCACCGCCGACGACGAGGACGCGGGTGCCCGCCCTGGCGGCCGCGTCGAGCAGCGCCGTCGTCGTGGCGCCGACGGTGTGCTCCTGACCGGGCGCGGGCCGGGCGGCGGCCACGACCGCGTCCGTGCCCGCGAAGAGCGTGGCCATCCGCTCCGGATCGTTCGCGTCGGCCTCGGCCGTGCCGACGCCGGGCGGGAGTGCGGCCGGGCGCCGCGTCCGCAGGATCGCGAGGAGGTCGTGGCCGCGCCGGGCGGCTTCGGCGAGGACGCGGGAGCCGACCATACCGGCGGCGCCGACGACGGCGATCTTCACCGTGACTGTCCTTTCCGGACGGACGCACCCGGAACCTGACCGGCCACCAGCGCGGCCAGCGCGAGCGCGAACCCGACGAGCTGCACCCAACCGAGCAGCTGCCCCAGCACGACCGCGCCGAGCAGCGCCGCGACCAGCGGGGACAACAGCCCCAGCACCGCCACCGACGCCACCGGCAGCGTCGTCACGCCGCGGAACCACAGCGCGTACGTCAGCAGCCCGCCGATCAGGCCCAGCCAGAGGTAACCGAGCGCGGCCCGGCCGTCGATCGACGGTGGTGCGCCTTCGAACACGGCCGTGAGCGGCAGCAGGAACAGGCCGCCCGCCGTCAGCTGCCAGCCGGCGAACGCCGCCGGGCCGACGCCTTCCGGGCGCCCCCAGCGCTTGGTCAGCGTCACGCCGAGCGCCATCGTGGCCGCGCCGCCCAGGCCGGCCGCGATGCCGGCGCCGTCGAACGCCGCCGCCGGGCCGAGCACGACCAGGCCGACGCCCGCCATGCCCGCCACGCCCCAGCCGAGCCGCCACCCCGACAGGCGTTCGCGCAGCAGCGGCACGGACAGGACGGCGACGACGAGCGGCTGCGCGGCACCCAGTGTCGCGGCCACGCCGCCGGGCAGGCGCTGCGCGGCGACGAACAGCAGCGGCAGGAAGAGGCCGATGTTGAGCACGCCGAGTGCGGCGGCCTTGCCCCACCAGGCGCCGCGCGGCAGCGTCCGGGTGAGGGCGAGCGCGATGAGCCCGGCGGGCAGCGCACGCAGGAGACCGGCGAAGAGCGGGTGGCCGGCCGGCAGGAACTCGGTGGTGACGAGGTAGGTGGTGCCCCACACCATCGGCGCGACCGCGGTGAGGGCGATGCGCGGGACGTCCACCCGGTGGGGGTCGGTCCGCAGGAGCTGGCTTGTCATACGGCAAGTCCACCGGAGACGGATTGATGAGTCCAACACATGTTCGTCACCGCAGCGATCGTGGTTCAAGATGGATGGGTGGAACTCCAGCAGCTGCGGTACGTCGTCGCGATCGCCGAAACGAACAGCTTCACCCGGGCCGCCGAGCGGTGCCTGGTCGTCCAGTCCGCGCTCAGCCACCAGGTCGCGCGGCTCGAGCGCGAGCTCGGCGCGCGGCTGTTCGACCGCACGAGCCGCCGGGTCCGGCTGACCCCGGCGGGCGAGGCCTTCCTGCCGCCGGCGCGCCAGTGCCTGGCCGCCGCGGAGCGGGCGGCGGCCGAGGTCGCGGCGGCGGTGGGCGAGGTGCGCGGGCGGCTGGCCGTCGGCCTGATCCCGACGGTCACCGCGGCCGACGTCCCGGCCACGATCCGCGAGTTCCACGACCGGTACCCGCAGGTGCGCATCAGCCTGCGGGTCGGCGCGAGCGACGACCTGATCGAGCAGGTCCGCGACGGCAGCCTCGACGTGGCGTTCCTCGGCCTGCCCACGACGGCGACCCCGCGCGGCGTCGCGGTCCGCGAACTGGCCCGCGGCCACCTGATCGCCGTGGTGGCCCCGGACCACCCGCTGGCAGGCGAATCGTCGGTCAGCCTGAAACGCCTGGCGTCGGAGGTGTTCGTCGACCTGCCGCCGGGCACCGCCGGGCGCGCGCAGTCCGACCAGGCGTTCGCGGCCGCGGGCCTGGACCGCGAGGTGGCGTACGAGGTGACGAGCGCGGACTACGTGCCCCGCCTCGTCGGCCCCGGGCTGGGCGTGGCGATGCTGCCGTCGGGGTACGCACCGCAGCTGACGGGCGTGGTGACGATCGAGATCACCGACGCCCCGGCCCGGGTCGAGTACGTGATCTGGGCGGAAGCGAACCCGACCCCGGCGGCCCTGGCTTTCGTGGACCTGCTGGGCATCGGTCGTGTGTGTTAAAAAGTGTTTTAAGAAAGTTTATGAAGAAAGAGCGGGGGCG
>NZ_JBFANX010000007.1:270322-435273 GCF_040675005.1 Amycolatopsis sp. NPDC049691
GGCGGGCGCCCTTGTTTGGGGTGCAGGGGGGGTGTCGCGTGTTTTTATTATAAATTTAAAAAAACAATTAAACCCCCCCCACGACCGCGGGCGTCACATCTTCTCCGCTCCGGCCTTCACCGCCTCGCGGATCCGCGCGTAGGTCCCGCAGCGGCAGATGTTCCGGATCTCGTCCAGGTCCGCGTCCGTGATCTCGCGGCCGGCCGCGGTCGCCTGGCGGACCTTCGCCACCGCCGCCATGATCTGGCCCGGCTGGCAGTACCCGCACTGGGCCACGTCGAACTCCAGCCACGCCTCCTGCATCGAGTGCAGGTCCTTGCCGACCGTCGCCGGGAGACCTTCGATCGTCGTGATCTCGTCGGTTTCCTTGATGTCGGCCACCCGCACCGAGCACGGGTTGAACGCCTTGCCGTTGATGTGGCTGGTGCACGCCTTGCAGACGTCGAGCCCGCAGCCGTACTTCGGGCCGGTGATGCCGAGCAGGTCGCGCAGGACCCACAGCAGCCGGAGGTCGTCGTCGGCGTCGACCGTGACCACCTTGCCGTTGATCTTCAGGGTGTGTTGCGGCACTGCGGTCTCCTAGTAGGCGTGGTCGAGGCCGTCGGTCGGCGACGGCGGCGTGGACGGCTGCACCGGCAGCGGCTCGAACGAGAGCGTGCCGTGGTTGATCGGGAACGAGGTCGGCATCTTGCCGACCGCGCGCGCGTACGCGCAGGCCACCGCGGCGAACGACGGCGCCACCGCCAGCTCCCCCGCGCCGCTCGGGCTGTCCGACGTGTTCGGCATGACCACGACCTGCGTCTCGGGCGGGGTGTTCCACTCGCGCGTGTAGAAGTAGTTGTCCCAGCTGCCTTCCAGCGGCAGCCCGTCCTTGATGTGGATGCTCGACGTCAGGCACATCGCGATGCCGTCGTTGAGCCCGCCGATCATCTGGGCCTCGAGGCCGCGCGGGTTGATCGCGAAGCCGGGGTCGACGACGACCAGTGCCTTCGTCACGCGCGGGCCGGTGACGCCGTCGCGGACCTTGCGGTTGACCGTTTCCGGCCGGCAGTCGATCTCCACCAGCACCGCGACCGCGCCGCGGTACTCCGAGTGCAGCGCGATCCCCTGCGCCACCCCGGCGGGCAGCGCGCGGCCCCAGTTGCCGACCTGGACGGCCTTGTCCAGCACCGCGCGCAGCCGGTCGTCCTTGAGGAACTCGCGGCGGAACGCGACCGGGTCCTTGCCGAACTTCTTCGCCAGCTGGTCGACGACGAGCTCCTCGGCCGTGACCACGTTCGGCGAGTAGATGTTGCGCATGCTGCCGGTGTTGAACTTCAGCGGGATTTCGTTGAGCAGCTGGGTGGTGACGCCGAAGTTGTACGGCGAGGACTGGCTCAGGAGGAAGATCGACTCGGCGAAGCTGAGGTTGCCGCCGATCGGCAGCTTCGCGGCGTACGAGGTGAGCATCTCGCCCAGCCCGTGGCTGAACTCCGTCTGCACGCTCGTGTGGCGCTGCTCGAAGCTGACCACGTTGCCGAGCAGGTAGGTCGCCCGCACGCGCGAGACGCACATCGGGTGGATGCGGCCCTGCCGGAAGTCGTCGGTGCGCGACCACATCAGCTTGACCGGCTTGCCCATCTTCTGCGACGCCTCCGCCGCTTCGGCGGCCGCGTCGTGGAACAGGTGCCTGCCGAACGACCCGCCGCCCTGGGTGACGTGCACGGTGACCGCGTCCTGCGGCAGCCCCAGCTGCTTGGCGATGTCTGCCTGGGCGACGATCGGCACCTTCACGCACGACCAGATCTCCGCGCGGTCGGCGCGGACGTCGGCGATCGCGGCGCCCGTTTCGAGCGGGCTGTTGCTGGCCGCGGCGAAGGTGAACTCGGCGTCGATGTACTGGTCGAGCAGGCCGGGGACGGTCATCGGCAGCTGCGCGGCCTTGAGCTTCTTGAGCACGGTCGCGTCGGATTCGCCGTCGACCGTGCCCGGGCCCCAGGTCACCTTCAGCGCGCGGATCGCGTCGATGCACTGGCCGAACGTGCGGCCCCGCACCGCGACGCCGTGCGAGATCGCGGCGACGTCGGTGATCCCCGGCATCGCCTTGACCTCGGCGGCGTTGAGGATCGAGCGCGGGGTGCCGTTGATCGTCGGCGGCCGGGCGACCATGGTCGGCAGCGCGCCCGGGACGTCGAGGTCGAGGGTGAACTGCTTGGTGCCGGTGACCGCCGCGTGCGCGTCGAGCCGGTTCTGCGGGGTGCCGAGGACCTTGAACTCCGAACGCGGCTTGAGCGTCGCGGCCACGCTGATCGTCGTCGCGGACGCCGCGGCCTTGGCGAGCGAGCCGTAGCTCGCCGTGCGGCCGCCGGAATCGCGCACGACGCCGCCGGACGTCGTCAGCTGCGACACCGGCACACCCCACTTCGCGGCGGCCGCGGCCAGCAGCCGCTGCCGGGCGATCGCCGACGCCGTCCGCACCGGCGTGTAGATGCTGCGCATCGAGTTCGAGCCGCCGGTGAGCTGGTTCATCAGCAGCTCCGGGCGGGCGTCGGCGAGGGTGACGTCGATCTTGTCCAGCGGGAGGTCGAGCTCCTCGGCGATCATCATCGCCACCGCGGTGGTCATCCCCTGGCCGACCTCGGTGCGCGGCACGGCGAACGCGGCCCGGCCGTCGGCGCCGACCTGGACGCTGATCAGGCCCGACGTCGGCAGGGCGGCGAGGTTCTGCAGGTCGCCGAGGTCGAAGATGTCCTCGGGCTGGGGCAGGGACGGGATCGCCGCGTCGGCTTCGCGCGGGGCCAGTTCGGACCCGCCGATCTGGGCGGCGACGGCGAGCGTGGGCGCGGCCAGCACGAAACCGAGGAACCGGCGGCGGGCCATCGCGCGCGGCTCGGACCCGGGTGGCGGGACGGCGGGGTCGTGTTCGGGCATGAGCGGCTGGGACCTCTCGAACGACGGTGTGGGAGAGCGCGGGCCGGAGCACCGCCGGGCCGGAGTGTTGCACAGATCACGCCGCCGGATGAAGGACCTGGGTGCCTACATTTGGCCTAGTGTCGTTGTGCAGAGTGCACAGCGGGTACCGGTCAGGGCACGCGCGGTGGCGGGAGGAACGGCAGCGCGCGGACCACCAGCGCGAGCTCGAGGGCCAGTTCACCGCCGGTCAGCGACCGGCCGGTCAGCTCTTCGATCCGGTGGATCCGGTTGAGCACGGTGTTGCGGTGGCAGTGCAGCGCCTGCGCCGAGCGGGTCGCCGAGCCGCCGGTGCGCACCCACGTCGCCAGGGTCTCCAGCAGCGGGCCGCGCTCCGCCGACCGCAGGTCCAGCAGGTCGCCGAGCCAGTCCCGCTGCAGCGACTCGGTCAGCTCGGGCGAGGAGAGCAGCAGGGCTTCGGGCAGCCGTTCGGCCAGGCAGACGACCTCGACCCGGCCCGGCGGGACCGTCCGCATCGCCAGCACCGCCTGCCGGTAGGCGGTGTGCACCGCCGCCAGCCCGGTGACGACCAGGGACACCCCGGCCGGCACGGTCAGCACGGACCCGATCGCCTCGACGACGTCGGTCACCTCCCGGCCCGGCAGGGACACGAGCCCGACGAGCACGTCCGCCCGCGACTGCCAGGCCGACGCCGAGCCGAGGTCCTCCAGCGCGGCTCCCAGGGGCTCGGCGAAGGCGGCGTCGCCGGGGCCCGCGGCCGCGACGACGACGTACGGCCCCGAGATCGGCAGGCGCAGCGCGCGGCCGGCCTCGTAGGCGAACCCCGCGTCGGTCGCCCGGCCCTGCAGCAGCCCCTCCCACAGCGACGCCCGCCGCTGCTCGTCCGCGCGGACGAAGCTGCGTTCGGCCGCGTGGTAGGCCAGCGCCACCTGGGCCGAGGTCGCGTCGACGACCTCCCACACGCGGGTCGCGAGGTCGAGCATGGCTTCGTTGTTCACCGACCCGGTCGCCCGGGCCTGGGCCGTGAGGGCCTGCCAGACCAGCCGGCCGCCGATGCGGAACGAGCGCAGCACGTCGTCGAGCGGGAGCTGCTGTTCCGCGCGGCGCCGGCCGGTCGCCTTCGCCGCGTCGTAGAGGTCTTCGTCGGTCCCCGCGCCGCGGCCGATCAGCTGCAGGACCCGGCGGAGGTTGTCGTGGCAGGAGCGCCAGAGGTCGTCGTCGGGCACCACGTCGGTCACCTGGTAGCCGGGGTTCTGCTCGACGATGACGGCGACCAGGGCGCCGGTGAGCTCGTCCAGCTCGTCCAGCACCCTGGCCGCCAGTGACCACGCGGTGTCCCGGGCCACCGCCCGCGTCTCGCCCATCCACACCACCACTGTCGCGCTCCCGCCGGCGCGTCAGCCTACGTCGCCACCCCGGTTCCCGCTCACCTCGCGAGCGCGAAGCTCGGGTGCGGCGGCTGGTTGTAGGCGGTGTTCTGCCACGCGACGGCCTCCCGGTACTGGCGGTCCTGCATCAGCGAGACGTGGGCGATGCTCGTCGCGTCCGTGGTCGAGTAGATCCGCAGCGCCCGGTTGTCCGACGTCGGCCAGACGACCTCTTCGCGCCAGTCGCCGAACAGGTCCGCCTGCAGCGACGGCGTGTTCTTCGTGCCGTTGTTCGCGTGCACGCCGGACGCAGTCAGCAGCCGGGAGTCGCCGCCGGTGCCGTACTTGTCGATGTGGGTGCCGTCGAGCAGCTCGCGCTGGGCGTCGCCGTCCCACCAGACGACGAAGTTCGTCGAGGACGGCTTGCGTCCGATGTTCTGCCCGCTGGTGTTCAGCAGCCCGGACACCGCGGACGACCACGACTCGGCGCCGGGGCTGCCGGCGTAGATGTCGTCGGAGACGCCGCGGCCGTTGTCGCACGAGCAGGACGCGTTCTGCCAGATGATCTGCCCGGTCCTCGCGTCGGCCATCCACGCTGCCGGCTTGGCCGGGTCTTCGTCCACTTTGAACTCTTCGAGCCCGGGCCGGCTCGGGATCAGGTCGCCGACGTGCATGGCGTCGCCGTGCCCGAGCCGGGTATTCCACAGTGGAGCGCCGTTGTCGTCGATCGCCATGGCCCCGAAGACGATCTCGTCGCGGCCGTCGCCGTCGGCGTCCGCGATCGCCAGCTGGTGGTCGCCCTGGCCGGTGTACTGCGAGCCGGCCGAGTTCGAGTCGAACTTCCACCGCTCGGTCAGCGCGCCGCCCCGGAAGTCCCAGGCGGCGATGACCGTGCGGGTGTAGTAGCCGCGGGACATGATCAGGCTCGGGTGCGCGCCGTCCAGGTACGCCGTCCCGGCGAGGAACCGGTCAACCCGGTTGCCGTAGCTGTCCCCCCACGACGACACCGTGCCGCGCGGCGGGTCGTAGTTGACGGTCGACATCGCCGCGCCGGTCTGGCCGTCGAACATCGTCAGGTACTCCGGGCCGGCGAGGACGTACCCGCTGGAGTTGCGGTAGTCCGCGCCGGCGCTGCCGATGACCTGCCCGGTGCCGGAGCGCGTGCCGTCGGCGGTCTTCATGGCGACCTCGGCCCGGCCGTCGCCGTCGTAGTCGAAGACCTGGAACTGCGTGTAGTGCGCGCCGGCGCGGATGTTGCGGCCCAGGTCGATCCGCCACAGCCGGGTGCCGTCCAGCCGGTAGGCGTCGACGTAGACGTTCCCCGTGTAACCGGACTGCGAGTTGTCCTTGGCGTTGCTCGGATCCCACTTGAGCACGATCTCGTACTGGCCGTCGCCGTCGAGGTCGCCGACGCTCGCGTCGTTGGCGCTGTAGGTGTAGCTCTCCCCCGACGGCGTCGTGCCGCCGGGCGGGATCTGGATCGGCACGTCCCGGGTGCTCGCCGCGGCCGTGCTGTCGAGCGTCAGCGACTCCTCGGCGGCGAAGGCCGACATCCGCTCGACGCCGCCGACGACGGCCCGGACGGTGTACTTCGCCCCCGCCGGAGCGCCGGCGTCCAGGAAGCCGGTCGGCCCGCCGGCCGCGGTCCGCGTCACGCGGGTGCCGTCGCGGTAGACGGCGAACGTGACGCCCGCGGGGTCGTCGGCGAGCAGGCGCCAGCTGACCCGGTTTCCTTGCGGAGTAGGGACACTGACGACTCCGCGGTTCAGTCTGTCGTACCGCGGCGGCGCGGTTCCCGCCGCCGCGACGGCCGGGGTCAGCCCCAGCACGAGGACACCCACGGCGGCCACGACCAGCCGCCGGTTCAGCGCGTACATGGTTTTCTCCTTGTCTGGTGTGGACGATCAGCCGGCCGTGCAGGTGGTGCCGTTGAGGGTGAACGCCGCCGGCGCCGGGTTGGTCCCGGTGGACGTGCCGTTGAAGCCGATGCTCGTCGAGGCGTTCGGGGCCAGGGTCCCGTTCCAAGCGAGGTTGGTGGCGGTGACGTCGCCGCCGCTCTGCGTGAACGTGGCGCCCCAGCCGGGCAGGGTGACCCGCTGGCCCGCGGTGTAGCCGAAGGCGAGGGTCCAGCCGGTGAGCGTGCTCGCGCCGGTGTTGGTGATGGTCACGCTCGCGGTGAACCCGTTGCCGCCACCCCAGGCGGGTGCGGAGTAGCCGATCTTGCAGCTTCCGGTGCCGCCGCCCGCGGCGGTCGTCACGCTCACGGCCGCGGAGTTCGCCGAGGTGTTCCCCGCCGCGTCGCGGGCGCGCACCTGGTAGCGGTAGGTCGTCGACGCCGTCAGGCCGGAGTCGGTGAACGTCGTCGTGCCGGTCGTGCCGACCTGGATGAACGTGCCGCTGCCCGTCGCGCGCAGGACGTCGTAGCCGGTGACGCCGACGTTGTCGGTCGAGGCGGCCCAGGACAGCGTGGCGCCGGTGGCCGTCACGGCCGACGCGGACGGCGTACCCGGCGTCGTCGGGGCCTGGGTGTCGGTGGTGCCGCCGCCGTAGACCGTGGCTTCCTTCGACGTCCGGCGGACGCCGTTCGCCCCGGTGAGAAAGCGCTCTCCCCAAGCCGTCAACCTGGCCGGGTCGAACGAAGTGACCAGGTCGAGGTAGGCGACGTCGCTGCTGTTGCCGCTCCACGACCAGCCGAGGTAGCCGAGGCCGCGGGCCTGCGCCTCGGCCATGATCGTGTCCTCGTCGGGGTCGCCGTCGGTGTGCAGGTTCCCGAACTCGCCCACCACCAGCGGCAGGCCGGCGGTGCGGAAGGCGTCGAAGTACCCGGTGATCTCGGCGGCGGTGTCGTAGACGCCGTACATGTGGATGGAGAACACCGTGTTGTGCTGCGGGTCGGCGGCGAGCACCGAAGCCGCGTTGTCCCGCATGACGTTCTGCCAGTCCTGCCCCCACATCGGCGCGTCGGCCATCAGCAGGTGCTGCAGGCCCGCGCCACGCAACCGGGTGATCGCGGCACTCGTCGCGCTCGCCCACGTCGCGCTCACCTGCTGGTTGTTGCCGAACGGCTCGTTGCCCAGGTTGATGACGACGTAGTTCTCCTGGCCCTTGAGTGCACTGGCGACACTGATCCAGTAGCTCGCGGCCTGGTCCAGGCTCGCGGCCGCGCCCTCCTCGCCGTAGCCGGTGGTGTCGTGCGCTTCCAGCACGCAGATGAGCCGGTTCTGCTTGCACAGCGCGACGACGCTCGTGACTTCGGCGGCCGAAGTCGGTCCCCACCGCTGGCCGCTGCCGAGCACGACGCGGACGGTGTTGGCCCCGAAGGACTTGATGTCCGCGAAAGCGCCGGTCTGGCTCGGGTACCAGGCGTACGGGTGGTTGACGCCACGCATCACGAACGCCGCGCCGTTCGCCTCGGCGACCTGCGTGCCGCTGACGTGCAGCCCGGTCGCCGCCGTCGCGCAGGGCAGCGCCGCGACCAGGGCCGGGTACCAGCGGCTTTCCATCTTCTGGATGCCGCTGGTGCTGTTGGGGTGCACGCCGTCGGTCGTGTCGGCCGCGGTGTCGAACCCGGTCCACTGGTCGACGACGGTGATCGGGGACGCCGCCGTGGAATGCGCCTGCGCCCAGCCGGGGATCGCGTTGTCCAGGTCGATCACGCGCTGCGCGCAGGCGGCGCAGTCGGCCGGGTTCATCGGGATGATCTTCGCGACGACGAGCTTGGTCGCCGGGTTGCCCGCCCGCATCTGGCCGAGCAGCGTGGTGAAGGCGTCGAGGATCGCGCTCGCGGCGATGCCGTTCCAGACGTCGTTGGTGCCCAGGTGCATGAGGACGATGTCCGGCCGGGTGGCCGAGAGCCAGCCGGGCAGCTGGTTGTCGCGCACGATGCCGGTGGCGAGGAAGCCGCCGTGGCCTTCGTTCTCGCCGTCGTAGGCGAACCCGCAGCCTTGCGGGGGCAGCGTGCCGACGAAGTCGACGTCGGTGTGCCCGGTGTCCTGCAGGTGTTTCCACAGCAGCGCCCGCCAGCACCCCGGCGAGCCGGTGATGGAGTCGCCCAGCGCCATGATCCGCGTGGGTGCGACCGCTGTGGTGGTGGCTGTGGCTGGTAGCGGAACGAGCGCGCAGACGGCGAAGAGCACGCCGACCACGACCGCCCGGAGGAACCGCCGGGGCATACCGACCTCCTGGGGTAACCGACAGGGACAGTCGACGTGGGAGCGCTCCCAGCCCGGGAGTGTAACGGCTTGCCTACCGGGAACGAAAGTATCGGGCTATTCGACCACGTCGTCGAAAACCGGTCGATCCGCGGCGGCTCCCGGATTACCGTCGACGGCGTGACAGCACTGGAGGGCCGGGTCGCGGTCGTGACCGGGGTGAGCCGCCGGGCCGGGATCGGCTTCGCGGTGGCCGCGGAGCTGCTGGCGGCCGGCGCGTCGGTGCTCGCGCACTCGTGGTCCCCGCACGACGCGGAACAACCGTGGGGCAAAGATCCCGTCGGCGACGCCGGAATCGTGGAACACCTGGGCGGTGAACGCCCGCGCGAGCGTGCTGCCGGCTCAGGCGTTCGCCGCCGCCCACGACGACGCCCGCCCCGGCGGGCGGATCATCCTGTTCCCCTCCGGGCAGCACCTGGCGCCGATGATCCGGACCTCGCCGAGCGCGTCGGCCGGGCCCTGCCCGCCGGCCGGTGGTGCCGTCCGGACGAAGTGGCCCGGCTGGTCCGCTGGCTGGCCTCCGACGAAAGCCGGTGGATCACCGGTCAGGTCGTCAACGCCGAGGGCGGCTTCCGTCGCTGGGTCATGTGAGTCCGATGTGGACGGTCAGCCGCGACGCAGGGTCACCTCGTCGATCTGGTCGCCGTTCTCCGCCACGGCGCGGACGGTCATGGCGCCCGGGGTGACGTCGACCGCCACCAGGCCATAGCCCCGGTAGCGGACCCGGGACCACGTCACCTTGGTCTCGGTCGGCTTCGTGGCGCCCTTCCGGTAGGTCTTCATCGTCGCGCTGGTCGCGCTCGATTCGTGGCCCGGGTAGCTCTCGGGCACGTTCTTGAAGAAACCGTCCAGGGCCTGGCCGCCGCCACCGGCGGTGAGGTACGTGGTGCCGTCGGTCTTCGCGACGACCGTGCCGCCGGGCGGGACTTTCCGGGTCCCCTTCCCGGCTTTGATCGGATCTGTCCGCTCGTAGACGCGGTTGTGGCCGGTGAGCACCAGGTCGACGCCGTGCTTGTCGAACAGCGGCGCCCAGCTCTCCTGTGCTCCCAGCTCGGCGCCGTAGCGATCGCCGGTGCTGTAGACGGAGTGGTTGCAGCAGACCACGACGAAGTCGACGGCGGGGTCGGCCCGGAACCGCCCGAGCTGCGCGTCCAGCCACTTCAGCTGCTTGCCCGCCGTGTAGCCGAGCTTGGCCGGGAAGCGGTAGCAGACCTCGCCGGCGTCGAGGCTGAGCAGGCCGACGTTGTGGTGGCGCCAGGCGTAGATCCCGGTGGAACCGGCCCAGGCGTTGTCCGGCATCGAGAACCGGGCGCGCAGGCCGCCGTTTCCGGTGCTGTCGTAGAACTTCTCGTACTCGCGGTGGCCGGGGGTGACCATCCACGGCACCGCGCACGCCACCGGGTCGTTCTGCGCGAAGTAGGTGTCCCACTTCCGGGCGTCGTACTCGAAGTCTTCCGACGCGGGCCGGCCCTCGGGCTCGTGCATCGCGTAGCTCAGGCCGCCCAGTGCCAGGTGGAACGCCGGCGCGAGGTCCGCCACGCGGCCGGCCGCGGCGATCGCGTTGTAGCCGACGCCCTGCTCGCCGAACGCGGTGAACGTGAACGGGCCCGTGGTGCCCGCCGTGCGGAAGGAGGCGACCTCGCCGAGCCGGCCGGCGGCGAGCGGGTCGTAGTCCGCGTGCCCGAGCACGTAGGAGTACGCCGTACTTGGAGTCAGGCCGGTCAGCTTGGCGTGCACGAAGTACTGCGTCTGCGTCGCGGGCGCGTGCGGCGGGAAGTCGTGCTCCTCGGGGTGCTGCCAGGACAGCTTGCTCGTCAGCGGGCGCAGTTCCGCCGCGACGGGCGGGCCGAGCGTCGCCCGCGAGGTGCCGACGCGCAGGTAGGGGCCGGTCACCGCGCCCGGCACCTGCCAGGACACCGTCACCTGCGTGGCCGGGTCCGCCCCGAAGGCCAGGTGCCTGCCGAACGGGCGCAGCTTCGCCCCGGCGGCGGCCGGCGCGGCGGCGAACACGCCGGCCCTGAGCAACGCGCGCCGGGAAGGGTACGTGGTCATCGCGGGTCCTCCGGTCAGCCGCGGCGGATGGTCAGGTCGTCGACGAGCACGCCGTCCTCGGTCAGCGCCCGCACGTGCAGCCGGCCGGGCTGCCCGCCGGCGGCCGGGGTGACGTCGACGTGCACCAGGCTGTAGCCCCGGAAGCGCACCCGCGACCAGTCGACCTTTTTGGAGTGCCCGCCGCCTTCTTCGTCGTCCCACCGCATGGTGACCGTCGCGTCGTGGACGTGGCCGAGGTAGGAGTCGCCGGCGGCTTCGTCGATCCAGTCGTTGATGCTCTCGCCGCCGCCCCCGGCGGTGATGTAGGTGACGCCGTCCTTCCGGGGGTCGACGGTGGCGCCGGGCGCGGCCTTCTTCGTCCCCTTGCCCGCCTTGATCGGGTCCGTGCGCTCGTAGAGGTGGTTGTGCCCGTTGAGCACCAGGTCCACTTGGTACTGGTCGAACAGCGGCGCCCACTTCTGCTGCGCGCCGAGCTCGGCGCCGTTCGCGTCGGACGTCGAATAGGTGCACTGGTGGCAGTAGACGACGATGAACTCGATCGCCGGGTCACCGCGGAACTTCGCGAGCTGGGACTTGAGCCAGGACGTCTGCCTGCCCTGCGTATAGTCCAGATTGGACGGGCTGTTGTAGCAGATGTCGTTGCCGTCCAGGCTGATCAGGCCGACGTTCTGGTAGCGCCACGAGTAGATGCACGTCGAGCCGGCCCAGGCGTTGTCGGGCATGGTGAACCGGGCGCGCATGCCGCCGTAGCCGTGGTCGTCGTACCAGCCCTCCATCTCGTGGTTGCCGAGGGCGACCATCCACGGGATCCCGGCCGCGACGAGCTCGTTCTGCGCGAAGAACGAGTCCCACTTGCGGGCGTCGTACTTGTCTTCGTCCGGGTGGCCGCCTTCGCCGTTGAGCGCGTAGCTCAGATCCCCCATTGCGAGGTGGAACCGCGGGTCCAGGTCGGCGATCAGGCTGTTGGTGGCGATCGCGTTGTAGCCGACGCCCTGGTCCCCGAAGGCGGTGAAGGAGAAGCCGTCGGTGCGCCCGGCCGCCGGCGCGGTGCGGAACGTGCCGACCTCGCCGGCCCGGCCACTGGTGAGCGGGTCGTAGCCCTGGTGGCCGACGACGTAGTGGTAGGTCGTGTTCGGCACCAGGTTGTCGAGCTTGACGTGAAGGTAGTACTGCGTGATCGCCGACGGGCTGTGCGGGGAGAAGGTGTGCGTCGCGGTCTGCCACGACAGATCGCTCGTCAGCGCGCGGACTTCGGCCGGCAGCGTCGCGCCGTAGTCGCCCTCGGCGGTGCCGACGCGCAGGTAGGGCGCGGTCACCTTGGCCGGCGTCTGCCAGGAGACGACGACCTGCCGCGAGGCATCGGCGCCGTAGGCGAGGTGGCGGCCGAAGGGGCGCAGCGTCGAGCCCGGCACCGTTTCGGCGTTGAGCAGCACCGTCGGGCCGGCCGCCTGTGCCGTCGAGGGCAGCAGGAGGCGGCCGGCGGCCAGCGCGGCACCACCGGCGGCGGCCGCGCGGAAGACGCCGCGCCGCGTGTGCCGCCGCACGTGGTGGTCGTACCACTCGGCCAGCCGGAGTTCCCGATTCTCGGACATGATCATAAGTTAAGAAACTTTCCTAACTACGTCAACGAGGTGCGCCGATCTTGATCGATCGTGCCCGGAATGGCGCAACGCGGAACCGTTGCCCGCGCACGACCGGCTCGGTACAGTCCGGGACGGCAAGATCGTTCTCGCCGACGCCGCGTTGCCCACCTCCCGCAGGAGCACGACGTGCGCATCCCTTCCCGGCTTTCCGCAGTCCTTTTCACCGCGTTGCTCGCCGTCCCCGTCGGCAACGCCGAAGCCGCGACGGCGGCCTGGCCCGGCGATCCCGCCGTGACCGTCGCCGACGCCGCCGGAGTCTTCGGCGAAAACCTGAGCGGGCTCTCCTTCGACGGCCCCGACGTGCTGTGGGCGGTCAAGAACGGCCCCGGCACCCTGTACCGGCTCGTCCGCGACGGCGGCAAGTGGACCCCGGCGGCCGGCTGGCCGTCCGGGAAGGCGCTGCACTATCGCAACGGCAGCGGCGACCCGGACGCCGAAGGGGTCGTGGCCACGCCCGACGGGGTGTTCGCCGCGACCGAGCACGACAACGACGGCGACGGCAGCCTGCTGAAGGTGCTGCGGTTCGACACCGCGTCGGCGGCCGGGTCGCTCAGCGCGGTGGCGGAGTGGGACCTCACCGGCGACCTGCCCGACGTCGACGACAACGGCGGGTTCGAGGGCATCACCTGGGTCCCGGACTCGTTCCTGACCGCGAACGGCTTCCGCGACGACCACGCGAAGGCCACGTACGACCCGGCCGCCTACCCCGGCCACGGCAGCGGCCTGTACTTCGTCGGCCTCGAGGACAAAGGCATGGTCTACGCCTACGCCCTCACCCAGTCGGGTGGCGGTTTCACCCGCGTCGCGGCCTTTCCGGCCGGATTCCCGAAGGTGATGGAGCTGGAGTTCGAGCCGTCGGCCGGCCGCCTCTGGACGGTCTGCGACGACACGTGCGGCGGCAAGACGGCGACCTTGAAAATCGTCAACGGCAAGTTCGCGGTGTCGGCGACCTACGCGCGGCCGTCGAAGATGCCCAACTACAACAACGAAGGCTTCGCGATCGCGCCGCCGTCGACGTGCTCGTCGGGGCGCAAGGCCGTCGTGTGGGCCGACGACGCGAACGACGGCGGCCACGCCCTGCGGGCGGGCACGCTGCCCTGCTGAGCCCGGCATTGCTCCGGATGTACCAACGGCTCACCGGTTCGTGTGGATCGTGACGGCTTTGGGTAAGTGGTCACCATGGTTGTCAGAGCCCCTGAGCGACCCGTCGCGACGCCCACCCCCGCGCCGCGGCGGGCCAACCAGTTCGCCCACTGCGCTCCGCTGTTCGACGAACGCAGCGAGCTCACGCCCGGCGACCCCCGGCACGCCGAGCTGCGCGCCCGGCTGATCACCGAGCACCTCGCCCTGGCGGAGAACATCGCCAAGCGTTTCGCCGGCCGCGGCGAGTCGTTCGACGACCTCGTGCAGGTCGCGCGGACCGGCCTCATCCACGCGGTCGACCGCTACGACCCCGGTCGCGGCCGCGACTTCCTGTCCTTCGCGGTGCCGACGATCATGGGCGAGGTCCGCCGCCACTTCCGCGACAGCGCGTGGTCGATGCGCGTGCCGAGGGCGTTGAAGGAGCTGCAGCAGAACCTGGTCAAGGCGACCGGCGAACTGGCCCACGACCTGGGCCGCTCCCCCACCCCAAGTGAACTCGCGGCACACCTGGACATCGACGTCGAGACGGTCCGAGAAGGACTGCTGGCGGCCGAGGCGTACAAACCGGCCTCTTTGGACGCCCCGGCCCGCGGCGGCGGCGACGCCGGCACGATCGGCGACCAGCTGGCCGACCGGGAATCCCCGTACAGCAAGGCCGACGACCACCTGACGCTCGAGGCGGCGATGGCCGACCTCCCACCCCGCGAGCGCGCGATCATCGAGATGCGGTTCGTGGAAGAGCTGACGCAGAGCCAGATCGCGGAGCGGGTGGGTGTGTCGCAGATGCAGGTGTCCCGGCTGCTGGCGAAGACCCTGGAACAGCTGCGCCACCGCGTGGTCGCCGGCTAGCCGGCCCGGTGCTCGCTGCCGGTCGCCGCGCCGAGGGGGTCCGCGTACCACACCTTCGTCACTCCCTCACCCGTCGGCCAGCCGCTGGATCGTCTCGCCCAGCCAGGCCTCGAGTTCGGCCGGGTCGCCGAGTTCGGCGCGCAGGACGCGGCGCCGGGTCGAGACGCCGAGCACGAACGCATCGATCGCCGCGGCCCGGCCGCGGGCCTCCGCGTCGTTCAGCCCGCTGTCACGCAGGTAGCGGTGCAACGGCTCCACCGAATTCGCGTCCAGGAACGCCGCGAGCGCCTCCGCCGCCTCGGGGCGCTCGCCGGCTGCGCGGTGCAGCGCCAGCAGCGGGTCCTCGCCCGGTTCGCCGAACCAGCGGCGGACGATGCTCGCCGCCAGGCGCGGCCCCAGTGTGGCGCGGTCGCCGTCGAACGAGGCCGCGACCGGGATCTCCACCCGGGTCGCCGCGAGGAACAGGCCGTCCTTGCCGCCGAAGTAGCGCGTGATGAGGTTCGGCGACACGCCGGCCGCGTCGGCCACGCCCTTGACCGTGACCGCCCGGTAGCCGTGCCGGGCGAACTGGTGTCTCGCGTGCTCCAAGATCCGCTGCCGGGTGGCCGCCGCGTCGCGCGAAGTCATGTGTACGACCATACACATCATGTGTACGGTGATACACATGACCGACGACCTACGCGAAAGACTCCGGCGCACGCGGCGGATCACCACCCCATGGAGCGACGACCCGGCCCGCGGCATCAGCCGCACCCGCCTCGACGAACTCCTGGACCACTGGGCGAACGGCTACGACTGGGACGTCCACGAGCGCCGCATCCGCGCACTCCCGTGGACGACCGCGGGAGCCCTGCGGGTGATCCACCGGCGGGCGGCCGATCCGGACGCCCCCGTCGTCGTGCTGCTGCACGGCTGGCCGGACTCCGTGCTGCGGTTCGAACGCGTCCTGCCGCTGCTGGCGGACCTGCACGTGGTGGTCCCGGCACTGCCGGGCTTCCCGTTCGCCGCCCCGCTCACCGAGCCCGGCATGTCGGCCGGCCGGATCGCCGCACTCGTCGCGGACGCCCTCGCCGAACTCGGCTACCCGCGCTACACGGTGTCCGGCGGCGACATCGGCGGCACCGTCGCGGAAATCCTCGCGACCGAGCACCCGGACCGCGTGGCGGCACTGCACCTGACGAACGTCGCCCCGCAGCGCGCGCTCACCGCGGACCCCGCGACGCTCGCCCCGGACGCCGCGGCCTACCTCGGCCGGGCGGCGCAGTGGTTCCGCACCGAGGGCGGATACATCGCCGAGCAGTCGACGCGGCCCAACACCCTCGCCGTCGCCCTCGGCGATTCACCCGCCGGGCTCGTGGCGTGGATCGCCGAGAAGCTGGACTTCTGGTCGGACGCCTCGGCTTTCACCCCGGACGAGCTCCTCACGTGGGTCACCGCGTACTGGGTCACCGGCACGATCGGCACGTCGTTCACCACCTACGCCGAACCGGTCGGCCTCCCCGGCCGGGTCGGCACGCCGACCGTGCTGTCGGTGTTCCCGCGCGACACCAAGCCCGAGCCGTGCAGCTACGCCGAGGCGTTCCTGAACATCCGCGAGTACGTGGAACACCCCGCGGGCGGCCATTTCGCGGCCTGGGAACAGCCCGAGGCCTATGCCGGCGACGTGCGCCGGGCGGTCAGCTTGGGCGCTTGAGCGGACACCAGTTTCAGACCGGCTGCCACGAGGATCCAGCCGAGGCGTTCCCGTCGCGTTTCTTCGCGCCGGACGCGGACCGCCGCCTGTCTCAGGTCCGCTTCGCGCTCGCGGACCAGGTCCTCGGCCAGCAGGAAATGCACCATCGTTTCGTCCCCCTCAGTCGGATTCTTCGGGCTGCGCCTGCCGCGGGAACGCCGACCAGTGGGCGATCACGTCGTGGTCGCCCGGTCGCGCGTCCCGGCGGTAGCGTTCGATCACGGCGTCGACCTCGGCGCTCATCGCCGCCGCCTCCTCGGGCGTCAGCGAAAGCCGCACGTCGCTGAAGACCGCCTTGTCGTACCACTGGTCGATCCAGCGCGGAAGTTCACTGACGAACCGCGATTCGGCCTCGTACCGGTGCTCGATCACCGAGCGCAGGTAGGTGTCCAGCGGCGCCGCGAGATCCGGGTCGTCGATGAAGTCGACGACCCGCATCCGCGTCGACTTCTGGGCGGGCTTCCACCACCGTTCGCGCTTGTTGCCGCGTTCGCTGTCCTCTTCGACCAAGCCGGCCTCGGCCAGCTGCCGCAGGTGCCAGCTGGTGGTGCCGGAGCTCTCCCCGACCCGCTTGCCCAGCCCGGTCGCGGTCGCCGGGCCGTCCGCCTGCAGCAGCTCGAGCATGCGCATCCGCAGCGGGTGAGCGAGCGCCCGGAGCATCCGCGCGTCGAGCGGCCGGGACGGCTCGTTCGTGGTCATGCCGCCACCGTAGACTACAGAGAGCGCTTTGCAAAGAGTCCTCTGCGCTCTGCTTGCCCGCCCGAGCCAGGGATCGCCGGATTTTCGGGCAACCACGTCTTCCGCCGCGGTGGCGCTGCTACGTTCGCCGGAAGCTGTTTGAAAGTTTGACGACTGTTCGCCGTGACGTCAGGAAGGTCGCGTAGTGGGCAACCCGCTGGTCGCGGAGACCAAGGACTCCACCAAGGCGTATTCGGGCATTTCGCTGCTGGAGTCGGCGAACGACCTGAAGTCCGCGATCGAAAGCGGCGACTGGGCCTCGGTCGCGCTCGGCGCCGTCGGCACCGCGCTCGACGCGTTGTCGATGGCCATGGATCCCTTCGGCGCCATCCTCGCCGCCGGCGTCGGCTGGCTGATCGAGCACGTCGGCCCCCTCAAAGAAGCCCTCAACGCCCTGACCGGCAACGCCGACGAAATCGCGGCGCAGTCGGAAACCTGGAAGAACGTCGCCACGGAACTCGGCAGCATCGGCCAGGACCTCACGGGCATGGTCAAGACGGACGTCGCGTCGTGGACCGGCAATGCCGCCGACACCTACCGACAGCGCGCGCAGGACACGGTGACGTTGCTGGAAACGGCCCAGAAAGGCTGCGAAGGCGCCTCCAGCGGCGTCAAAACCGCCGGTGAGGTCGTCGCGGCCGTGCGCGCGCTGGTGCGCGACATCATCGCCGAACTCGTCGGCCACCTGATCAGCTGGGCGCTGCAGGTCGTCTTCACCCTCGGGATCGGGATGACCTGGGTCGTCCCGCAGGTGGTCACCGCGGTCGCGAAGACGGCGTCGAAGATCGCCGACCTGACCAAGCGGCTCGTCAAGGCGCTGCAGGCGCTCGTTCCGCTGCTCAAGCGAGCCGGCGACTTGTTCGGCGACGCGGCCAAAGCCCTGAAGAACATCAAGCCCGGCAAGGCCGCGCCACCGCCGAAGCACGCCGACATCAACGGCAACCCGAAGGACCTCGGCGGCCCCAAGGGCAAGGGCGACCCCGACGCGCCACCGCCCAAGACCGATCCGCCGCCCAAGGGCGACGACAGCACCAGCACGTCGGGCGCGAAAGCCGACCCGCCGCCGAAGTCCGACCCGCCGCCCAAGACCGATCCGCCGCCGAAGAGCGAGCCGCCCGCCGACGGGCCGACCGGAGGCACCCCGAAGGGCGACCCCGATGGCGGCGGCGCGCCGAAGGGCGATCCCAAGGGCGATCCGAAAGGCGACGGCCCGCGCGACCGCGCGGTGCCGGACGACAAGAAGGTCTGCGTCTCCGACCCGGTCGACGTCGCCACCGGCGAGGTGGTGCTGACCCAGCTCGACCTCACCCTGCCGGGCGACGCGGGCGAGCTGGTGCTGTCGCGCACGCACCTGTCGTCCTACCGCGCGGGCCGGTGGTTCGGCCGCTCCTGGGCGTCCACTTTGGACCAGCGGCTGGAGGTCGGCCGCGACCGGGTCCGGTTCTACGCCGAGGACGGCATGGTTCTCGTGTACCCGCTGCCCGAAGGCGACCGGCCCGTGCTGCCGATCGAAGGACCGCGGTACCCGCTACGACGGACCGCCGAGGGCTACCGGTTGGCGACCGGCGCGCGTGAGCTCGGGTTCGCGGCCGGCCCCGGCCCGGTGCGGCCGCTGACGCTGATCGAGCAGGGCGGCGCCCGCACCACGATCGACCACGACGGCAACGGTGCCCCTCGGCTGCTGCGCCGGGACGACGGCACCGAGATCGGCATCGACTCCGGCGCCGGCCGGATCACCGCGCTCGGCGTCCCCGGCGGCGCGCCGGTGGTGCGGTACGGCTACAACCGGCTCGGCCAGCTGACCCAGATCGCCGGGTTCACCGGACGCCCGGTGAACCTCGACTACGACGTCGACGACCGGATCGTCGGCTGGCAGGACCGCACCGGCACCTGGTACCGGTACGTCTACGACGCCGCGGGCCGCTGTGTCCGCAGCGTCGGCGCCGAGCGCTACCTCAACGGCACGTTCGCCTACGACACCGAAGCGCGGACCACGCGGCACACCGACGCGCTGGGCCACACCTGGATCTACCGGATGAACGAGGCCGGCCAGCTCGTCGAGCGGACCGACCCGCTCGGGCACACGCGCCGGTACTCCTGGACCCGCTACGACGACCTGCTGTCGCAGGCCGACGAACTCGGGCGGATCACCTTCTACGGCTACGAAAACGGCGTGCTGACGACCGTCACGCGGCCGGACGGTTCCGTGGTGCGGCTGACGCCCACCGGAACCGGCGAGGTGGAGCTGCGGGCCGGCGACGCGCGGGCCGTCGTCCCGGCGGCCGACCCCTACGCCGCCCTCCCGGGTGTCTCGACCCGGCTGCGCGTCGACGGTCCGGCCGACGCCCTCGGCGACGAGCCGGTGCTCACCGCGGCGGCCCGGCCCGGCGACCGCGACCCGTTCGGCCGGCCCCGGCTGGTGCACACCGCGTCCGGCGGCGCGGCCCGCCTGGGCTGGACGGCGGAAGGGCAACGCTCCTGGCGGATCGGCCCGCACGGCGAGCGGGAGAGCTGGCGCCACGACGGCGAAGGACGCGTCGTCGAACACCGCGACGCGGCCGGGCGGACGACGCGGCGCACGTACGGCCCGTTCGGCCTGCCGGTCGAGGAGTTCGACGCCGCCGGCGCGCGCACCGCGTACGGCTACGACGCCGAGCTGCGCCTGGTCTCCGTGACGAATCCGGGTGGCCGGACCTGGCGCTACACCTACGACCCGGCCGGGCGGCTCGTCGAGGAGACCGACTTCGACGGGCGCCGGCTGACCTACGCCTACGACGAGGCCGGCCAGCTGCGGCGGATGACCAACGGCCTCGGCGAGGTCACCGAGTTCGCCTACGACCAGCTCGGCAACGTCGTCGAACGGCGGACGGCCACCGGCGTCACCGGGTACGCCTACGACGCCCTCGGGCAGCTGGAGCACGCGGTCAACAACGAGTCGGTCCTGCAGATCGTGCGCGACGAACACGGGCGCGTGCGGGAGGAAACGCTCAACGGCGTCGGCGTGCGCTGGACGTACTCGGCCACGAGCGTCCGCCGCCACACGCTGTCCGGTGTGGACAGTGAGTGGCACTACGACGGCGACCGTCCGGTGGCGCTTCGCGTCGCGGGGCACGAACTCGCGTTCGAGTACGACGAAGCCGGCCGCGAGGTCCGCCGGTCGGTCGACGGCTCGGAGGTGCTGCGCCAGGCCTTCGACGCCGCGGACCGGCTCGGTGAGCAGGTGAGCGCCGGCCTGGACCGGCGTGCCTACACCTACACGCCGGACGGCAGGCTCGCCGCGATCGACGACCCGCGGCCGGTCCGGTTCGGGTTCGACACCGCCGGCCGGGTCGCCGAGGTGCACGCACCCGACGGCGTCGAACGCTTCGCCTACGACGCGGCGGGCCGGCTCGTGCCGCCGGCCGGGACGCGGTACGGCCACGACCCGCAGGGCCGGGTGACCAGCCGGGTGCACGCGGCCGCCGAGTGGCGCTTCGTCTGGGACGAGCTGGACCGGCTGGTCGCCGTCATCGCCCCGGACGAGTCGTTCTGGACCTACCTCTACGACCCGCTCGGCCGCCGGTTCGCCAAGCGGCGCTGGGTCCTCGGCGACGACGGCGCGCCGCGGCAGACCGCCGAGACGTGGTTCGTCTGGAGCGGCGCCGAGCTCGTCGAGGAGATCGAGCTGACCGACGACGGGCACTCGCGCGTGCTGACGTGGGAACGCCATCCCGACGACGGGAGGCCGGTGGTCCAGGTCGAGCAGCGGGGTGCCGAGGTGCGGTTCCACACGGTGGTCACGTCGCCGGCCGGCACGCCGACCGAGCTCGTCGCCCCGGACGGGACGATCGAGTGGCGGGCGCGCACGAGCTTCTGGGGCGAACTGCTGCCCTCGACGTCCGGGACCGCGCCGATGCCGCTGGCCTTCCCCGGTCAGTACCGGGACGCCGAGACCGGCCTGCACTACAACGTCTACCGCTACTACGACCCGCGCACGGGCCGGTACCTGAGCCAGGACCCGCTCGGCCTGGCCGCGGCGCCCGACCCGGCCGGGTATGTCGACCAGCCGCACCTGCACGGCGACCCGCTCGGCCTGGTGCAGAGCCCGTGCGGCAAGACGGGCGGCCCGAAGGCCCCGGACAACCCGGCGGGCGGCGGCGACGCGGCGAAGCTGCCGCCCGGGTCGAAGAAACCGGACGGCCTCGACGAGTTCCGCGACCCGGACGGCAAGATCCGGCCGCACAACATGACCGACGAGCAGTACGCCAAGTTCTCGAAAAAGTGGGACGAGATGATGGCGCCGGGCAAGGACAAGTCGTGGTTCTGGTCGGGCGGCCACATCAAGGACTCGGTCGTCGACCCCGCGACCGGCAAGACCGTCTCCGAGTCGAAGTACCACGGCTCGATCGAGGACCCGGCGATCGACCTGGCGAAGAAGAACGGCGGCAACACGCTCGAAGGCCTCCTGAAGGACAACGGCGTCGAGATGCCGAAGTTCTCCGACAACCACCCGAACGGCGAGAAGGTCTGGAAGGACGCGTCGAAGGCGCTGGCGCACAACGCGGAGGGCGACGTCCACATCGCCCTGCCGAACACCCCGGGCAAGTCGAGCGGCTGGCCCGGCCAGGGCGACGAGCTGGGTTCCCGCCGGCCGAACAACGTCTTCGACATGGACGAGTTCCCGATCCTGCGGCACAACCCGAAGGTGGACAAGGTCATCGCCCACGACACCGACTACCCGGACGCGCCGCCGGTGGTCATCTGGGACAAGAACAAGCGCTGACCTCAACCGGCCGGGGCGTTCGGGCGTGGGAGTGCCGTCCACACCCCGACCGGAGAGGAATCCCGATGGACCAGAACACGCTGCCCGAGGACCCGCTCGGCCCGCCGGTGCTCGGCCAAGCGGCCCCGGTCAACGCCCGCAACCAGGCGCTGACCGGCCGCCGTGCCCGCCGGGACAGCCTCGGCACGCTCAGCACCTGGACCACCATCAGCCTCCACCCCGAAGACAGCTGACCCGCCGGGCCGCACCGGTGGCGGCCCTCGGCCCGAACCGCCGCCGAGGGCCGATCCCCGGGCGCCGGAAGGGTTCGCGGTACCTCAGTCCGAGGCGCGCCGGTGGCGGAACAGCGCCCGATACTCCCGCGGTGAAGTGCCGAGGTGCCGGTGGAAGGCCGCCCGCACGGAAGCCGTGCTGCCCAGGCCCGTGTGCCTGCCCAGGTGCTCCACGGGGAGGTCCGTCGTCTCCAGCAGTTCCCTCGCCCGGTCCAGCCGTGCGCCGGTCAGCCAGGCCATCGGCGACGTCCCCGTCTCCTCGCGGAACCGCCGCAGGAACGTGCGCCGGGACAGGTGGACGCGGGCGGCGAGCGCGTCGACGTCCACGGGGCGCGTGAGGTCGGCCAGCAGCCACTCGCGCAGCGGGCCGAGCCGGTCGCCCGTCGCCTCCGGGCGCAGGCGCTCGACGTACTGCGCCTGGCCGCCCGCGCGCTGCGGCGGGGCGACGAGCTGGCGGGCCTTGGCGTTCGCCGCCGCGGCGCCTTCGTCGGTGCGGATCAGGTGCAGACACAGGTCGATCCCCGCGGTCACGCCGGCCGAGGTCAGGATGTCGCCGTCGTCGACGTACAGCCGGTTGGGCAGCACCTCGACGCGCGGGAAGCGGGTGCTCAGGTCGGCGGTGAACTGCCAGTGCGTGGTCGCGGGCCGCCCGTCGAGCAGGCCGGCCTCGGCGAGCGCGAAGGCCCCCGTGCAGATCGAGACGATCCGCGCGCCCCGCGCGTGGGCGGCCCGCACCGCGTCCAGCACGGCCGTGGGCGGCGAGGTGCCCGTGTCGGCGTAGCCCGGGACGATCACCGTCCCGGCGCCGTCGAGGGCCTCGAGCCCGGCGTCCGCGGCGATCGTCAGGCCGCCGCCGGCCACCGGAACCGGGCGCCGGTCCGCGCAGACCGTGAGCTCGTAGTGCGGGTCCGAGCCGAAGACCTGCACCGGGATCCCGATGTCCAGGGCGAGCACGCCCGGGAGCGCCAGCACCGTGACGCCGTGCCGCTTCATGGCACGATCCTAGCGGTGACCGGCCTGCGGGCCACTGTCGCCGGGCGCGGCCGGCTTCTAGCGTCGACGCGGTGAACGACTTCCTCGCCCTGCCCGCCGGGCCGCTCGCCGCCACGATCCTCGCCACCGTGCGGGACACCGAAAGCCCGGCGGTGGCCAACCACAGCGTCCGGAGCTTCCTGTTCGCCCGCCTGCTCGCCGAGCACGAAGGCTGCCTGGCCGACCCGGCCTACGACGCCGGGCTGCTGTTCGCGGCCACCGTCCTGCACGACCTCGGCCTGGGCACGCGGGCGCCCGGCCGCACGCGCTTCGAGGTCGAGGGCGCGGATCTCGCCGCCGAGCTGCTGACCGAGCACGGCGTCGGCGCGCCGCAGGTGGACCTCGTGTGGGAGGCGATCGCGCTGCACACCTCACCCGGCATCGCCGAACGCCGTGGCCTGCTGGCCTACCTGACGCGCGAAGGCGTGGGCATCGACTTCGGCCGCAACGCCCACGTCGTCACCGGCCGGCACGAACGGATCCACCAGGAGCACCCACGGCTGTCGATGGTCCCGTCGCTGGTCGACGCGATCGTCGAGCACGCGGCCCGCGCGGAAGAAGCCGCGGCGCCGCGCTACTCGATCGCCGGCGAACTGCTGCGCGAACGCCGGGAAGCCGGAGTCACCGGCCTGGAACGCGCGGCCGCCGGCACGCCCTGGGCGTGACCGCTCCTGGCACGTGCCCAGGCCACCTCCGGTTCAACGCAGCTGCCGCCAGGCCTCCCGGCGGCGCCGCTGCGCCTCCGGGTCCGCCACCGGAGCCGCCGAAAGCAGGCGCTGCGTGTACGGGTGCGCCGGGGCGGTCAAGACGTCCTTCGTCGGGCCCTGCTCGACCACGTGGCCGCGGTGCATCACCGCCACCCGGTCGGCCAGCTGCTCGATCACCGCCAGGTCGTGGCTGATGAACAGGCACGCGAAGCCGAACTCGTGGCGCAGGTCGCGCAGCAGGTCGAGGACCTTCGCCTGGATCGTGACGTCGAGCGCGCTCGTCGGCTCGTCGGCCACCAGCAGGTCCGGGTTCAGCGCCAGGGCGCGGGCGATGCACGCCCGCTGGCGCTGACCGCCCGACAGCTCGTGCGGGTAACGCCCGGCGAGCGACGGCGAAAGCTGGACCGAGTCCAGCAGCTCCGCCACCCGGCCGTCCACTTCGGACGCACGGACCGCGCGGTGCAGCCGCAGCGGCGTCGCCACGCTCTCCCCCACCGTCGTGCGCGGGTTCAACGACGACAACGGGTCCTGGAACACCACACCGATCCGGCCCCGCAACGCTTTCGCCGCCCGGCCGCGCACCCGGGTGATGTCCGTGCCTCCGATGTGGACGGACCCGCCGGTCGGCGCGAGCAGCCCCGTCACCGCGCGGGCGACCGTGCTCTTGCCCGAGCCGGACTCGCCGACCAGGCCGAGCACCTCCCCCGGCTCCACGTGCAGGTTCACCCCCGAGGCCGCACGGACGGCGATCGAGCGGAACCGGCCGCGGTAGGTCACCGAGAGGTCCGCCACGCGCAGCAGCGGTGCCTCGGCGGGCACGTCCGGGACCGACGCCACCGCGGGGTGCTCCGCCGCGGCGACGTGGCCGGGGCCGACCGAAAGCTCCGCCGTCAGCGCGCGTTCGAGCCCCGACGTCGCCGTCGCCGAAAGCGAGACGACCGAACCGAGCAGCTGCCGCGTGTACTCCTCGGCCGGCGCGGTGAAGATCGCGGCGGCGGTCCCCTGCTCGACGACCCGGCCGTCGTGCATTACCACCACGCGGTCGGCCAGGTCGGCGACCACGCCCATGTCGTGGGTGATCAGCAGGATCGCCGTCCCCAGCCGCGAGCGCAGGTCCCGCAGCAGCTCCAGGATCTCCGCCTGGACGGTGACGTCCAGTGCCGTCGTCGGCTCGTCGGCGATCAGCAGCTTCGGCTCGTTCGCCACCGCCATGGCGATCACGACGCGCTGCAGCTGCCCGCCGGACAGCTCGTGCGGGTAGGCGCGGAACCGCTCAAGCGGCTCCGGCAGCCCGACCAGGCCGAGGAGCTCGATCGCCCGGTCCCGGGCGGCGGGTGCCGCCAGTGGCTGGTGCGTCCTGATCGCCTCGACGAGCTGGTCGCCGATGATGAACACCGGGTTCAGCGCGCTCATCGGCTCCTGGAACACCATGCCGACCTCGCCGCCGCGCACCGCGCGCAGCTCGGCCGGCGTCATCGCGTAGAGGTTCCGCCCGGCCAGCTCCGCGCGGCCCGTGACGCGAGCCGTGGGCGGGAGCAGGCCGAGCAGGGACATCGCGGTGACCGTCTTGCCGGAGCCGGACTCCCCGACCACCGCGACGACTTCGCCCGCGCGGACCTCGTAGCCGACCCCGCGGACGGCTTCGACGTCCCCGAACGAGACCGCGACGTCGTGCAGCCGCAGGAGCCCGGCCGCGGTCACTGCAGGATCCCGAACTTGCGGTAGTCGACGTAGGCCGGGAACCGGCCGATCTGGACGTTCCCGACCTGCGACCCGTGCAGGAACGAGTTGCGGGTGTAGATCAGCGGCACGACCGGCGAGTCGGCGAGGATCTTCTTGTCCAGCGCCGCCCACTTCTTGCCGGCCTCGACCGGGTCCACAGTGGCCTGCGCCTCGCCGATCAGCTTGTCGACCTCCGGGTTGCTGTACCGCGACTCGTTGTACCCGCCGTTGCCGATCTCGGTCGACTGGAACAGCGGCTGGATGTTCGCGTTCGCGGACGGGATGTCGGGCTGCCACGAGGTGAGCGTCAGGTCGTAGTCCGACAGGCCCTTGGTGTCCACTTCGGACGTGTAGGTGTCCTCGTCGAGCGGCTTGATGGTGACCTTGATGTTCGCCCGCGCGAGCGCGGCCTGGATCGCCGCGGCCTTCTCCGGGTAGCCGTTTTCGTTGTGGGTGGCCAGGACCAGCCCGTCGAGCCCGTTCGGGAAGCCGGCTTCGGCCAGCAGCTGCTTGGCCTTCGCCGGGTCGCCGGACGGCGGCGCCGGGTACAGGTCGTACTGCTCGCGGCCCTGCAGGCCCGGGGTGATGAGCGTGGTGGCGACGTCGCCGGCCAGCTGGGCGCTGCCCGCGCTCGCGACCTGGTAGGCGGCCTTGTCGACGGCGTACTGGAACGCCTGGCGCACCTTGGGGTTGGTGAGGTTTCCGCGCTGGGTGTTGAGCGAAAGGTAGGCCAGCGCCCCGGATTCCGACGTCACCAGCCGCGCCTTCGCCGACGCGTTGCCCTGGATCTGCGCCAGCTGCGCGGGCGAGGCGAACGACATGCCGAAGGCGTTGCGGTCCTTGCCGGTGTCGTCGATCAGCCGCTTGGAGATGACGCTGGTGTCCTGGCCGAGCTCGAAGTCGATGGTGTCGGCGTAGGCCAGCCGCGTCTTGTCCTCGTCACGGCTCCAGTTCGGGTTGCGCACCAGCTTCGCCGACTTGCCGCGCTCGTAGCTCTGCAGCTGGTACGGACCCGAAGCGACCGGGTGGTCACCGTAGTTCGCCTCGGCGCCCTTGCCCTTCGGCACCGGCGAGAACGCCGGGGTGCTGGCGACCCAGTTGAAGTCGCCGTAGGCGCGGGCGAGGTGGAAGACGATCGTCTTCGGATCCGGCGTCTGGATGGTGTCGAGTTCCTTGCCGTCGAACGGGCCCTTGTACGCCAGGCCGGGCGAGAGCAGGTCCTTGTGGTAGGCCAGGCCGCCGGAGAACGCGGGCGCGAACGAGCGCTCCAGGCCCCACTTGACGTCCGCCGAGGTGATGGCGGTGCCGTCGGCGTACTTGAGGCCGTCCTTGAGGGTGAACGTCCACGTCTTGCCGCCGTCGGTGGCCTTCCCGGTGTCGGTGGCCAGGTCCGGCACGATGGTGGTGTCCTTGCCCGGCGCGACGTCCCACGACGTCAGCCGCCGGTGGATCAGCCCGAGCGTCGTGACGACGAGGTTCGAGCTCTTCGCCGGGTCCCAGGTGATCGACGGCGCGTCGTTGAGCAGGACGAGGTTCCCGCCCGGCTTGACGGTGCCGCCCTGCCCGGCCGGTGTGTCGTTGGCGCCGCACGCCGTCAGCAGCGTGACGGCGGCAAGGACCCCCGCGGCGAACCGCAGCTTTTTCATCGTGTCCCCTTCAGACGAGGCGCGCTCGCGGATCGAGCGCGCCGTAGCAGAGATCGACCAGGAAGTTCAGGACCGTCACCAGCAGGGCCGAGAACAGCGTCACGCCCAGCAGGACCGGCAGGTTGAGCGAGGCGATCGCGTCGACCAGCAGCCGGCCGACCCCGGCCATGCCGAAGATCCGCTCGGTGATCACCGTGCCGGCGAGCAGGCCGCCGAGGTCGACGCCGAAGACGGTGATGACCGGCAGCAGGACGTTGCGCAGCGCGTGCCGGCCCACCACCTTCCGCTCGGTGAGGCCCTTCGCCCGCGCGGTGCGGATGTAGTCCTCGCCGAGGGTTTCGAGCATCTGGCCGCGGGTGAGCCGCGCGTAGATCGCGGCGTGCAGGAACGCCAGCACGAACCACGGCAGCACGAGGTGCCACGCCCACTGCGCCGGGTCTTCGGTCAGCGGCACGTACCCGGACTTCGGGACGACGTCGAGCGCGAACGCGAAGATCGTGATGCCGATCATCCCGGCGAGGTAGGCGGGCATGGACACCCCGGCCATCGCGGTGGCCATCGTGATCCGGTCGACGGCGGTTCCCCGCCGCAGCGCGGAAAGCACGCCGAGGCCGACACCCAGGACGATCCAGATCGCGGCCGCGCCCAGCGCGACCGAGAAGCTGACCTCGATCCGGCCGCCGATCTCGCTCAGCACGTCGACGTTGTTCTGGAAGTCCCAGCCGAAGCACGGCGCGGTGCAGTGGACCGCCGCGGCGCCGGTGCCGAACGTGCGGCCGCCGAAGATGCCGCCCAGGAAGTCGAGGAACTGGTGGTACCACGGGACGTCGTAGCCCATGAACTCCCGCGCCAGCTGCAGCCCCTCGGGCGAGCACGGGCGGCCGCAGGCCAGCCGTGCCGGGTCGGCGGGCAGGACGTAGAACACCACGAACGTCACGAAGGCGACGACGAACAGGACCAGCAGCATCCCCGCGAAGCGGGTGGCCACGAACCGGGCGGTGCGCATCAGGCGGCACCCCCGGACCGCGGGTCGAGCGCGTCGCGGATCGCGTCGCCGACGACGTTGAACGCCAAGGTGATCAAGAACAGCATCGCGCCGGGGAAGACCAGGTACATGGGGTCCGTCTCGAAGAAGTCGATGGCCGCGCTGATGGTGCGACCCCAGCTGGGGGTCGGCGGCAGGACGCCGACGCCGAGGAACGACAGCGCGGCCTCGTTGCCGATCATCGACGGGATGGACAGGCTGGCGACGACGATGACCGGCGCCCACAGGTTCGGCAGGAGCTCCTTGGTGAACACGTGCCACGGGCCGCCGCCGACGACCCGGGCCGCGGCGACGAAGTCGCGCTGGGCCAGCGTCAGGGTCTGGGCGCGGACGATGCGGGCGATGCGCGGCCAGCCGAAGAGCCCGAGGACCACGATGAGGGTGATCTGCCGGGGGAAGTCCACCGGCAGGACGGCGCCGAGCGCGATCATGAAGATGAGGTACGGGAAGCCGAGGATGACGTCGGCGGTCCAGGTGACCAGCCGGTCCCACCAGCCGCCGAGGTAGCCGGCGCTGACGCCGATCACGACGCCGAGCACCGTTCCCAGCACGGTGGCGCCGAGGCCGACGAGCAGGGACGTCCGGGCGCCGTGGGCGACTAGCGCGAAGAGGTCGACGCCGGTGAGGGGCTCGACGCCGAACCAGTGGGCACCGCTCACCCCGCCGAGCGCGCCCGCGGGCAGCCCGGTCGGGCCGAGCGTGGCGATGTCCGGGGCGAGGCTCTGCCCCTCGGCGAGGACGAACAGGTCGGCGCCGGCGGCGAGCAGCAGGATGACGACGATCAGCAGCGCGCAGACCGGCGTCCACCGCCCGGTCCGGACGGCGCGCCACACCGCGGCGGGCAAGGAGCGCGCCGCGAGCGGCGGCAAGGAGGGGGCGGACACAGCACCTTCAGGAGTCAAGGTTCAGTCGATCGAGTGACGATCGGGAACTCTAGGGAGGTGCGTCGGTGATCATTCAACCGTCTCAGCATGTGGACGGGAAGTAACGCGCTTGCGGGCGATTGGTCCGGCTCGTCCCGGTTTTTTCGCACCATGCGGACGGTTCGAGAGCGCCACCGCTCAGGTGATCAGGGCTCCGCAAGCGAAGGCCGCACCGACCACGGTGGAGCCCACCCAGCCCGCGACGGCGTAGACCGTCGTGGTCGCGGCGGCGCCGGCCGCCGAGCCGAGGGAGTAGCAGACCATGTACCCGCCGATCACCGTGCTGGTGCGGCCGGGGAACGCGGTCGTCAGCAGGTGCTGGTTGGCCACGTGCACGACCTGGACGGCGAAGTCGAGCAGCAGCACGCCGAACCCCAGCAGCGGCAACGACCAGCCGAGCTGCCCGATGGCGAGCCACGACCCGAGCAGCAGCACCAGCGCGATCCCGGTGACGCGGCGGGCGTGTCCCGCGTCGCCCCAGCGGCCGGCCCGGGCCGCGCCCAGCGCGCCCGCGAGCCCGGCGATGCCGAACAGCCCGATCTGCGTTTCGCCCAAGCGCCACGGCTCGCCGGCCAACGGAAGCGCCATGCCGCTCCACAACGTGCCGAAGGACGCGAAGAGGAAGAACGCGATCAGCCCCCGGCCGAGGAAGAACGGCCGCGCGAAGAGCCCGGCCAGCGCCCCGAGTATCCGCCGGTAGGACTCCGTGCCGGTCCGGACGTCCGCGGGCAAGGCCACCAGGCACAGCGCGGAGAGGACGGCGGCGAGGACCGCGAGGGCGAGGTAGCCGGCGCGCCAGCCACCAAGATCGGCCAAAGCACCGGCGAGCACCCGGGCACCGAGGATGCCGGCCACCACGCCGGAGGTGACGACGCCGAGGGTGCGGCCGCGCTCGGCGGGCGGCGAGATCGAGGCCGCGTAGGCGACCGTCGTCTGCACCACCACCGCGAAGAGCCCCGCGACGGCGAGGCCGCCGAACGCCACCCAGGCGACCGGCGCGGCGGCGGTGACCGCCAGCCCGGCCGCCACCAAGCCCAGGTGGGCGGCGATCAGGCGACGCCGGTCGAGCCGGTCGCCGAGCGGCACCAGCAGCACCAGCCCGGCGAGGTAGCCGAACTGCCCGGCGGCCACGAACCAGCCGACGGAGTCCCGGGGCACGCCGAGGTCGTCGCCCATCAGGCCCAGCACCGGCTGCCCGGCGTACACCCCGGCGACCGCCACCCCGCACACCACGGCCAGGAGCAGCCTCGTCCCGCGTCCCACGACACCTCCGATTGGTTGCGATTTGCAACT
Source organism: Amycolatopsis sp. NPDC049691 (assembly GCF_040675005.1). Classification (NCBI taxonomy): domain Bacteria; kingdom Bacillati; phylum Actinomycetota; class Actinomycetes; order Pseudonocardiales; family Pseudonocardiaceae; genus Amycolatopsis; species Amycolatopsis sp. NPDC049691. The sequence goes on from NZ_JBFANX010000007.1 coordinate 300,370, forward strand.
CTTCGGAGCGTAAGCGAGAATGGTTTCATAACGCAACTCATGGGAGACGCGATGTGGACGGACCCGACCTGCCCGGTCGCGCGGGCGGCGGACGTGATCGGCGATCGCTGGAGCCTGCTGATCGTCCGCGACGCGATGGACGGCGCCCGCTCGTTCACCGACTTCCAGCAGCGCACCGGCATCGCCCGCAACATCCTGACCGACCGGCTGCGCAGGCTCACCGGGCACGGCCTGCTCGTCCAGGTCGAGGCACCGTCGGGCAAGCGGCGGCAGTACGCGCTCACCGAGGCGGGCCGCGACCTCTTCGCCGTGATCGTGACGCTGCGCCAGTGGGGTGAGCGGCACGCTTTCGAGGCGGGCGAGCCGCATTCGGTGCTGGTGGACGAGCACGGCACGGTCGTCCCGCCGCTCGTCCCCACCGCGTCCGACGGCTCACCGCTGACCTGCGAGACGACCTCGGTCCGGAAGGTCGCTCAGCCGTAGCGCTTGCCCAGCCACTCGACGATCTCGGCGGCCGCGAGCTCGTTGCCCGTCGGCTCGCCGTCGGCGATGGCGCCGCCGAAGTGCAGGCCGCGCACCGTCGTCGCCGTCAGATCGGCCGCGCCGAGGGAGGCGATCATGCGCCGGGAGTCCGCCGGGAACGCCGCCTGGTCGCCCGTCAGCTCGATGAACAGCGTCGGGACGGTGACGCCCGGCCCGCACCGCACGAAGTCGGCGCGGGAGCTCAGGCCCGACCACGTCGACAGCCACGCCTCCGGGGTCGCGAGCCTGCCGAAGCCGACCAGGCCGTAGTCGATCAGGTCGGGGCGCTTGCCGAACAGCGAGCCGTACGGGCGCTCGCTGGGGTCCAGGCTCAGGTCGACCGTGCGCGGGTCGGCGTCGGTGCGGAACACCGTGATGACGTGCGGCGCCAGCGACCGGCGACGGTCTTCGGCGCGGCCGCTCGCCTTGAACGCCTCGCGCGCCGCCGCGGCGCCGGCCAGGTGCGCGCGGGCCACCGCGTCGATGCGGGCGACGCGGTCGCGCTGGGCCGCCCGGTAGCGGTCCAGGAATTCCGTTGAGTAGCAAGAACTCTCCGGCGGCTCGGCGAAGCCGTTGGCCGGCGAGAACGGGTCGAGTTCGGGGACGACCGACATCGGGTCCGTCTCGTCGGCCACGGACGGGTCGATGCACGCCAGCAGCAGCTTGCCCTGGCCGGGGTGCGGCGCCAGGAAGACGACGCCGTCGGGCAGGGGCATCTCCGCTTCGGCCAGCCGGGTCGGCCGTCCGCCCGGCGTGGATTCGACACGGTCGGTGCGCGCGGCCTGCTCGCAGTAGTAGGCGAAGAGCGTGCCGCCGCCCGAGTGGCCGAGCACCACGACCGCGTCGAACCCCTGCTGCCGCAGGAAGACCTGCCCGGCGGCGACGTCGAGGAGCGTTTGCTCGTGGACGAGGTTCAGGTCGTTGTTGACCGAGCGGGTGTGCTGGGTCCACACCGCGACCCCGGCCCGCAGCAGCAGCGGGACGAGCGGGTGGTGCGTCAGGTCCTGCCGGGGGTGCATCAGCGCCACGACGGTCCGCGCACCGGCCACTGTGGACAGGACGCCGCGCACGGTCGCCCCGTCCACAGTGGTCAGTTCGTGGACGGTCGAGGCGGGCCGCTCCCCCGCGGCGAGGTAGCGGCCGGCGCCGAGGCGCCCGCTCACACCGGCTCCACGCGCAGGGCGTCCTTGTCGTGCCGGGTGATCCGGCTGTCCCGGGCCACCCCGCCGACGCAGGAATACCAGACGGCGTGCCGGCAGCCGGTCGCGCGCCGGTCGACCACGATCGCCCCCGGCGCGGTGATGGCGAAGTACGGCCCGATCCGGTCGACGGTCACGGCGGGATCCGCGCCGGCGATCTTGGCGACCGCGGTGTTCTCCGGGACGTCGAGGACGTAGAACGCGGTCATCGCGCCGGTTCCCAGTCCGCCGCGCGCTCGACGATCAGCTCGGCCTTGCGCGCCAGGAGCTTCCCGAACGTCGGCTCCGGCTCGCCGACGACGTCGAGGAGCGCGTCGATGGTCAGGTTCGCGTCGAGGTCTTCCTGGGGCGTCACCGGCCGCATCGCGCGGGTCAGCTCGACCATGTAGCCGTTCGGGTCGTGGGTGTAGATCGACTCGATGGTCTCGTGCTGGATCTGCATCTCGACCGGCCAGTCGCTCGCGTCGAGCCGGCGGCGGTACTCCAGCAGGTCTGCTTCGTTCTCGACGTGGATCGCGAGGTGCCGCGAGCGCACGAAGTACTCGGGGACGTCCGCGCCGAACCGCGCGTAGACGTCACCCTTCGCTCCCGGGCGGCCGCCGACTTCGGGGGTGGTGCCGAAGTAGTAGAAGAACGCGATCCGGTCGTCGTTGCCGATGTCGAAGAAGAAGTGGATGAAGTCGGGGTGGTTCTCCGGGCCCCAGCCCGCCGCGCAGATCGAGTGGACGACGGGGAATCCCAGCACGTCCCGGTAGAAGCGCACGGTGGCGGCGGGGTCGAAGGTGGGGAAGGCGACGTGGTCGACGCCCCGCACCCGGTGGTCCAGCTCGGTCATGACTGCCTCCCGCGTGGTCTCGTGAAGTCCACGGTACGCGGGAGTCGACGAGTGAGTCAATATTCTGACGCCTGTGCCGAACGACACGATGCTTCAGAAATCTGTGGGCTTCGCGATGGCTGCCCTGGTTTGCCCTGCTTCGCGACGAGAACTGTGACAAAGCGGCCCCCTAGTGGACTTCCGACGCGACGGACACAGGTTCTGACGCGGTCGACATCTCCGGCGCGTCGTCGAGATAGAGGCCGGCCTCGATCCGGACGGATGGCCGGGCCTGTGGGAAGGCAGCAAGAGCCACCTTGGCCCGGCCCCCGGGCAACCCCGGGTTCGGCCGAACAGGTCCGGGGGACCATCGAAGCCGCCGGTTTCGAAGTTCGGGAGTTCGGCCGCCACAAGGACCGCTCGTGGAGCGGGCTCGCGCACCATGTCTCGCGGGCGTTCGAGACCACCTGTCACCAGGTCGAGACAGGATCACGGCGGACGATCCCGATTGCGCGGCAAGCCCTCGGCCGCGCGGGCGGCGATCCCACCCGACGCCGAACCGGACTCGACAGCCGATCAGCGTCAGACGTCGAGGATGCGCTCCAGGTGGTCGAGGTCCTGGCGCAGCATCTTCAACGCCGCGGCCGGCCCTTCACCGTCGAGAATATGCTGGTCCGGACGCTGCAGCGCACCCACGGCCATGTCCGCCAGCTGCTCGACGACCGACTCCGCCGAATCGCGCCCGCCCGGGTTGAACCACCACGCCACCCAGTTGCACATCCCCAGCACACCCAGCGCCGCGACGCGGCCGTCGACCGGCCGGAACCGGCCCGCGCGCACGCCCTCCTCGATCACTCCCGCGATCGTCTTCAGCACCGCCCGGCGGCCCTCGTCGTACGCCTCCGTCAGTTCGGCGGGCAGCTCGGCCTCCGACCGGATGAGCAGCCGGAACCGCTCCGGCTGCCGGGCCCGGCGGCCGACGATGATCTCCACGATCCCGCGCAGCTTCGCCACCGGGTCGAGGTCGCGCGCCACCAGCTCGGTCAGCTCTTCCAGCGGCCCGTTGGTGACCTCGGTGACGAGCTTGGCGAGCAGCTCTTCCTTGCTCTTGACGTAGTAGTAGAGCGCCGGCCGCGTGATCCCCAAAGCGTCCGCGATGTCCTGCAGGCTCGTGCCCGCGAAGCCGCGCTCGGCGAAGAGCCGGGTGGCGTGCTCGTAGAGCTCGTTCTCCACCAGTTCCCGCCGGGCGGTGGTCCCCTTTTCGCGGGACCCGCCCCGCGGTGTGCTGCCGCTCATCCTCGTGATGGTAGAGGTCCCGCGAGCAGCCGCCCGGCTCCCGGCAGCCGCGGCGCGAGGTTCAAGCCCTTCAACAGCGCGTACGCACCGGCCGTGGCCGCCGACAGGACCGGCAGCCCGAACTCCGTCTCCGCCGGTTCGACCAGCTCCAGCGACGGCATCTGGACGCAGGCGGAGATGACCAGGGCGTCCGCACGGGAAAGGTCGAGGCCCCGCGCGGCGGCCAGGACGCGCGCGCCGGGGATGCACCCCACCTCGGCGTTGTCCGCGACCTCCAGAGCGACCCAGTCCACGACGTCGAAGCCCTCCGCGCGCAGGTAGGCGACCACCTCTTCGGCGAGCGGCCGCACGTACGGCGTGACGAGCGCGATCCGGCGGGCGCCGAGCGCGCGCAGCCCTTCGACGAGAGCGCCGGCGCTGGACAGCACGGCCGGGTGCGCGTCCCGCGTCGCCAGCTGGTCCACCACCGCCTTCTCCGTGCGCGCGTGCTCGCCGGGCCCCTGCGCCATCACCGCGACGAGGCACGCGTAGAGCAGCGCGTCGACGCCGGCGTCGGCCAGTTCGTCGACGCAGCGTTCGCGCTGGGCGTTCATCGCGCGCAGCTCCTCCGGCGACACCTGGTGCATGCGCATCCGGCTGGCGTGGAAGGAAAAGGTGTCGGCGTGGCGCGCGAGCAGCGCCGGGATCTCCGTCTCGACGGTGACGTTCGAGCTGGGGACGACGAGGCCGATGCGGTGCGGGGTCACGGGGTTACTCCTTGCTCGGTGGCGATCTTGGCGGCGATTTCGGCCTGCAGGCGCTTCTTGTCCAGCTTCCCCACGAGGGTGCGCGGGATCTCGTCGACGACTTCGACGCGTTCCGGCCACTTGAACTTGGCCACGCCCAGCCCGGCGAAGTGCCGCTGGACCTCGGGCAGGTCCAGCGGCCCGCCGGTCACGAACGCGCACGACCGCTCCCCCAGCCGCGGGTCGGGCATCGCCACGACGGCGGCCGCGGTGACGCGCGGGTGGCGCAGCAGGAGCAGCTCGACCTCCTCGGCGTTGATCTTCTCGCCGCCGCGGTTGATGACGTCCTTGAGCCGGCCTTCGATGCTCACGTACCGCTCGCCGCCGAGGACGCGGATCGCCGCGAGGTCGCCGGTGCGGTAGAAGCCGTCGGTGGTGAACGCGCGCGCGTTGTGCTCGGCGGCGTCGAAGTAGCCGCGCAGCGTGTACGGGCCGCGGCAGCACAGTTCGCCGGCTTCGCCGTCCGGGACCTCGTCTTCGGTGCCCGGTTCGAGGACGCGCACTTCGTCCAGTTCGGACAGTGGCGTGCCGACGGTCGTGGCGCGCGCGAGCCGGGGCGCGCCGGGGCGGGTGGTCAGGAACAGGCCCTCCCCCATGCCGAACAGCTGCCCCGACCACAGCCCGCGGCGCTCGAGGTCGTCGAACAGCGCGGGCGGGACCTTGCTGCCCGACAGCACGACCTGGGTCAGCGCGGCCGCGGCGGCGGCGAACCCCGGGTGGCCGACGGCCCGGAAGTGGCCGTGGCCGAGCAGGACGTGCGTGGCCGCTTCCCGCGCCAGCAGCGGCAGCGACACGTCCAGGTCGGCGGTGCCGAGGATCAGGCACGCGCCGACGCTGTGCGGGCCGTGCAGCGCGCAGACGATCCCCGCGTTGTGCACGATCGGGATGAGGTGCGCGACCCTCGACTCGGCGGTCCACCCCCACGACCGCGCGTAAGCCAGGGCGTTGTACCAGTACTCGGCGTGCAGTCGCGGGATCACCTTGGGCACGCCGGTGGTGCCGCCCGAGAGCTGGAAGACCGCGACGTCGTCCGGGCCGATGCCGGCCTGGATCTCCTCGACCGTCTTGCGCGCGGCTCCCGCGTCGACGTCCCGGCCGAGCGCCTCCACGGAAACGCCGCGCGGGTCGTCGCCGAGCACCAGCACGTGCCGCAGGGTCGGGTGGCCGGCGGCCTGCTCGAGCGCGAAGCCGACGAGGTCGAACCCGCCGGTCTCCACGAGGTGCGCGACGGCGCCGACGCGGCGGCTGACCTCGCCGATCTCGTGGCCGCGGTGGGCCGCGAGGGTGCACACCGGCACCAGGCCCGCCTTGAGCACGCCGTACCAGGCGAGCACCGCGGCGAGCCGGTTGGTGACCTGGAACAGGACGGGGTCCCCGGGGGCGAGGCCGAGGCCGGCCAGTCCGGCGGCCAGCAGGTCGGTGCGCTCGTCCAGCTCGCGGAAGGTGACGCGGCCGTCGAGCGCCACGACGGCGTCGCGGTCCGGGTGGGCCCGCGCGATCTCGTGCAGCTGGGTGGCGATCGTGCGGGTCCCCCACAGCCCGCGGTCCCGGTACGCGCGCACGAAGTCCGCCGGGTAGGCGACCACCTTGTCACCCCGGTTCATGCCGTCTCCTCGATCAGGTCGGTGCGGCCGCTGACCAGGCCGGCGGCCAGGTCGTCCCGCCGCGCCGCGGGTCCTGCCACCAGCACGATCCCACCGGTTTCGAGCCGGACGCGCTCGGCGAGGTCCAGCCGGGTGAGCAGCGCCCCGCGGTCACCCGGTCCGGTGAACCGGAAGCCCGCCGCGCCGCGCTCCCGGGCCTCCCGGGCGCGAGCCACCACCGCGTCGCCAGCGAGATCCCACGGATCGTCGACGACGTCGTCGATCGTGACGAGGTCGCCGGGCGGGGCCGGCTGCCGGTCGAGGACCCAGTCGACGAGCCCGTCCGGCGGCGGTGGCGTCCCGGCGTACTGGGTCAGCGCGGCCCCGACGACGTCCGGGCTGGTGGCGGCGAAGCGTTCCAAGGGGACGTTCCCGGCGCGGGTCATGTACGCGACCATCAGGCGCTCGACCGGCAGGTGCAGCCGCGCGGGGAACGACTCCCACCACAGCTGACTGCGCCGGGCCAGCTCCTGCAGCCGTTCGACGGCCGGCCGCCGGTCCGCCTCGTACCGCGCGAACGCCGCCGCGGCGTCCGGCGCGGACCGCAGCGCGTCGACCAGCCCGATCGCGTCCTCCATGGCGAGTTTCGTGCCCGAACCGATGGAAAAGTGCGCGGTGTGCGCGGCATCGCCCAGCAGGACGGTGCTGCCGGCCGCCCACCGGTCACAGTGGACGGTCCGGAAGCGCAGCCAGCGCGTGCGGTTGCCGATCAGCCGGTGGCCGCGCAACTGCTCGGCGAAGGCTTCTTGGAGGTACCGCAGGGACACCTCGTCGGACTCCCCGTCCGCGACGTCGTGGTCGAACCCGGCCCGGCGCCAGGTGGCCTCGTCGGTCTCGATGAGGAAGGTGCTGTTCCCCGTGCCGTACGGGTAGGCGTGGGTGACGAACACGCCGTGCTCGGTGCGCACCGGCTCGAACAGGGCATCGTCGAGCGCGAAGTCAGCCCCGCACCACAGGTAGAGGCCCCGCCCGGTGCCGATCCGCGCCCCGAAGTCGCCCTGCTCGCGCGTGGCGCTGCCGACGCCGTCGGCGGCGACCACCACGTCCGCGTCGAGGTCGGCGGCCGCCCGGCGGACGCCGAAGTGCAGGTCCACGCCGGCCTTTTCGGCGTGGCGCTGCAGGATCGCGAGGAGGTCGGTGCGGGCGACGCCGACCAGGCGGTCGTTGCGCACCCGGGCGACGCGCCCGCCGGCCCGCAGGGTCATGTCGTGCCGGCAGCCCGCGGCGACGACGTCGCGCAACGTGTCGGGGTCGGCCGCGGCCAGCTTGCGCTGGGTGCCCGCGGCCAGCCCGACGCCGAACCCGAAGGTGGTGTCCGGCTCGCCCTGCTCGTGGACGGCGACTTCGCAGGAGGGGAACGCCAGCTTGAGCAGACGCGCGGCGTAGAGCCCGCCCGGCCCGCCACCCAGCACCGCGACCCGACGTGGCTGCATCTCCGACCTCCTTGTTTGACAACTACGTCGACTATTTGACGTCAACGACCAGACGTCGTCAAGAGGGTTGACTCTTGTCACATGCGTTGAATAGTCTACGCCGCAGTTAGCAGCTTTCCCCGCGCAAAGGAGCGTGAGTCATGGCCTATGTCATCGGCGTGGACGTGGGCGGCACGTTCACCGACGCCGTTCTCGACGACGACGCCGGGACCGTGCTCGCCGCGAAGTCCCCCTCGACCCCGCCCGACTACTCCCGGGGAGTGCTCGACGTGCTCGGGCTGCTGGCCGAGCAGCTCGGGAAGTCGCTGCCGGAGCTGCTGGCCGAGACCCACCACATCGCCCACGGGACGACGTCGTCGCTCAACGCGCTGGTGATGGGCAACGTCCCGCCGGTCGGGTTCCTCACCACCAAGGGCCACCGCGACTCGATCTTCATCATGAACGTCGAGGGCCGCTACCTCGGGCGCTCGCCGCACGAGCTGCAGAACGTGCTGGCACAGAAGAAGGACCACGGGCTGCTGCCGAAGCGGCTCGCGCAGGAGGTGACCGAGCGGGTCGACCGCGACGGCACCGTCGTCGTCCGGCTCGACGAGGACGAAACCCGCGCGAAGATCCGCGCGCTGCTGGCCGACGGCGTCCGCGCCATCGCCGTCTCGCTGCTGTGGTCCTTCCGCAACCCGGCGCACGAACAGCGGATCCGCGAGCTGATCGCCGAAGAGGACCCGGACGTCTTCGTCGCGCTGTCGTCGGAGGTGAGCCCGCGCATCCGCGAGTTCGCCCGCAACGCCACCACGATCATGAGCACGCAGATCGGCCCCGGCCTGCGCGACTACCTCAGCACCCTGGAAGACACGCTGCGCGCGAACCGGCTTGCCGGTCCCCTGCTGGTGATGCAGAGCAACGGCGGCGCGGTCGCGGCGAAGGAGGCACCCGCCGCGGCGATCAGCACCGTCGGGTCCGTGCTCACCGGCGGCGTGATCGGCTCGGTGGCACTGGGCCGCCAGCTCGGCCACCGCAACATCATCTCGACCGACGTCGGCGGCACCACGTTCCTCGCCGGGCTGGTCGTCGACGGCGAACCGGTGCGCGACACCACGACCGTCATCAACCACCACCCGATCAACGTCCCCACCCTGCGGGTCGACGCGATCGGGTCCGGCGGCGGCGCGATCGCCTGGCTCGACGCGGGCGGGAACCTGCGCATCGGACCGCACAGCGCCCAGGCCGTCCCGGGGCCGGCGTGCTACGGCAACGGCGGCACCGAGCCGACCAACACCGACGCCAACCTCGTGCTCGGCATCCTGCCCGAGCGCGGGCTGCTCGGCGGCCGCAAGCCGCTGTCGCTGGAGCTGGCCCGCGAGGCCATCGACACGCACATCGCGAAGCCGCTCGGCCTCACCGTCGAAGAAGCCGCCGCCGCGATCTACACCGTGCAGAACGCGCAGACCGGCGACCTGCTGCGCAAGACCGTCGTCGAAGCCGGCCACGACCCGCGTGGGTTCGTGCTCTACGCGTTCGGCGGCGCCGGACCGGCGCACTGCGCGGGCTACGCGGCCGAAGTCGGGTGCACCGAGGTCGTCGTCCCGCTCGGGCCGGTCGCGTCGGCGTTCTCCGCGTTCGGCCTGGCCTCGTCGGACATCGTGCTGGCGGCCGAACTGTCGGACCCGCTGAACGTCCCCTTCGACCCGCGGCGCGCCGAGCGCAACTTCGCCCAGCTGGAACACCGCGTCCGCGAGGGCCTCGACCGGCAGGGCCTGAAGTTCGAGAAGGTCGAGCTGTTCCGGGAAATCGACATGCGCTACTCGATGCAGCTCGCCGAAGTCACGACCCCCGTCGTCCGAGGACCTCTCGACACGGCGGCGATCGAGGAAGCCGCCGCCGGGTTCGAAGAGCGTTACGCCGCCCTGTACGGCAAGGACGCCGGGTTCCGCGAAGCCGGGATCCAGGCCATCACCTTCCGGGTCCGCGGGGTCGGAATCCTGCCGTTCAGCCCGCGGCTGCCCGAGGTCCCGGCGGCGGAGTCACCCGCCACGCCGGCCGGCTCGCGGCCCGTCTGCCTCGACGCCGCACTGGGCTACGTCGACACCGCCGTCTACGACTACCGCGAACTCCGCAGCGGCCACGTGCTGGCCGGCCCCGCCATCGTCGAGGTCCCGACCACCACCGTCGTGGTGCCCGCCGGCTCCACCGGCACCGTCGACCACCTCGGCAACCTCACGATCAGGAGCGCGTCATGAGCATGCCCATCCCGGGTTCGGAGCAGTTCTCCAGCCGTCCGGTCGACCTCGGCGAGCTGCGGCGGTCGCTGCCGTCCACTTTGGCCGTCCACAGTGTCACGCAGGACCAGATCGACGCCCTCGACCCGCTCACCTACGAGGTCGTCCGGCACCGGCTGTGGTCGGTCACCGACGAGATGGGCGAGGCGCTCAAGCGCATGTCGGGCTCGCCGATCGTCACCGACGCCAACGACTTCGACTTCGCCATCTCCGACGAGCTCGGCCAGGAGGTGCAGGTCGGCCTCTACAACACGATGCTCGTCGGGGCAGTCGACCTCGCCATCTACTGGACGCTGCGCAACCGCGCGGCCAACCCGGGCATCGAAGCCGGCGACATGTTCCTCTGCAACGACCCGTGGGTCGGCGGCGGGCTGCACCAGAACGACGTCATCGTCTACCAGCCGGTGTTCCACGACGGCGAGCTGTTCGCCTGGACCAGCGCGATCGCCCACCAGCCCGACCTCGGCGGCGTCGGGCTCGGCTCCTTCTCCCCCGCCGCCGAAGACGTCTTCTCCGAGTCCCTGCCGACGCCGCCGGTGAAGGTCGTCCGCGACGGGCGGCTGCAGCGCGACGTCGCCGACCTCTGGGTCCGCCGCTCGCGCGTGCCGATGCTCGTCGGGCTCGACCTGCGCGCGAAGATCGGCGCGAACAACGTCGGCGCCGAACGCCTGCACGCGCTGATCGACCAGTACGGCCCGGACACCGTCAAGGCCGTCATGAAGCGGATGATGTCCGACGCCGAAAGCCGGTTGCGGGACAAGCTCTCCGCGCTGCCCGACGGCACCTGGACCGCCACCGGCTACCAGGACCAGTCGCACGAGGGCGACCGGAACCTGCACAAAATCACGGTCACCACCACCAAGACCGGCGACCACCTGACGTTCGACTTCACCGGCACCGACCCCCAGGCCGGGGTCATCAACTGCACGTACGCGGGCATGCGCGGCGGCGTGATGCTGGCGCTGCTGCCGATCCTGGCGGGCGACATCCCGTGGTCGGCGGGCGGGCTGATGCGCTGCTTCGACCTCGTCACCGAAGAAGGGACGCTCAACAACGCGACCTTCCCCGCCGCGGTCGGGCGCGGGCCGATCGGCCCGGCCTGGCTCACCGGCAACCTCATCGCCGAGTGCCTCGCGCAGATGCTCGACCGCGACCTCGAGCTGGGCAAGAACGTCCAGGCGACCTGTTGCGGCACCTGGGACACCGCGGTCATCGCCGGTCTCGACGAACGCGGCGAGCAACCGGCGCCGTTCCTGAACATCATCATGGAACCGATGGCGGGCGGCTACGGCGCCCGCCCCGACGCGGACGGCATCGACACCGGCGGGCTGTTCTGCATCCCGATGGGCCGCGTTCCCGACGTCGAGATGACGGAGTTCCTCTACCCGGTCCTGACGCTGTGGCGGCGGGAAGTGCCCGACTCCGGCGGGCCCGGGCGCCACCGCGGCGGGCTCGGCGCATCGATCGCGCTGACCCCGCACGGCACGAGCGTCCCGATGGGACTGGTGCTGGCGTCGGCGGGCAAGGCGGTCGCGCAGAACGGCGGGCTCGCCGGCGGGCACCCGGGCAACAGCGGCCTGGACGTCGTGGCGCGCCAGAGCCCGGTCGCCTCGCTGCTCGCTTCCGGACGGATTCCGTCCACAATGGACGAGCTGGGGTCCGCGCTGGAGCCGGGGCAGAACTACGCGTCGAGCTACCTCGCGCCGGGCGAGGTGTTCGCGATGACGTGGCAGGGTGGCGGCGGCTACGGCGATCCCCTGTCGCGGGACCCCGCCGCGGTGGTGCGCGACCTGCGCGAAGCCAAGATCACGCCGGAAGCGGCGCTCGCCGTCTACGGCGTGGTGGTCCGCGACGGCGCCGTGGATCCGGCGGCGACGGCGGCCGAGCGGGCCCGGCAGCGTGACGCGCGCCGTGCGCGTTCGTCGGTGCCGGGGCCTTCGCTGGGCAAGGCGGGGTTGTCCGGCGCCCGCCGGCTCGACGACAACCTGGTCGAGCCCGCCGGCGGCGGCTTGGCGTGCGGCCACTGCGGCGAAGTCCTGCGTACGCCGGACGGCGAACCGGCGGTGGCGGTGTACGAGGGACCGCCCACGGAAGCGGGCCCCCAGATCATCGCGACGGCGGCCGACTACGTGGACGCGACCGTGGTGTTCCGGCAGTACTGCTGCCCGTCCTGCTGGACGGCGGTGTACTCGGGCGTGGTCCCGGCGGATCACCCGGATTCGCTGCGCGCCCTGGGCCACCGGACCGCGGCGCCGGTCGCCTGAGTCGGGCGGCCCGCGCCGGCGACCGGCGTCACCCGCGCAGCGCGGGCCCGATCCAGCGCCGGACGAGCGCCCGGATCCCGTCGTCGGTCAGTGCCGGCGTGGACGGGTACTGCAGGTACGACAGGAACAGGCGCATCAGGACTTCGGCCAGCCCCGCGAAGTCCGCGTCGGTGACGACGCCGGCCGCCCGCCAGTCGACGGGGACGTTGCGGAGAATCCTGGCGCCGTAGGAGAACGCCAGCGGCGAGATCACGCCGACCGTGAAGAAGTCGGCCTCGCCCGCCCGCAGGAGCAGGCCGAGGTGGGGCTCGCCGGGCAGGGTCCGGACCGCGAACACCACGGACTCCACCGCGACCTCGGTGGGCGTGGCGAAGGCGGCGAGGTGGCGTTCCATCCGCCCGGCGAACTCCTCGACGCCGGCCAGGGCGACCGCGCGCAGGATGTCGTTGAGGCTCGGGAAGTAGCGGTAGACGGTCTGCCGCGTCACCCCGGCCTCGGCGGCGACGTCGGACAGGCTGGTCTTGGCCAGGCCGACGCGGTCGAGGCACGCCGTCGCGGCGTCGACGATCCGGCGGCGTGCCTCGTCTTCGGTGCCGGGTGGGTTGCCCCGCCAGCCGTGGTGCCCCATGCGCCCCATCTTCCCCGACCGGACGGCGTCACCCGGGAGCAGGGGCCCGCTCGGTCCGGTAGAGCGCGAGCAGCACGAGCCCGGCCGCGGCGAAGCACGCGAGCACGTACGGGACGCTCCCGGCCGGGCCGCCGCCGTCCGCGGCGAGCCAGAACACCGCGAGCACACCCAGGTAGGCGGCGGGATAGACCCGCGCGAAAGCGGACGGCGGTGGGCGGTCCGCCCGGTTCGCGGCGATGATCCAGGCACCCGCCACCCAGACGAGCGCCAGCTCGGCGCCGAGGATCCACGCCTGCGCGGCGGTGTGGCCGTCGAAGAGGCTCGACGGGATGCCGGCGACCGCCATCGCCGGCGGGGTGAGCACGCCGGCCACCAGCGTCCGCCAGGTCAGCGACCACCCGCGTCGCGGACCGCCGGCCAGCCGTACCACCAGGTAGGTCAAGGCGCCGAAGGAGACCGAGGCGAACAACAGCATGCTGGTCATCGGCACCGACGCCAGCGCCGGCCGGTTGACGATGTGGTTGCCCGGGTTCCACGCCCACCACTTCAGGCGCGGGCCGAGCTGGTCGAAGACTTCGTAGAACACCTGGCAGACGAACGCGACCGCGACCGAGCCGGCGACCGGGCCCCGGGCCCGGAAGATCCCGAGTGCCCGCACCAGCTCGTAGGCGAGCTGGCTGAACGCCGGGTAGAACGCCACGATGTAGAGCGGCAGCCGGTCCGCCATGAACTGCACCGTGAACTCGTTGTGGGCGAAGATGAAGCCGTAGACCTTGTCGAGGCCGAACCACTCCGGGAAGTACAGCGGCGGCTCGGTGACGAACAGGTAGACCAGCGAAGCCCACCACAGCGCCAGGTTGACCGGATCGCCCGCGCGGTACCGGCGGACGGCGTGCACCAGCGCGAAGACCGCGCCGGCGACGACGAGCAGTTCGAGCAGCGGCATCGTCCAGTGGGCCAGGTCCCACGGGACGTGGACCGAGGCCACCGGCGAGACGTCGTGGCAGTCGAAGCCCAGGCCGCGGGTGACGGCTTCGGCGTCGGGCCCGCACGCCGCGCTCATCGCGCGGTCGCCGTCGAGTAGTCCGTGGCCGGCGGCTCGGCCTGGGCGTCGAACCCGAACGGCACCCGGTGCCGGCCGAGCGCCGCGCGGACGCGGTAGCGCACGAGCCCCGCGAGCACCCGCGGGTTGCGCAGCATGTCCCCCAGCGACTCGTCGAGGTTGAACACCTTGGCGAAGTGCTCGTCGACGGCTTCGTCCTCCCGGGCGGCCCCGACGATCAGGCTGAACGCCGGAGCCGAGACGGCGGCGAGGATCCGGCGCTTCCACTCGGGCGGCTTCTCGGTGCCCTCCGCGCACTCGTACCCCTGGTCGCGGGCCATCGCCAGGCGCCACGGGACGTTCAGCAGCTTGCGTTGCGCGGCAAGGAAGCCCGCGGAGAACTTCGTGTCGACGCGGTCGGCGCGCGCGAGGTGCTCGCGCAGCAGCAGTGCCGAACCGGCGGCGGAGCTGATGCCCTGGGCGTAGAACGGGTTGAACGCGCAGATCGAGTCGCCGACGAACGCCAGCCGCTCCGGCGGGGTGCGCAGCCGGTCGTAGCGCCGCCACTTGTTGCCCGTCGAGCGGGTCAGGTGGACTTCCGAGGTGGGCTCGCACCGGTCCATCGCGGCCGCGAACAACGGCGTCCGCACCCGGCGGGCCGTCTCGACGAACGCGTCGGTGGTACGCGGCATCGGCAGGCCCCACGACCCCATGCAGGCGATGACCCGGTTGCCCTCGACGGGGAAGAAGTTGACCAGGTAGTCGTGTTCGTCGGGGTGCTCGCCCTTGTCCGGCGTCGGCATGATCACCAGGTGCCGCCACCACCAGGACGCCGGCCGCGGGACGGGGAGGTCGTACCAGCGCGAGGTGTAGGTGACCTTGGCGTCGAGGGTCCTGGTCTCCGGTTCGGGCCAGCCCGCCGCCGCCAGCCAGGCACCGACGGAAGAGCCGCGACCCATGGCGTCGACGACGAAGTCGGCGCCGAGGTGCCCGCCGTCGGTGTCGACACCGGTGATCCCGCCGGCGCGGGTGGTCAGGCCGGTGACCACGACGCCTTCGCGGATGGCGACGTTGGGCAGTTCCCGGACCTTGTCCCGCAGGACGCGCTCGATGAGGATCCGCGAGCTGTAGACCATGGTCATCGCGCTGCGCTTGCGGGCCGACCAGCCGACGCCGTCGAGGTAGGCGGCGTCCATGGACGGCATGAGGTGCAGCCCGCCGGCGGCGACGAGGTCGGCTTCGAAGCCGGGGAAGAGCGCCCCGATCGCGCGGCGGCCGGAGTTCAGCAGGAAGTGCGGGTGCTTGCTCTGCGGCACCCCGCGGCGGTGCTCGGCCCCGGCGGGGAGCTCGTCGCGTTCCAGCACGATCACCTGGTCGAAGTACGGCGCGAGCGCACCGGCGGAGCACAGCCCGGCGGCACTGCCCCCGAGGACGACGGCGGTCTTGCCGAGCCGCATGCGGACCAACTCCCCACGTCGAATCATACAAAGTGACGACGAATGTATGAATGGATGGGCGCGGGTGTCAAGGCTCCGGTCGGCGTTCGCGCGGCTAGGACGCCGGCGGGGAGCTGACCCGCAGGACGTTCCCGTCCGGGTCGTGCAGCCGCATTTCGTACTTCCCCCACGGCCGCACGAACGGCGGCTCCGCGATCTCGACGCCGCGTTCCCGCCACTCCCCGAACAGCCGGTCGACCTGCGCGGCCGAGTGGACGTCGAGGTGCAGCCGCGTCGTGTGGGCGCCCGGGACCTGGGTCAGCATCAGCTGGACGTGGTCGCGGCCGACGAGCGCGGTGCCCGGCTCGTGCGGTTCGCCCTCGGTGAGGAACCGGGCCTTGCGGTCGGACCAGCGCCAGCCGACCGCGAAGCCCAGCTCGTCCGCGTAGAACCCGAGGCTGGCGCCGACGTCGGCCACCAGCAGGTTGGGCCGGCAGGCGAAGATCGCCGGCCCGGGTGCGGCCGCGTCCCAGTCTTCGGCCAGCAGGCCGAACAGGAGGTCGTCGGTCCACTCGCCCTTGAGCCACGTGTGCCGGCGGCGCAGCCCTTCGCGGCCGAACCCGAGCCGGTCCAGCAGGCGCGCCGACGCGGTGTTGCGCGCGTCGCACTCGGCCGAGACCCGGCGCACGCCCGTGGCGAACACGCGGTCCAGCACACACCGCACGGCTTCGGTCGCGTAGCCGCGCCCCTGGTGCTCGCGGGCGATGGTGAAGCCCAGGTCGGCCTGCATCCGGTTGTCCGCCAGGCAGACTCCGACGTCCCCGACCAGTACGCCGCCGGCCTCGACGGCGTACTGGAACCAGCCGGGCACGCCCTCCTCGGCTTCCGCGAACTCGGCGACGAGCTGCCGGGCGTCCGCCTCCGGCACCGGGGCTGCCCACCCCTGGTACCGGGCCACGTGGGGGTCCGAGCGGTACGCGGTGAAAGCGGCCACGTCCGCGGCCGTGAACCGCCGCACGACCAGCCGCCCGGCGGTCACCGGCAGTTCGGTCATTCCCCCAGGCTAGCGAGCCGAGCCGTGGGAACCGCGGATGCGCAGCCCGTCCGCCTCGATGATCAGCTCGGTCGGGCAGTCGTTCACCCCGACGCCGGCGAACCGGATCGGCTCGCGGCCGGCGCCCACCAGGGTGGTGGTGCCGTTCTTCTCCTCGACCCGCACGGTCCGGGGCCCCGATCGGGTGTCGAAGACGTGCAGGCTGCCGAAGGCGGCTTCGACGTCGGGCCAAGCGCGCGGACCGTCCAGGACGACGGACGGCAGCAGCTGCGGCTCCCCGTCGAGGAGGACCTCCATCTTCGCGGTCTCGCCCGTGTCGATCCGCAGGCCGGTCTGTTCCTCGTTGTCGAGGGTGAGCTCGACGTACCCGCCGCGCGGAGCGGTCTCGCGGATTTCGAGCTCGCCGCCGGGGCGCACCAGGAACTCCGCCGAGCACCGCGCCACGACGGCCAGCAGCGGATGGCGCAGGCCGTTGACGATGCGGATCGTTTTCACCCGCTGCGCTAGTGATTCGGTCAACGGAGGAACCCTTCAACGATGGTGCGAATCGGCAGATCGTACCTCCGGCCGCCGGGTCTCCGGCGGTGGCCCAGCGGTCTCTAAGGGGTGGTCCAGTCCTGCGTCACATCCGGGTTCCGCGGCCGGGGTCGCGGTGGTACACGCCGGGGCTGCCACCGGTGGTGCGGCCGCCGCGGGCCGAGCCCGATCTCCGCGCACCAGCGGACACCGGCGGTGAGCTGGGCCGGACCGTCGTCGGCGAGGGAGCACACCTCTTCGCCGGCGAGTTCGCCCGCGCGCGTGCCGCCGATCACGAACAAGGTGTCCGCGGCGACCGCGTACCCCGGGTGATCGCGAAAGCCGCGGTGGAAGACCCGCGCGAGGTCCGCACGATCGAAGAGGGGAACAGCTGCGGCGGAGAAGTCGACGGCGCCGCCGGCCGGGAGTCCACTGTGGACCTCAGCCGGTGAGCGCCTCCGCCCGGGTACCGGCGACGGCCAGCGCCTCGGTCAAGCCGGTCAGCTCCAGCGCCCGGCCCACGGTGCCGCGCCCCGGCGCGACCACCCGCAGCCGGGTGCCACCGGCGCCACGGTGCGCCTTGAGCAGAACCGTCATCCCCACCGAGGCGAGAAACGACACTCCGGTCAAATCGATCACGAGCCGCCCGGGCTCGCGGGCGAGTGCCGCCGCGAGCGCGTCGTCCAGGACCTCCACGCTGAGCAGGTCGACTTCGCCGATCACCTCGAGGACCTCGGCCTCGCCGTCGGGTCGGTGCACCGTCACGTCCAGCAGGTCCTGGGGCCGGACCCGGCCTCCGTCAGCGGTCACCTTCACCTCCGGTCGCTCGGCCTCCGGCACCTGGGGCGGGAAGCTGTCCTCCCGGGGCGCGTACCCACTCCCGCGCCGGCCCAAACACCGGTGTCAAGGCCGCTTCAGCAGCCGGGGCAGGCGTCCTTCTTCGCGACCGCCATCGGGACCACCCGCACCGCCGCGCCGGCGATCGCCGCGTTGCCCACCCGGTCCTGGCCCGCCGCGAACGTCGAGGCCAGGTGCGAGGGCACCGTCTTCGACGACCCGTCCATCGCCGTCTTCGCGGCTTGGGCGTTCCCGATCACCGCAGGCACCAGCACGAGCTTCTTCCTGCCCCGGTCCGCCGCCGAGGCCGTGCTCAGCTCGTGGGCGGTCACCGGAACGGCGGGCTTCGTCTGCGGAGGCATCAACTCAGGCATCACGCACTCCCGTTCTCGGCCAGCAACCCAGCATACCGGCCCAGCTCGGCCGGCCGGAACAACCGAGCCTCCCGCTGGAACTGCCGCGACACCCCGCGCACCACGTGCCGCATCGAGATCGACTCGCCGGATTCGTCGGCCGCCGACAGCGCCGCCGTGCGGGCCGCCGCGGCGATGCCCGCTCCCGTCATGTCCAAGCGCGCCAGCACGTCCACGTCGACGTCCGGCCCCACCGGGGCCTCCGTCGGGAACGCCAGGCGCCACAACCGGCGGCGCTCGGCCAGGGACGGCCGCGGGAAGTGCACCACGAAGTGGAAGCGCCGGGTGAACGCCGGGTCGATGTTCTCCTTGAGGTTGCTCGTCAGGATGATCAGCCCGTCGCTGGCTTCCAGGCGCTGCAACAGGTAGCCGACCTCCAGGTTGGCGTAGCGGTCGGTGCCCTGCTTGACCTCGCCGCGCTTGCCGAACAGCGCGTCCGCCTCGTCGAACAGCACCACCGCGTGGCTGTCCTCCGCCTGGCGGAACACCGCCTCCATGTTCTTCTCCGTCTCCCCCACCCACTTCGACACCACCTGAGCCAGGTCCACCTTCAGCAGCTCCAGGCCCAGGATTCCGGTGACGACCTCCGCCGACATCGTCTTGCCCGTGCCCGGCTCGCCGGTGAACAGCGCCTTCACCCCGCCGGTCGCCGACTTGCGGGCGAAGCCCCAGGACTCCGCGATGCGGGGCCACGCGCGGAACGCCGACGCGATCTCGGCGATCTGGTTCATCTGGGCATCCGGCAGCACCAGGTCGGCCAGGCCCCGGCGCGGGATGATCGACTTGACCGCCCCGCTCGTGCGGCCCCGGGTCACCGTCGCGATCGCCGGCTCCACGTGCTCGGCGATCGGGTTGCCGGTGCCGGACAGGCGCGCGTCCGCGTCCGCGACCGACGCCACGGCCCGCAGCTCGCCGCCGCTCATCCGGTAGCGGGCGGCCAGGTCCGTCACCACCTCCGGGGCCAGCACCGGGAACGCCGACGACCACATCGCGCGGCGCTCCGGAAAGCCCGGCGCCGGGATCGTCACCTCGGCGTACGTGCGCGCGGCCAGCAGCGGGGGCGGGCGCCACGGGGTGACACCGGTCAGGCACAGCGGCACGCCCGAGCGCACCAGCACCTCGTCCGGGTGGGCGGCGCGGCCGTCGGCCGGGATCCACAGGATCGCCTCGAGCGCGGCCGCGGTCCGCAGGTCGTGTGCCACGTCGGCGGTGACGCGGCGCAGGGGCCGCCCGGCCGCGGCTGCCAGCGCCTGTGCCGCGTCGGGCTGGCTGTCGGCCGGCAGCCCCCAGAGGCCGACCACGTCGACGTCGCCGGCGCGCAGGGCCTGCCCGAGCCTGGTCAGCCGGGCCGGCGCGAGGTGGACCGGCGCCGCGGCCGGGGCGACCTCGCCGGGATCGTCGCCCAGGGTGCCGACGTCGCCGCCCCACCCCATCAGGTACTCGAACACGCCGTCGCCGAGCGCCAGTTCGCGGGACGGCTCGGCCGGTGCCTCGCCGTACGCCCGCAGCAGGCCGTAGCGGCGCAGCCGGCCCGCAGCGCCCAGCGCGCGGCGCAGCGCCAGCCGGTCCGCCGGCGTCTCCCCGAGCACGGTCACCAGCAGTTCCACGCACGGCGCCCGCCGGTTGAGGTTGTCCACGACGTAGGCGTAGACGCGCTCGTAGCCCGGGTCCAGCTCCGGCGCGGCCACCAGCAGCAGCGCGTCCTGCTCGACCCGGGACAGGCCGTACCGGGTCGCCAGCGCGTCGAGCGGCAGCGTGACCCCGCGCGACGCCGCCAGGCGCCGCAGCTGCTGCTCCGACTCCGGGTCCGCCCGGGCGGGCGACGGCGGCTCGGTCATCGCCTCGGTGAACGCGTCGACGCGGTCGAGCAACGCCGCCACCTGCTCGTCGGTCACGCAGAACGGGGTCAGGTCCGGCCGCGTCAGCGCCGCGGCCGCGCGCGCCTGCGCCGCGACGGCGATCCGCAGCGCCTGGTGCAGTTCCGCCAGGCGCGCTCTGAGGTGCTCGACCGCCAGTGCGCTCACGTCAGCCACCGGAGAAGGTCAGGGTCCGGCCGCCGAGCCAGACCACGTTCGGCACGTCGGTGAGGGCGCCGCCCCGCCACAGGTCCGTGTGGCGGCGGCCCAGCGGGATCTTCACCCGCACCGCGTCGCGGGTGAACCGGACCGTGGCTTCCAGGTCGGCGAACCTGCTCAGGGCCAGGACGGGGGTGTCGCCGCCCCACAGCTGCCCGGCGATCATGCCCAGCGCCAGGGACGCCGCCAGCGCGACGCAGCGGTCCAGAGCCCCCTCCGCCGCCAACGGCACGGCCCGGTGTTCGACGAACACCGTCCGGACCAGCTCGTCCACGCGCTCGGCGGGCAGATCCGCGGCCAGCCGGGGCTGCACGCCGCCGGTCGTCCACAGTGGAGTGCGCCACCGCAGGCGGGTCAGCGGGTCGTCGCGCAGCGGGCGCGCGTCCGTGACGAACCGGACGCCGGCCGCGGCCAGGTCGCGCAGGCACGCCGGCGGGAGCGGGAACGGGCCGGCCCGGACCAGCACCGGCGGCCGGCCGCAGGCTTCCCAGTGCGGCAGCAGACCGTCCACTGTGGACGCCCACGCGACCGGGAACAGGCCTGCGGTGTCGACGAGCAGGAGCCCGTCGTCGACGCCCGCGACGAGCAACGCGTCGGCGGGATCGTGGCCGCGGCACAGCGACAGCGCGAGCACGCCGTCCAGCACCGGCAGCGCGGGAGCCACCCGGCGCGCGAAGGCAGCCAGGTCCGGCACCGCGTCCAGACCGGCGAACGCCGCCGCCGAGGCCTCGTCTTCGGGCGTCCGCCGCCAGCCCCGCTGCGGCGCGCCCAGTACTTTGTACGCCAGCGCCGCGGCGAACAGCGGGGTCTCCGGGAGCAGGTCCACTCCGGACAGCGCGGGACCGATCGCGTCCAGGTAGCCGGTCCTGGCGAGGGGGCCGGCCAGCAGGAACGGCAGCACCGAGCCGATCCTCGTCTCCCCCGCCGTCCGCGGCGAGACGGTCGCCCTCTCGCCGACGGCCGCATCCGGTGAGCCGGTTCCGCCGCGCGAACCCAGCAGCTCGGCGAGTTCCGCGCGAGTGGCCGGCGGCCGCGGGAGAGACCACCGGCGGGCCAGTTCCCGTACCAGCTCGTCCACCGGTCCGCCCGCGGTGAACGATCCGGTGCGTTCTCCGGGAGCATCTTCGAGCAGCGCCGAGAGGTACGCCCGCAAGGTCTCTTCGGGCAGCAGGGCGAGCAGCGCGCCGAGTTCGCCGCGCACGGCGAGCTCCTCGACCAACGCGGCCACCGTCGGCTCCGGGAAGTCCGTTCCGGGCTCCGGAAACTCCGCCACGACGTCTACTGTGGACGCTGCCGGGACAGCCAGGGGTTCGGGCCGCGAACCCCGGTCCGGCACGGGTTCGACGACGAGACCGGCCGGCACCAGCGCCCCTCCTCCCCCGAGCGCGGACAACCGGACGGACAGCCGCACCGGCTCGGTGATCTCCAGGTCCGGCCCGTCGCCGGCGAGGTACTCGTCGAACTCCGCGGCCAGCAGCTCCGGCAGCGCGTCGAGCACCCGGCGGACCAGGCCCCGGGGATCGGGCCCCCAGCTCCACCCACCCCGCCGGACCACGTGCACCACGCACCGCCGCACGGTGATCTCGCCGGTGGCGGGCGCGCTCACGGCTTCTCGACCTTCTCCAGCCGGCCCGCCCACCCCGGGACCAGCACCAGCACGCCGTGCGGATCGTCGTCGACGGCCGTCGGGAGCGTCGTGGCGGTGTCGCCCTTGTTGATCTGCCCGGGCAGCACGGTCGTCGCCCGCCCGGCGGAGATGAACACCCGCACCGCGGTGTCGGCCCCGACCGGGTTGTCCACCTCGACGCGCAGGCCGTTGTCCTTGAACACCAACGGCCTGCTCGACGCCACCAGCGGCACGAGCGCGGGTTTCGCCGGCTGTCCCTCCGGCACCGGCTCGACCCCGAACGCGAGCGGGTCGAGGAACACGTCCGGCTCGTCGTCGGCCTCCTGCACGCCCAGCTCGCCGGCGTCCAGTGCGAGCGTCGCGACCTCCGCCGGGAGGAGCGAGACGCGCACCGGCAGCTCGTCGCCGACCACCTGCGCCACGGTCGGCAGGGCAGCGCCGACGGCCCGGACCGCGCCGACGACGTGGCCGGTCTTCTTCACGTACACCACGAAGAGGCTCATGGTCAGCCACCACCACCCGTCGCCGCGACCGTTGCCAGTACCAGGAAGTCGACCACGCCCGGCTGTTCGAAGACCTGCGCCGGGGACGCCGTGGGGTCGTAGACCCGGATCCGGCACCGGACCCGCCGCGCACTGTCCACAGTGGCCTCGGCCGGGCTGGTCAGCGCCGACCCCGTCGCCGTCGGCGGGATCCGCGGCGTCACGTGGACGTGCAGCGACACCCGGCCGTCGGCGACCTCCTCCGGCGTCACCCCGGACGGCAGCGGCAGCACCACGCCGTCCGTCGCGCTGCCGGACGTCGCCAGCACGCTGCCTGCGGAGATCCGGCCCGAGAAGCTCCCCGCGATGGTGAGGTTGCCGTTGGACTCCACCGTCAGCAGCGGATCGACGGCGCCGGTTCCCTTGTACAGCCCGTAGACCAGCGTCGGAGCATCCGCATCGGACAGCACCAGGGCCGGTTTTCCTTCCTGTGCCACCGGCTGGGTCCGCAGCGCGAGCGAGCCGGCCCGGGCCGACACGGTGTCCGCGCGCACGCCGAGGTACCGCGGGCCGACGCCCCGGGCCGCCGGGAACACCGCGGTGAAGTGCCCGGCGGTCCACTGGACGAAGCCCAGCAGCACCAGCCACTGGACGGGCGGCGCGGCCGGCGCGGCGCTCACCGCGGGCGGCTGCTGGTCGGCCACCAGCCGCTCGTCGCCGAGCCGCCGGAAGAGGAGCTGGTAGGACTCCTCCACGCGGGCCGGCCCCGACGAGCCGGCGCAGGACGCCGGGCCGGTGGCCGGCCGCGCCCGGTCGGCGGCGGTGAGGAACACCGGGTACGGCTCGGAGGTCGCCCGGTCGGCGCCGTTGACGGCCGCGAAGTCCGCCTCCGACAGCACGACCGGCGCCGGCACCACGATCTCGCGGCCGGTCCCGTCGACCGCCAGCCCGGCCTGCACGCTCACCTCGACGTACCGGGCGCCCGTCGCCGGGTCGGTCCGGCTCTCGGTGGTCAGGGCGAGCCCGTCGGCGATACCCCAGTCGTGCGCCAGGCGCGCGTGCCGGACCGCCGTCGCGCGGGCGTAGGCGACGGTCGCCGCCAGGTCCGCGGCGGCGAGCACCTGGCCCTCGCGGAACTCCGGGCGCAGCGGACCGGTCACGACGACTCACCCGACCGCGGCTTGCGGGCCGAGCCACTGCCGCGGCTCGACGTCGACCGGGTCCGCCGGGGCGGCGGCTTCGGCTTCTCCTCGTCCTCCTCCGGAGCGGCTTCCGGCGCGTTCTCCAGCTCCGAGAGCCGGTCGGACAGCCGTTCCGGCAGTTCCTCCCGCACCCGGGAAACCTGTTCCCGCGCGGAGTCCAGCTGCCCGCGCAACGCCTCCACGGTCGCGACGAGATCGCTCACCTGGCTCCGCAGCGCGTTCATCTCCTGCAGGCTGTCGGTCACCTCGTCCGGCACCGTGTACACCTGCTCGTGGATCGGCTTCGGCGGCGTCTCCCCCGGCGCGCGCTGGACCAGCAGGCTCCACATCCGGTCCAGGTCGGTGTCGCGGGGCCAGTCGAGCAGCAGTCCCGCGACGTACGGCGACGGCACCGGGCCGTTCGGCGGCGGCGTCGGTTCCCGATACACCGGCGGCGGCTGGCAGCACACGCGCTCGGCCAGTTCCCGCAGTGGATACAGCTTCGGCAGCCACTCGCCGTACGCGGAACCGCCCGGCAGCACCTGCTCCCGCGTCGCCGAGCAGACGCGCACCACGTCGCAGCCGTCCAGTTCCAGGTGCGCGAGCAGCACGTCGTTGTCGGAGCAGTCGACGCACGGCGGGTTCAGCGTCGAGCAGGCGGCGTCGGTGACGAACCGCCGCAGGTGCCGGGTGAGCTTGCCGGCGGCGTCGACGA
The DNA here is from genome assembly GCF_040675005.1 of Amycolatopsis sp. NPDC049691. NCBI lineage: Bacteria > Bacillati > Actinomycetota > Actinomycetes > Pseudonocardiales > Pseudonocardiaceae > Amycolatopsis > Amycolatopsis sp. NPDC049691. The sequence continues at coordinate 324,608 of NZ_JBFANX010000007.1, forward strand.
GCTGGTCCAGGTCGGTCATCGTCAGGCGCTGCGCGGGATCCGGGTCGGGTGCGGGCAGCGGCTGCGGCACCGCCACCTGCCGCACCTGGTCCCGCAGCGTGCAGTCCGCGACGCCGGGTACCCGGTCGAGGCGGCCGAGCAGCCAGTCCCGGAGCTGGACCAGGTCGGCCCGGAACTCGGCCTGCAGGACGTTGCCGATCGGCGTGCCCTGCGCCAGCAGGCGGACTTCCAGCGGCGCGTCGTGAGCCGGCTCGACGACCCGGGCCCGCGCTTCCGCCACGACCGCGACGGCGATCGAGCGGTGCGCCGGCTCCGGCCACATCTTCTCCGCGTCGAGGCCACCCAGTGTGTCGCACGCGGTGCCGAGGACCCGCCGGGCGTCCTCGACGTCGCCGAGGTCCAGCGCCTGCTGCCCCTCGGCGTCGTAGGTGTCGTACCGGGCGAGCGCGGCGGCCAGCGCGCGGACGCGCTCGGTCATCTCGGCGACGACCGGCGGCGTCAGCGCCACTCCGGTGTTGTCCTGCAACCACTTGAGCGAGTCCTGGTACCGGGTCCGGTCGGCCGGCGCGAACTCGATCGTCCGGGTCGACGCGGACTTGGCCACCGACATCGCGTCCAGGTACAGCCCGAGCCGCTGGGCGCGCAGGCGCACCGCCTCGTACTTGGCCAGTGGGCCGATCCGCTCCAGCAGCCGCGTGCCGGGGTTGTAGCGGTGGTCGTCGGCGGTGTCGCACTTGACGACGAACCGGAAGCCCTCCTGGACGCGCGAAGGCACGCAGCCCGGCGCGGGGCACGGCTCCTCGGTGGCGAACGGCGTCACCGGGTCGGCCATGCTCTCCTCGTACCGGACGTACAGCCCGTAGTGGCGCGAGCCGTCGTCGCACGGGTCGCCGCACTCGACTCCCGGCGAGGACACCCGCAGCTCGCGCACGAGCGCCTGCACGTCGACCTTCTCCTTGCAGGACAACACGATGTCGTTGCCGCAGCAGTCGAGCGCGTGCCCGGGGTGCACGAGGACCGTCCCGCCCGCGCACGAGTCGCACGACACCTCGAGCCCGCAGACCACGCCGGGGCCGGACAGCATCCGGCTGTGCAACCGGTCCTTCCCGGCGACGTAGTCGGTCAGCAGCGACAGGTCGTCCTCGGTGAGCAGCTGGCCGGCGTAGAACCGCGGCCGGGCGAACGCGGCCGGGAAGGCCGACGTCCCGCCGCACCCGCATCCGCAATCAGGCTTGCTCATGAACGCTCCTCGGTGATGAAGAACCAGCTCTCGAAGACGTCGCCGCCCGCGCCGGTACCCGACGTCCACGGCCCGATACCCGACGGCGGGACCAGGCAGCCCGTCGGCTCGGGCTCGGGCCCCGGGTCGTGGCCGTGCCCCGTTTCGGTTTCGGCGTCGGCCGTCGCCGCGCCGGTGAAGGGGACGCGGCCGCCGACGTTGGTGCCGTCCACCGGGCGGCAGCAGCGGTCGAGCAGGAACGCCGCGCGGACCGTGACGAGCACGCGGTCGCCGTCCTGCAGCGTCTCGCGGGTCGTCTGCCGGTAGCGGAAGTGGCGGGTGAACTCGCCGTCCTTCCCGGTGGGCTCCTCGAACTGCCCGCCCATGTACCAGGTGTCGGCGTTGCGACCGGCGCCGCCCTCGATCACCTGGATCTCGACGACGCCGCGGCGCAGGCTGTCGACGCGGACGTCGTCGGAGAACTCGACGACGAGCCCGCCCGAGTTCTTCTGCGTGCCCAGCAGCTCCTTGGCTTCGGCCACGGTGTAGGTGTGGCCGTGGCGCCAGTTGATCCCGGTGATGACCGTCGGCACGTGCCTGCCGAAGAAGCGGCGGACGTTGAGGTGGATCCGGTTCTCGGCGACGGGCTTGCCGAAGTCGACGTCGTCGATCCGGGCCAGCCACAGGACCTTGTGCTCGCACGGGGTGCAGCAGGTCTCGCACCGTTCGTCCGTCGGCGGTGTCTTGGTGGTGACCCGGACGCAGTAGCTCTCTTCGGTGTAGCCGAAGTCGCAGTCGGAGGTGTCCGCGCAGGCGGAGTTGAAGACCGTCCGGGTCGGCTCGACCGCGCGCTCGGTGTACTCGACGCCGACCCACACCGTCGTCCCGGCGGTGCGCTCGTCCTCGTGCAGGGCCTCCCACAGGTCGATCGCGCAGCCACCGGGCACGACGACCTCGTTGCCGTCGCAGTCGACGCCGAGCCCGGCGGTGATGCGGACGCGCGCCTGGTGGTCGTGCTGCTCCTTGTCGTCGGCGGGCGGGGCGGGTTCGACGAGCAGCCCGCACACCACGCCGTAGCCCAGCAGGCAGCGCATCCGCAGCTTCAGCTTCTCGCGGAAGTACTCCTGCTCGCGCTGGAAGTCGCGGGCGGTGAGCAGCTGCCCGTGGAAGTACCGCAGCCGGCGGAAGGGCTGTTCGTGTGTCGTCGTTGCCTCGGTCATCTCTCTTCTGTCCTCTCAAGACACTCGCGTGTGGACCCCGACCGCGGACACCACGCCGACGCCCACGCCGTGGCGGGCACCCCGTGGCCCGGGTCTCAGAACTCCGTCGTGGTTCAGCCGCACCGCGCCCACCACCGGCGGCGGCAGCGGGACGAACGCGGTGTCCACCCCGACCGCCGACCGCGCGCCGACCACGAACCCCGTCCCGCCGACGCGCACCGACCCCTTCGTGTGCGCGGGCGCCTGCCGGACGACCAGGCGCCGCACGGCGTCCTCGTCGGCCGTGCCGGCGGGCAGCAGTACGCGGAACCGGTGGGCGTGCTCGGTGAGGGGGTCGGTGTCCGGGTCGCCGAACGCCCGCAGCGGCGCCCCGCCCAGCGTCGAGGTGCCCAGCCGCAGCCGCGCCGACGAGCGGCCGAACAACCGCACCGAGCCGAGACCGCGGGCCGGCGACGGGACCGCGGTCGCGCGCACCTGCGCCCAGTGGCGGTCGCCGGCCAGCTCGTCGACCACCGGCGTGACGCCGAAGACGATCTCGATCGCCTCCGTCAGGGCGCGGGGCGTGCCGCGCCGCCGGTACAGCGCGGGGGCGGCCCGGATCAGCTTCCGGCGCGTCGCCGCGTCCCAGCCGGCCTCGAACGACAGGCCGAGCAGCCCGGCCAGCCACGGCAGCGCGCCGTCCGGCACGCCCGCCGGGTCGAGCAGCGCCGGGTACCGCTCGACGACCCGGTCGATCTCGGCCGTGGTGGCGTCGAACAGCGCCAGGAACCGCTCGGTGAAGTCGTCGGCCGCCGGGTCCTGCCGGAACGCGGCGGGCAGCAGGTCCGCGCTGGTGGCCCGGGGGAAGTCGAGCCGGATCCGGTGCAGCACCGGCGTCGCCGACGAGTCGCCGGACAACCGCACCCGGGCCGTGAGGTAGCGGCCGGGTGGCTGGTCGACGAGGAAGTCCGTGAGGCCGGCGGGCGCGGTCTGCCAGTCGCTCCCGGCGAACCTGCCGTCCTCCGACACGACGACCGCCACGGACACCGCCGTGCCCGCCGGCACGTCCGCCGCCACCCGCACCCGGTGCCAGCGGCAGCGCGAGATGCCGCTGTCGATCAGGCCGGTGGTGAACTCGCCCCGCGTCACGAACTCGCCGTCCGCCGTCGCCGGCTCGGCGCGCGGCTCGCCCGCCCAGTCGTAGCAGGAGGTCACGTCGCCGTCCGGCCCCTGTTCCCGCAGGCAGAAGCCGGCGTCGTCCGCGGCCACGAGCGAGCTGGGCGGCAGTGCGGCGGCCAGTTCGTCCACAGTGGACCGACGGTGGTCGCGGTAGAGGCGGAGCTCGCCGTTCTCCTCGGTCAGCAGCCAGAGGGTGCGGCCCGGCCCGGTGCGGATCCCGATGATCTCGCCGCGGACATGGGTCCGGACGACCTCGCACAGCCGTCCGTCGGCGCCGTAACGCCACAGCCGGTCGCTGCCGGAGCGCGCGACGAGCACCTGCTCGTCCTGGGCGAGCGCGACGACGGTGGCGTGCGACAGCCCGATCACCGCCGTCAGCTGGTCGCCTTCGTTGCGCCACACGAAGATCCGGCCCGAGTCGACCACGGCGACGCGGTGCCCGCGCACGGCCACCGCGGCCGGCGCCCGCAGCAGCCGGGGGTCGCAGTACGGGGCCCAGACGGACCGCCAGCCGCCGGTGCGGGTGTCGCGGCGCAGCAACCGCTCGCCGGACAGCAGGAACCAGCCGCAGGGACCGCACCCGGGCGCCAGCCGCGGGTCGGGGAACCACGGCAGCAGCTGCGTCCGCGTCGGCCCGGCCGGGGACGCGCCGGCGTAGGCGAGCCGGACGCCGGTCTCGTCGTCGAAGCCGACGACGTCGGTCACCGCGTCCTGGTCCCACCCGACGACGTCGTCGAGGAGCCGGAACGTGGCGGTGACGGGGGCACAGGTCATGGGGACTCCTCCACCGGGATCAGCAGCGGGCGCTCCGGCCACACCAGGTCGTCCGGCCCGATCGGGTGGTCGGTGCACGGCGGCAGCCGCAGCCCGTCGGCGGTGAACGCGAGCCCGGACACCGCCAGGACGCCGTCCACCGCGAGCAGCCGGCGCACGAGCGGGGTGTGCCGCACCGCGCCGCCGAACGGCCAGCCGCCGCCGTCCTCCCCGCCGCGCAGCGGGTCGAGGTAGGTGGTCACGGCGTCGGCCGCCCGCGCGAGCACGGCGGCCCGGTCCTGGTCCGCGTCGAGCACGACCCGGGCCTCCACGGCGATCCGGCGGAACGCGACCGGGCCCGTGACCACCGTGATGCCGGCGGGCGCCACCTCGCGGCTCAGGAAGCCGGCCACCGTGCGCAGGGTTTCGGCACCCGGCACGGGCGGCTCGGTGGCGCCCGCGTCGATCGGCGGCACCACGAGGACGCCGACGACACCGGGGATGGGCGTGCCGGCGAAGTCCGGGTGCAGGCCGGGTACGCCGTGTGCGCGGGCGATCGAGGCGCCGGGCGCGCGCAGCGCCAGCAGGCCGTAGTCGGCGGGGGCGACGGCGCGGCCGCGGGAGCGCAGCTCCCCCACCCCGCGCCGGACGACGTCCGCGTCCGGCTCGGCGTCGGCGCCGCCGGTGGCCGGGAACGGGTTGGTCACACCGGTCACGAACTGCCGCGCGGTGACGACGCCGTTGACCGCACCGGCCGCGACGGCACCGGCCGCGCCGCCGCCCACCCGGTACCGCACGGCCCGGACGTTGCGGAAGCCCGGCGGCACGGGCGCGCCGTTGACGCCGTCGCCGAAGGTGACGATCCCGGTGTCGTAGTCGACGACGAACACGCGGTCGTCCGGCCCGTACGCGGCGAGGCTCGGCACCTCCTGCCACCGCGACGAGTTTTCTTCGGTGGTCCCGAAAAGATCCGTGCCGGGGTCGTCGTCGACTTCGATCACGACGCTGCCGGCGAGGACCGGGACCTGGCTCAGCCGCAGCCGGCGCCGCTCGGACGGCGTCGCCGGGTCCTGGATCGGTTCCAGCGCCTCGGCGAAGATCGTGCGGGCGGCGGTGGCGGCGACCGTGTTCAGCCGCAGCCCCGACACGAGCGGCGGCGCTTCCGTGACGAGGCCGTCGGTGACCTGCAGCCGCAGCCAGCGCAGCGCCGGGCCGGGCCGCGCGGTCGGCGGCCTGCCGGGTGCCCAGGTGCGCGGCAGCCGCAGCTCGACCGTCCCGCCGGTGCGCAGGCCCTGGGTTTCGTCGCGGACGACTTCGGCCGGGACGAACCGGCCGCCGTCCAGCACGTCCCAGCGCAGCAGCGGCTGGGGCGCGAGCGGCGGCGGGGTGAGCCCGCCGGCGGCCGCGGGCGCGGGCGGCGCGGCGGCGATCACGAACCCGAGCGACAGCGAGGGGAACGGGCTCGCGGTGCCGTCGAGGCCGAGCCAGAGGGCGTTGCCGGGCTGGGGTTCGGTGCCGAACGGCGCGAACGGGCGGCCGGGACCGCTGGGGCCGAGCGGGACCGGTTCGAGCGCGCCGCCCCGCTGCACCGCGAGCACGGCGAGGGTGGCGGGCGTGGCGTAGAGGTCCTGGTCGGTTTCGAAGACGACGTCGCCGTCGGTGCCGGACGCGGCGGCCTGGAAACCGGCGGGCACGAGCACCGAGGCACCGTCGGGCGGGGTCACGGTGAACTCCAGCAGCGCGGCGGCCGCGGTGGCCGGGCGGCGGCGCGCACCGGCGGTGTTCAGGTGCTCGGCGAGGATCTTCTCCGGCAGCCGGTTGACCCGGGCGAGCACGGGTTCGGCCTCGGTGCCGAAGAGCCGGACGAGCGCGACGCCCGCGTCCTGCCGGTCGGGGTTGGTCCAGTCCGGGGTGTAGCCGGGGATGCGATCGCGCACGGCGGCCCGCACCGCTTCCCGCGTCGCGTCGACGAGTTCCGGCTGCACCCCGGACGGTCCGGGGCCGGGGACCATGCGTGCTTCTTCGCCCGAGCCGCGGGCCCACCAGACGTCGGTCACAGCAACCCCTCCCCCGGTTCGGCGGCGGGCACGACGTGGGTGCGGACTTCCCGCACCACGGGCAGGTCCCCGGCGCGCAACTCGACGTCGCCGCACGTTTCCGCCGGCTCCGCACCGTCGACGCCGATCGCGACCGCGCTCACGTCGGCCAGGTCGCCGAGGGCCTGCTGGGCCGCCCGCAGCAACGCCGAGGGCCGCAGGGCCTCGCCGAACGGCCAGCCCGTCCCGTCGTCGCCGCCGTCCAGCGGGTCGAGGAACCGGCGCAGCGCGGCACCGACCACTGTGGACACCCGCACCCGGTCGGCCGGTGTGCCGGACAGGTCGACCCGCAAGCGCACGTCGCGATACGCCGGCGCGCGCACGAACACCTCGGCCGTCAGCAGCCGCGCCTCCGCCAGCCGGCCGGCGACCGCCCGGACCATCCCCGGGTCCGGCTCCGGGGCGGCCACGGCACCGGAGGGCACCGCCGGGACGATGTGGACGGTCACCGCGCCGGGCACCCGCGCGCACGGGAAGCCCGGGTGCTCGCCGACCGCGGCGTAGGCCCGCCCGACCGCCACGCCGGGGGTCGTCACCGCCAGCGTCACGAAGTCCTCGGCGGTGACCGCCCTGGTCACCTCGCCGAGCGCGCCCGCGGCCCGGTCGCGGGCCTGGGCCAGGGTTTCCGGGTCCGCGCCGCCTTCGGCCTGGACGAGGTTCTCCGCGCGCACGGGCGCGTTCGACGTCACCGGCAGCCAGTTGCCGGTGCGGCCGCCGTTGCCGTCGCGGCCGCCGCCGATCGTGTACTCGACGCCCCCGTCGCCGTCCGGACGCGGGATCCGGCCGGTGAGCCCGTCGCCGAACACGAGGGCACCGTCGTCCCGGTCCAGCAGGAAGATCCGGTCGCGGGACGTGCCGAAGGCGAAGTCGGCGGCCGGGAGCCACTTGTCACCATCGAGCTCCAGCGCCGCGGTGAGCAGCCGGCCGGCCGCGTCGGGCAGCACCAGGCGCCGGCCGGGCAGCTTAAGCCAGGTTTCGGTCTGGTCGGTGAGGCCGGTGAGCGTGCGGTGTTCGAGGTGGCGGGCCGCCGAGACGTTGACCGCCAGCCGCAGCAGCCGCGGCGGTGCCGCGTAGGTCGCCGCCGGGGTCGACACGACCAGTCCTTTGTGCACGGTGGACCACGAATCCGGCAGCCGCAGGCGGACCACCCCGGACCGCCGCAGGCCGCCGGTGCCGTCTTCGACCTCCTCGAACCCGCCGGCGGCGTCCCCGCTCGGCCGGAACCACGACCAGGTCAGCTCGGCGGGCGGGTCGGCGGCGGCCGCGAGCGGCGACCAGGACGGCGGCACCGGCGAGTCCAGCTCGAAGAGCAGGGACAGCCAGCCGGTCGCTTCGTGCGCGCCGGTCAGCGGCAGGGTGAACCGGGCCGACGCGGCGGTGCCGTCGCTCGCCAGCAACGGGACCCCGCGCCGGGCGAGGAGGTCCGCGGTGCGGTCGCGGTCGGTGAAGACCGCCGGCTCGCCCGCGAGCGGGAACGCGGTGACGTCGTCGTCGAGGCTGAACCGGATGGCCGCGGCGGGGTCGCGGGCGAAGACGGTTCCCGCGGGCACGACCTCCGGCGTTCTCACCTCCGGCGTCAGCGCCAGTACCGTCGCCGCCGGCTGCGCGGGCCGCGGCGGGTCCAGGCCCAGCAGCTTCAGGATCGCGACGACCAGCTCGTCCGGGGCCTGGTCGAGCCAGTAGAGCCGCTGCTCGAGCAGGTAGGCGAACAGTTCGAGGAGCGTGACGCCGGGATCGGCGGGCGCGTGCAGGGTCCACGTGCCGTCCGACTCCGCCGGGATGCGGCGGGTGACGGCCGCCGTCAGGTCGGCCCAGGTGAGGTCGTCGAGCTTCGGCACGGGCAGGGTCATGGCGTCGGTCCCGTCATCCCGAGGTAGAACGGGAACACCAGGTTGGCCTTGGTGTTGGTGCGCCGGATCCGGTACTCGACCGAGACCGTGACGCGGGATTCGTCGGCCGGGTCGGCCTCGGCCAGCACACCGGAGAGCTCGACCCGCGGCTCGAAGTCGCGCACGGCGTCGGCGATCGACCGCTCCAGCTCGCGCAGGTTCTGCACGCTGCCGGGTGCGAACACCGACTCGCTCACCGTGGTGCCGAAGTCCGGCCGCATCACGCGTTCGCCCGTGGCGGTGAGCAGCAGCGCGCGCAGGCAGTGCTCGATGCTGGTTTCGCCGACGGCGTAGGCGAGCCGGCCCGCCTCGTCGGGCAGGATCGGGAAGCGCCAGCCGGTGCCGAGGACGGGTTCGGTCACGTCGCCTTCACCTTCTTCGCGAGCACGGACGGCGGCAGCGGCGACGCGGGGCCGGTGACACCACCCGGTGCCGGGTGGGTGTGCTGGACGAACGCCTGCAGCAGCGCGTTGCCGAGCACGACCGGTTCGGTCGAGCCGCCGCCGAGGTCGACACCGTCCGCCTTGACCGTGACGGTCCTGGCTTCGACGGTGATCTCGCCGCTGTCCTTGAGCACCACCGTCGCCCCGGACGCGGTGCTGATGGTGATCTCCTTCTCCTTGTCGTCGAAGAGGATCCGGTGCCCGGCCCGGGTCCGGACGATCTTCCGGTCGACGCCGTCCTGGTGTGCCACGGGCGGTTTCTTCTTGCCGTTGTAGAGCCCGCCGAGCACGTACGGCTGCCGCATGTCGCCCTGGAAGAACGCGACGAGCACCTCGTCGCCGACCTCGGGCACGAACACCGAGCCGTAACCGGCGCCGGCGTACAGCTGGCTGACCCGGATCCAGGGGCTGATCGACGCGCCGCCGTCCAGCCAGTAGTACTTGACCTTCACGCGGCCCTCGTCGTCGCCGTCGTTCTGCACGACCTCCGCCGGCGCGACGCCGTAGAAGCGCCGGTCGGTCGCCATGGCCCGGGGCATCGCCGTCATTTCTTTTCCCCCTGGAAGATCTTCCGGCCGGTGAACGTGGTGAAGAAGCCGCTGGAGTTGAGGGCGTGCTCGACGCGCTTGACGAAGTAGGTGCCGGAGAACCGCTTGCCGAGGCCGAAGATCTCCAGGTTGTCCCCCGGCCGCAGCTCGGGCAGCCCGGCCACCCGGCCGGTCGCGGTGATGAACTCGTACGCCCGCTCCCGCAGCAGCGCGATGGCCAGCTCCTTGGCCTCCTCCTGGCTGAGCACCGGCGCGTCGACGACCACCTCCTGCCGCCCGCCCGCCGCGCTGTCCGCGGCCTCCGGCCCGCTCTGCCCGTCGCTCTGGTTCTGCCCGCCGGGCAGGTCCTTCGCGGTCGCGACGTACTCGATCGGCTCGGCCTTCACCGGGTCCCAGCCGTGCACGGTCAGCTTGCTGACCTGGTTGGACACGGTCATCGTCGGCGTGAAGTCGATCAGGTTGGGCACCAGCCCGGCCGGCTGCCCGCTCGGCCCGGTCGCCAGGCCGGGGCTGTAGGCGAGGCGGAACACCCGGATGGGGCTGCTGTCGCGGCCGTCGGTGGGCTTGACGAAGTAGAGCGTCTGCTCGCCCGTCGCCGGGTCCGGCAGGATGTAGCAGTCGAAGTCGATCCGCTTCGCCCGTTCCATCAGGAACTGCGCGTCGGACTGGTTCTTCTGCACCACGAGGTCGTGGCGCGGGCCCTCGTGGGTCGTCTGGACCGCCAGCTTGTTGCGCCGGGCGATCTGCTCGGCGATCTCCCAGTCGGTCTTGCCGACGAAGTTCTTGTCCTCTTCCTTGGTGGGCTTGCGGTCCTTGAGCGCGAGCATCCCGTCCACGCAGGTGATCGAGACGGTCGGCGACGCGGCGTCCGGGAACTTGGGCGCCAGCGAGCTGATCGTGCCGGTGCCGACGGTCAGCAGCCGGTCGGCGTAGCCGAGCCGGACGGACACGCGGGTGCCGATCTGCAGCTTCTCGGAGTCGCTGTGCTTGAACGTCAAGGTGACGTCGTCCCAGTTGTTGAGCTCCAGGTCGAAGCCGGACATCTCGTCGAGGTCGCGGTGCACCTTGATGTCGAGGATGTCGTTGCGGGTCGTCGGGTCGGCCTGGAGGCCGTCGATGACGACTTCGAACGCGGGCGCGTAGCGGTCCGGGTCGGCGATCTCGGGCTTGGTGCCCGCGGGCGCGGTCATCGCACCCCCCTCACGGCAGCCGGGGCACGGTCAGCACCAGCCCCGGCCGCAGGTCACGGGGATCGGAGATCCCGTTGGCGCGCGCCAGTTCCCGCCACGCATCGGGGCGCCGGTAGACCGCGGCGGAGATGCGGTCCCACGTGTCGCCGCGGCGCACCACGTAGCTCTTCTCCACCGTCGGCGACGACCGCGGCGGGTCGTTGGCCTGCTCCTTCGCCGGCCGGTACTCCTTCAGGGTCAGGTCGAGCTGGGCCCGCAGCGGGACGCCGTTCTTGGCGAACAGCACGTAGTTCACGTCCAGCTTCTCCACCACGCCCCGGAACACCGTCTTGTCCCAGACGAACTTGACGATCGGCGGCGCGTGCAGCGTGTTCTGCGGCCGCATCAGCTTCCTGATGTTGTCCACATAGGACTTGCGGACGTCGTCGAGCGTGTCGGAGGTATCCACCAGCGCCTGTACGGACAGCGACTCGCTGCCGCCCCGGATGTACTGGATGGGCGGTGTTTCCAGACCGGGGATGGTGATCTCGGCGAAGGTGTTGCTCTTGCTCAGCTTGTACTCGGTCGGGTTGAACTTCAGCGGGATCCGCTTCGGCACTTCCTGGGGGTTCGCCGGCTGCTCGATCTCCAGGTGCGCGTCGGCGCCCTGGCTCACCAGCGAGAACGGGGTGACGCTCACCGGCTGCCTCCCGGGTCCCCGAGCCTGCGGTCGTTGTCGCTGCGCTCGGCCCGCGCGCACTCTTCCTCGTAGAGCCGGGACCACGCCTGGATGTGCTTGTTGAACAGGCGCGTGAACAACGCCCCGTCGTCACCGTCCACCTGGAACCGCACCTCGAGGTTGTGGATGATCAGGTTCTTGGGCACGCTCCTCCTCCCCTAGAGAACGGCCGTCAGGCCCTCGTGGGCGATTTCCAGCTGCTCGATCGCGACCGCGTTCTGCTCGGCGTGCAGGTCCGGGCCGGTCCACTTGGCGGCCAGGCCGCCGTGGAAGATCCAGGACTTAGCCGGCAGGCCCGCCTCGTCGAGCATGATCACGGCGCCGTCGCGGCGGGCACCGAGCGAGTCGTGCAGGCCGGTCTCGTACCAGGCCCACAGGAGCCGGTCGCGGACCACCCCGCGCTTGAGGGTGATCGGGTTCCACGAGTGGCGCAGCGGCAGCCGGTGCACCGAGTCGTTGCGGCCGCCCTCGGCGTAGGTCACCACCTCCAGCTGCGCCCCCATGCCGGTGACCTCCTGGAACGCGCCCGCCGCGACGGCCGGCAGCAGCAGCGCCTGCGCCGGCGGCAGGTAGACGTCCGCCGGGGCGAGCGTCACGAGGAAGCGGAACTTGCCCAGCGGCTCGTTCAGCGCGAGCAGCTGGTCGACCGGGGTGGTCACCGCTCGATCACCTCCAGCCCGCGGTCCCGGCCGAGCACCAGCCGCAGCGCGATGAACTCCATCGGCACGGCCGGTGCGACGTCGATCTCGCAGACGACCTGGCCGGGGTCCTGCTCCGGCGGGTTGTTGGTTTCGTCGCACACCACGCGGAACGCGTCCTCCGGCCGGGTCCCGGCGAGCGCCCCGGTGCGGAACGCCTCCAGCAGCACCGAGGTGATCGCGCGGACCAGCGACAGCCGCAGCTCCGGCGAGTTCACCTCGAACACCAGCGGCGCGGCGGCCCGCCGGATGGCCCGCACCAGCAGGTGCAGCAGCCGGCGGTGCGCGAGGTACACCCGGCGCGGGTCGGCCGACAGCGTCCGCCCGCCCCAGACGACCAGACCGCGGCCGCGCACGCACCGCACCAGGTCGACACCTGCCTCGAACAGCCGGACCTGCTGCGCTTCCGGGTACTCGACGTCGAGGTCGACGGCGTCCAGCAGCGTGGCGTTCGCCGGGGTCTCGGCGGCACCCCGCTCGGCGTCGAGCCGCGCGACCAGGCCGGCGACGTGCCCGGACGCCGGGACGGTCCGCAGCCCGGCGCCCTCGAGCGACGGCGCCCGCAGCGGCGGGTGGTACACCGCCGCGGCGGCCAGCAGCGCCTCGTCGCCGAAGTCCGCCAGCGCGCCGGCCCAGGCGAGCACGTCGTCCACTGTGGACCGATCCGGCGGAACGTCCAGCAGCACCAGCCGGTCCAGCAGCGGCGCCACGGTCCCCAGCAGATCCAGCACCAGGCCCGTGTGGTCGTCACCGGCCAGGTCGGCGCCGAGGTCCGGCAGGGCGACCAGCGCCGGTTCCGGCAGCTCGGCCTGCGTGGTCACGGCGTCCGCGTAGTCGGCGCGGCCCGGCGGGCTGTCCGTCCCGCCGGTGAGCGTCAGGTCCCACGACAGCGAGATCGGCCCGGCCGGTGGGATCGGGTCCGCCCCGCCGAGCGGGACCACCCGGATCAGCCGGGACGCGGCGACCCGCTCGACGACCTCGCCGGGCGCCATGCCGGCGAAGATCTCCGCCGGCTCGCCGGGCACGAGCGCCCGCACGGTGACCGCCGGCGGCCCCGCGACGCTGCTGGCCCGGTACCGCACGGTGACCCGGCCGCCGTTCGCCCACGCTCCGGGACTGGCGGCCACCACGAGGAAGCCGTCCGTCCACAGTGCACTGGCCGGCTGGGCGGGCCCGGACACCCGCAGCACCCACGCGGTGCGGCCGTCGTTTTCGAAGAAGCCGCGCAGCGCGTACGGCGTCGCCGACGTGCCGTCCGGGGGGCCGAACTCGCCGACGACGTCGTTCCAGCTTTCGACGCGCACGGGCAGCCCGACCGGGCCGCGCCGGGTGCGGCCGAGGAACACGGCCACGTCCGTGCGCAGCGGCTCGTCGGCGGCGGCCGCGCGGTCGAAGGTCAGGGAGACGCCGGGAAGCGCCGAGCCGGCCATCACGTGTCGATGCCGAAGCTCTCGACGGCCAGCACGAGCGTCTCCATGGCGATCTCGTTCTTGGTCGCGTTGAACGACGGTCCGGTGTACTTCGTCGGCCAGGCCCGGTCGAAGTTCCAGCGCATGACCTCCTGGCGGTTCTCGTCGAGCATGACGACCGAGCCGGACGTGCGCCGCACCCGGCCGTCGAGGGCCTCCTTCACCCAGTTCCAGAAACCGATGTGGCCGGTGACCCCGCGCTTGAACGTCAGCGCGCTCGGGAACTTCTTCAGGCCCACGAGCTTGCGGACCGTGATGTCCTCGCTGCCGGTCCGGTACTCGATCACCGGCAGCTCGATGTCGAACCCGCTGGCTTCGGTGAACGACCCGCTCACCGCCACGCCGTCGTCGCTGACGTTGGTCACGATGACCAGGAAGTTATACGCGGCATACGGGTCGTCCCGCGTCACAGGTGGCATGTCCCTTGCCTTTCAGTGGTCAGACGAGCTGGGGCTCGCGGGTCTTCTGCTGGATCCGGAAGATCACGAACTCCGCCGGGAACACGGGCGCCACCCCGATCACGCAGATGAGCCTGCCGCCCGCGATGTCGTCGTCCGTCATCGTGGAGCGGTCGCACTGGACGAAGAACGCTTCGTCCGCGGTGGTGCCGGCGAGCGCCCCGCTGCGCCAGACGGTGGTGAGGAAGTTCGCGACGGTCTGGCGCACCAGCGCCCACAGCGACTCGTCGTTCGGCTCGAACACGACCCACTGCGTGCCCTCGTCGATCGACTCCTCGAGGAACAGGAAGAGCCGCCGCACGTTGACGTACTTCCACGACGTGTCCGAGGACAGCGTGCGCGCGCCCCAGACCCGCTGGCCGAGGCCGGGGAAGAAGCGCAGCGCGTTGATGCCGCGCGGGTTCAGCACGTCCTGGTGCCGCTTGGTGACGTCCTGGGCGATGCCGTCGGTCAGCCGGATGCCGCGGATGACCGCGTTGGCCGGCGCCTTGTGCACGCCCCGCTCGACGTCGGTGCGGGCGTAGATGCCGATGATGTGCCCGGACGGCGGTACCTCGACGAACTGGCCGGTCGAAGGGTCGTTGACGACGAGCCACGGGTAGTACAGCGCGGCGTACTTGGTGTCGAACGGCTCCCGGAACGCCTGGATCCCCTCGATGTCGAGGCCGTCCTGCGGGTCGAGGACGGCGAACCGGTCCTTGAGCTGCTCGCAGTGGGTGACCAGCGCCGACTCGACGGTGCCCGCCCACACGCCGGGCACCGCGCAGATCGCGATCTCGTCGATGTCCTCCAGCGCGACGATGCCGGTGCGCTTGCCGCTCCCGCCGTCGGTGCCGACGAAGTCCGCGACCGTGAGGCCGTCGAAACCGTCGTCGCCCTCGTCGGCCAGCCTCAGCCAGGAGCCGGTCTCCGGGGTCGGGAACCGGGCGGGGTCCGGGTCGATCTCCCCGACCGCTTCGCCCCGGACCAGCCGCGACTGGCCCGCCAAGGTGCCCGTGACGGTGCCGGGCCCCTCGCCGCGCAAGCGCAGGTTGCGGAAGGTTTCGGTGACCGAGCCGCCGCCGGGGTCGGTGAACCGTGTGTCCACAGTGGACTCGATCAGCCGGAGCCTGGCGGACTCGAAGACCTGGGCCGGGGTGTCCGGTTCGAACGTGACGACGTCGTCCGGTCCGACCGACCGGACGTTCAGGGTCTTCAGCTCCTCGCCGGTGTCGAGCTGGGTGACGGCGCCCTCGTACAGCCGGCCGGAGCCGCTGATCCGCAGGGCCGGGCCGGCGCCGGCGGTGGCCAGGCGTACCCGGCGGACCGCGAGACCCGCCTTCCACGGCGCGTGTGTGGTGCCGTCGGGGAAGGTGAGCGT
The DNA here is from genome assembly GCF_040675005.1 of Amycolatopsis sp. NPDC049691. NCBI lineage: Bacteria > Bacillati > Actinomycetota > Actinomycetes > Pseudonocardiales > Pseudonocardiaceae > Amycolatopsis > Amycolatopsis sp. NPDC049691. The sequence goes on from NZ_JBFANX010000007.1 coordinate 339,827, forward strand.
CACCTCGCCGTCGGCGGGCTGCGCGACGGTGACCGGGAACCGCCGGTCGCCGATCAGGACCCAGACGTCGTCGGGCAGCGGGCCGGGGTCGAGCCCGGGCACGGCGGTCACCTTGATCGACCCGGCGTCCGCCGCGGCGTCGGCCGCGAGCGCGGTGACGAACAGCGGGCCCTGCTCCGGGTCGGGCAGCACCGGCAGCGAGGCGCTCACCGACGGCTGGATCCGCACCTGGACCGCCCGGCCCCACGACCCCGGGCTCGACGCGGAGAACCGCAGGCTCGGGTCGGTGCCGCGCGCACCCCGCTGCACGTAGTCGCCACGGCTTGCCTTGACCGCCGCCGGCAGCCCGGTGCCGAGCGTGACCCGGCCGGTCGTGGCGTTGTACGCGGTGATCGTGACGGTGCCGATCTCGACGTTGTCGCTGCCGCGGAAGACGGTGACCTCGTCGGTTCCGGTGAAGCCGATGAGGTGCGCGAGCTGCAGTGCGGTGGCCCCCGCCGCGGCGTCCTGGGTGATCGCGCTGACCAGGCCGGTGAAGACCTGGCCGGACGCGGCCTGCGCGGTGCCGCCGGCGACCCGCTTGACGTAGAGGCGCTGGCCGCCGTTGTCGAAGAAACCCTTGACCGCCAGCGGAAACAGCCACCAGCGGCCGCCTTCGGCGGGGTTGTTCGTCCAGGCGTCCCGGATCGCCGGGTCGGGCTCGGGCAGGAACCCGCCGAAGGTCGTCTGGAACTCCAGGAAGTTGGTGACCAGCTTGGGCTTGCCGTCGGTCGGGCCGCGCTGGGTGACCCCGACCATGCCCGCCGTGCTGGTGCTCACCCCCGCGATCGGCCGCGGCCCCGCGTCGACCTCCTCGACGTAGACGCCGGGGCTCAGGTATTCGGGCATGGTTTCAGCTCCTCTGGTTCTCGACGATTTCGATGACGTGCCGCACGTCCCGTTCGGTGGGCAGCCGGACGTCCAGGGCCCCGGTCCGCCCCGGCCGCTCGGTGGCGGTGAGGTGGAAGACCCGCACGGGCGGCGGCCCGGTGACCGGCTCGCCCTCCCACCGCAGCGCGAGCCGGAACGCGCCCGCCGGATCGGTCAGCGTCCGCTCCAGCCACGCGATCCCGTCGCGGCTCGTGACGCCCCGGGCCTCGACCAGCGCGTTGGCGATCGGCGCGCGCGTGGCCGCGTCGACGACCACGCCGTACACCGTGCGGACGCCGGGCCCGTACGGGAACGCGATGCCCGGCAGCAGCCGCACCACGCGCGGCTCGCTGTCCACGGCCGGCGGCGTGGTGTCGTCGTACGGGGCGGCGACGAACTCGACCCCGGCCACGGCCGCGTCGAAGTCCTCGCCGTCGGCCGGGTACAGCGGCGCGAGCCCGATGGCGCTGAACCGCACCCGGAACCGCTCCGGCTCCGCGCCCGGGCCCCGGCGCCGGCCCAGCTCCGGGTAGGCGATCGCCGCGCTCGGCGTGCGGATCGCCTGCGTGTCCTGCGGTACCCAGACGTTCGCGTCCGGGTCGAAACGGTCCAGCTCGGTGCCGACGCCGGCGGCCCGCGGGCGCCGGGCGAACTCGTCGAACGGCACGAACCACGCCGGGCTGTGCAGGACGGAGGTTTCGACGGGATAGAAGCGGGTCATGGCAGCGGCGCCCCGGTGATCGTCCGGCTGCGCACCAGCTTCAGCTCGGAGACGTCGAGGGAGTCGAGGTTGACGACCCGCACCTCGTAGTTCAGCGACAGCCGGTAGGGCTTCTGGATCGCGTACCAGATCCACGACTTCTGGTCGAGCGTCAGCGGGGTCAGCGTGAACTGCAGCGCCTCGGTGGTGCCGGCCATGCTGCCGGTCAGCTCCTCGCCGGTCCAGATCGCGTCGTCGTAGAACACCTGCAGCGCCCGGCCGATCATCTGGTGCTGGGTCTCCTGGCTGCCGCCCCACGGCGTGATGAGGTACCGCAGCAGCAGCGCCATCGGCGGCTTGCGGCTCGTGGGCGCGGCCGGCGGCAGCGACCGGACCGGCGGCCGGTTGCGCGAGGTCGGGTCTTCGGCGATCTCGTACAGGAACACCGTGAGCGTCGCCCGGCTCGGCCGGTCCTCGAGGTCGCTCAGCACCGCCGTCGGCGGCTCGGCCGGGTCCAGGGAGCGCAACGCCTCGGTGAGCCGGTCCACGATGATCGTCGAAACGTCGGCGACGACACCGAAATCGCCCATGCCAGTCCTCCCCTGCCTGCCGCGGCGCAGCATCGCAGGGGTGGCGTGGCGGGGCCGCGATCCGCGCGTCGCGCGAGCGTCACCGCGGCGTTCCCGCCCCCCGCGTTGACGCGGCGGCGACGCGGCGGTGACAGGCGCGCGCGCATGCTGCGGCGGTGGAGGCTCCCGAGGAACGATCCGGCAGCATGGTCCTTCGCGCCTGGCTGGAAGGCGGTCAGCCCGGCGCGCTGCGGGTGCGCATCCTCTCCACCGTCGGCACGGCCGAGGCGAAACCGCTCGCGGTGACGTCCGCCGAAGCGGTGCTCGCGGCCGTGCAAAGCTGGCTGGACGAGCTCGGATCAGGCCCGATGACGTTTTCGTGACGCCCTGTTGACGCCACTCGATCGATAATTCGCGTAACGTTTCCCACACGGGTCGCGAATTGCTGTGCGGTGGGGTCGATCCGATCGGTGGCGGGCGTAGGTTGGGGAGCCGATGCGCACTGACGTGACACAGATCGTGACATTGCGGCTGCTGAAGGGATTCACGCTGCTCGTGGCGGACGACCCGGTGGCGCTGTCGTTCAGCGCGCAGCGGCTGCTGGCGTTCCTCGCGCTGCAGGACCGGCCGAGAACCCGCACGTACGTGGCGAGAACGCTGTGGCCGGAGGCGACCACCAGCCGCGCCAACGCGAACCTGCGCTCGTCGCTGTGGCGGGCTTCGCGCAGCGGGCACCAGGTCATCGACGCGTCGGTGCACGAAATGGCGCTGGCGGGCAACATCAGCGTCGACATCCACGACGCCGTCACCCGCGCGCACCGCCTGCTCGACAAGTCGTGCGGGTGCGACGACATCCTGAACCGCCAGACCCGCGACGACCTTTCGGCCGACCTGCTGCCCGAGTGGTCGGACAACGAGTGGGTGCTCATCGAGCAGGAGCAGTACCACCAGCTGCGGCTCTACGCGTTGGAGGCCATGGCGAAACGGCTCACCACGGCGGGCCGCCACGGCGAGGCGGTGGCGGCCGGCCTGGCCGCGGTGCGCGCGGAACCATTGCGGGAGAGCGCACACCGCGTGCTGATCGACGCGCACCTCGCGGCGGGCAACCGCGCGGCGGCCCAGCACCAGTACGAGCAGTGCCGGGGGACGTTGCGCGAGGAACTGGGACTGGAACCGTCCGAGTCCCTCCGCCACCTCCTGCCGCACATGACCGCGCACTGACCGTGCTTCGCGGGAATTACGGTCAAATCGCAGAGAATGGATTCGAAACTGACGGGATTCGCATTGAATGGGTCTCCACGGCACTCCTCCGTCGTTCGCCGGAACCCGTCCACGGTCGCAGCGCGACGCCCACGGTTCCATCGCTCGTGGAGTGAGGTAATCGGCGCGGAACCTCATCGTGCGGGCGTACCGGGAGGATGATGGACCCGGACGCGCCGGCCCGGCTGCGGGTCGACGCCGAGACGACGCTGATCCTGCGGGAAGCGTTCCACAAGATCGACGCCAACTACCGCACCGACCACTACGGCCTCTACGACTACGCCCGCGCCGTGATGAGCAAGATCGTGCCCCTTGACCACTTCTACATCGGCTTCTTCCACGGCTCGAACCGCGTCCGCTACCCGTACGGCTACGACGGCGGCATGTACACCGACCCGGCGTCGCACACCTACGGGCCGCACGGCCAGGCCGCGTGGCTGCTGAAGCACCGCCAGACCTACCGGATGCAGTACGACAACGGCGCCGCGCTCAACGCCGGCGTCGCCTCCGGCGACACCAGCCGGATGTCCGCCGACGCCGTCACCACCCCGCTGTTCCGCCGCGGCCGCGCGGGCGAGCCGGTGGTGTTCGGCATGATGTCCATGCAGAGCTACCGGCCGGGCACCTTCGACGACAACTCGGTCCGCGCGTTCGAGTGGCTGGCCGACCTGGTCGCCCGCGTGCTGACGGCGGAAGCCGAGAACCTCGACGCCCTGCGCCGGCTGCCCGCCGACGTCGCCGGCGCACCGCCGCTGGTCACCGCCGACCACATCGTCGAGTTCCTGTCGTCGCGGGTGGCCGACGTCCGCCAGCGGGCCCAGAGCGCGCTGGAGACCCCGGACGCGGCCGCGATGCGCGAGGCCCTGCAGCGCATCGTCACCGACTGCCAGCAGCTGCAGTCGGACCTCGTCGAGCTGACGCTCGACATCGACAACGGGCCCGAGGAAAGGTTCCGGTCGCTCACGGCCGCCGAACAGGGGGTCGCGGTCCTGCTCGGCAGCGACCTGCCCAACGAGCGGATCGCGCGCGAGCTGGGCATCAGCCCGCACACGGTGAAGACGCACGTGCGCAACATCCTGGCCAAGTACGGGATGAGCGGCCGCGCCGCGGTGGCCGACGACGTCCGCAAGCACCTGGCCCGCTGATCGGACCCGGCCGTTTCCCTGGCCCACCGCGCCGCATGACGGGGCCGGCACCCGGCCGATCTCCCGTAGGCTGAGCGGCGTACCGGATGGCTGGGGGGCGGATGGACGAGGCGCAGGCGATTTCCACGGTCGTGTCGTGGATCCGGTCCACCGGCATGGACTACCCGACCGAAGGTCTGGAAGCGGAGCGCTTCGAAGTGGGCTGGTGCGTCTACGCACCGGTCGCCGTCGACGACAGCGATCCCTTCGCGTTCCTCGAACTGCCGGTCGGGCAGACGCTCTTCCTGGTCGGCGACTCCGGGCGGGTCAAGCTCGTGTCGTCGTCGACCCCGCCGCGGACCGCGCAGGACGAGTTCGTCTTCGAGGAGCTTGCCGCCCGGCCGGCCGCGCCGGGGTCCGAGGCGGCCGCGTTCATGACCCAGTTCGAGCTGGCCTTCCGCGACGCCGCCGCCGGCGGGCCGCCGGTCTTCCGCGAGTTCCACCACGTGCCGCCGGACGACGACGCCGAAGCCACCGCCGCCGAGGCCGCGCGGCTCATCGACCCGATCGTGCGGGAGCTGGCGCGGCTGGGCCCGCCCGGGTGGGAGCAGCTGACCGCCGAGTTCTCCGTCACGGTGTCGGCCGAAGTGGCTCAGCTGCGGTTCTGGGTCGGCGAGGGTTCGGGGCTCGTGCCGGTGCCGCGGGCGATCGCGGAGCTGGTCCGCCGTCAGCGGCAGGTCGCGGCGCGGATGCCGGCCGGGCCGTGGTGGCGGCTGCTGCTGGCCGTCGCCGACACCGGCGAGACCAGCGTCGAGTACGACTACGGCGACGAGCCCTTCCCCGACGACCAGCTCCTCGCCGCCGGCCACTACCGCAACGACCTCGACGCCTACCCCCGCCCGCGCGTGCCCGTCTGGCTGGCGGGTTACGCCGCCGGCCCCGGCGCGCAGGGCCGCAGCCCGCGCCGGGCCGCGTTCGCGTCGGACGACACCGAGTTCGCCGTGGCCGCGTCCGGGGTCCCGCCCCTCGACGACCTCTGGACGCGGTGGGCGGTGCTCTCGGCGGTCTTCGCCGGCCTCGGCTCGGAGTGGGGACCGCGGATCCACCCCGGGTACGCCTGGTTCGAAGACGACCACCGCAGCGGGTCGACGCTCTACGTGCTCCCGGGCGGCCGCGCGGTGCTGTCGGGCGGGCGGTGGAACTCCCCGCTGCTCGAGGCCGCCTACAACGGCGGGCGCCCGCTGCCCGACCTCTACACCGGGGCGCCCGCGTGGGTCACCGACCCCGTCCTCAACACCCGGACCCGCAACGGCCTGCTGAGCTTCTGCTTCTGGTGGACCGGCGACCGGTGGTTCCGGGGTCCCACCCACACCACCGGCGAGCTGACGTCGCCGCTGCCGCCGGTCCGGTCCGCCGAGGAGACCGTCCACGCGATGGCGGCCGAGGCCGGGTCCACCGCCGCCTGCCGGCACCTGCTCGACGCGGCGGGCCGCCGCGAAGCCACCGTCGAGGACGTCATCGCGGTGCTCGAAGCGCGGCCCGGCACCGACGTCTTCGCCGCCGCCGACCAGCTCAGCCTCGCCGGGCTGCTCGAACCGTGATCGTCACGTTCGCCGAAGACCACATCTGCTTCCGGCAGTACCCGTTCGCGGGCGCGAGCGTCCACCCGACCGGGGTCGTCACGCCGGACCGGATCCGCGACGCCGAGCCGGGAGCCACGCCTCCGGAAATCCGGACCACGCGGGGCGAGACGCTCTTCGTGCCGCACGACCGGCGCGCCGAGCTCGAGGAGTTCGGCCACCGCCACGGAATCGCCGTCGTCCGGCGGCGGGACGTCTGGGCGGACCTGCTGGAACCGTTCCTCGACACCGAGATCGGCGCCGAGGCCGAGCGCGCGACCGACGAGCGGCTGCACCGCGCCGGGATCCCGCGGCCCGAGGTGAGGCGCATCCGCGACCGGCTCACGCCGCTGATGACGGCGTACAACTTCGACAGCATGCTCTGGGAGTGGGCCTACCTGGGGCTGTTCCACCTGCTGAGCGCGGTGAACGGCCCGCTCGTCCCGCCCGGGATCCGGGCCGGCGTCGGCGATCCGGCGAAGGTCCACGCCTGGGCGATGGACATCGCCGAACGCGGTCAGCGGGGGTGACCGCGTTCCTGGACGGTCCACGTGTTGCCGTCCGGGTCGGCGAAGCCGAAGAAGCTGGCGTAGTCGCGCCGGCCGGGATCGGCGCCGGGCGCGAAATCCCCTTGCCAGTCCGCGGACTTCTTGTGCCGCAGCCCGCTCACTCGCACGCCGCGGGCGGCCAGTTCCTCGTGGGCCGCCTCGATGTCGGTCACCACCAGGTAGTGGTCCCGCGCCGAGCCCGGGGCCGCGGCGGTCAGGCCGGTCCCGAGCTGGACCGACGCCGCCGACCCGGGCGGGGTCAGCTGGACGACCCGGAAACCGTCGTGCGGCGCGTAGTCGACGTCGAGGCCGAACCCGACCTGCTCGGTGTAGAACCGCACGGCCCGGTCGACGTCGGCGACCGGCAGGGTGAGGACCTCCAGCCGGAAGGCGAGCTCAGACAAGGGACTCACCTCCGTCGACGCCGAGCGACACCCCGGTCAGGAAGGTGCTGCCGAGCGCGAAGACGACGGCTTCGGCGATCTCCTCGGGCCGTCCGACGCGCCGCGCCGGGCTGGTGGCCGCGCGCGCGGCGAACAGCTCGGCCTTCTTCCGGTCGCCGAGGGCGTCGTAGGCCCCGGTGTCGATCGTTCCCGGCGAGACCGCGTTCACCCGGATCGGTGCCAGCTCCACCGCGAGCCCGCGGGTCAGCGCGTCGACCGCGGCGTTCGTGGCGCCGACGGCCAGCATGCCGGCGGCCGGCTTGCGCGCCGACGATCCCGAGAAGAACACGAACGAGCCGTCTTCGGGCAGCCGCGGCGCGAAGTGCTTGGCCAGCAGCAGCGGACCGAGCACCTTGACGTCGAACGACCGGAGCACGACGTCGTGGGCGAGGTCGGCGGCCGCGCCGCGGGCCCGGGCCGACGCCGTCGAGACGACGTGGTCGACCCGGCCGAGCCGCTCGGCGAGCGCGGCGACCGAGGCTTCGTCGGTCAGGTCGACGGTGGCCGCCGTGACGCCCGGGTCGTCGTAGGCTGCGGCCAGGGCGGTTTCGTCACGCCCGGCGACCACGACGGTGGCTCCGGCTTCACGGACGCCGAGCGTCACCGCGCGGGCGATGCCGCTGCCGCGGCCAACAACGAGCACGGTGCGGTCCTTCAAGGCTGTCATGTCAGTTGCCCTTCCTGGTCAGCAGCTCGTCCGGGTCCAGGCCGCGGTCGATGCCGTGCGGGGTGACGGTCTGGCCCGGTTCGAGCGCGAGCTTGCGGCCGTCGAGCGTCACGTCGACGACGTCCGGCTCGAAGGACACGAACCCGGACACCCGCTCGACCTCGGGCCACGCCTCGGGGTACGACCAGGCCGCGCGCTTGCCGTCGCCGATGTCGAAGTAGCCGGCCAGCCCCTTGTAGGGGCAGAACGTCTCGCCCTCGACCGGTGTCAACGCCGTCAGGTCGATGTCCTCGCGGGGGACGTACCAGCGCGGCGCGAAGCCGGACTCGTAGAGCACGACCGGGCGCCGGGTCTCGGCGACGACGCGGTCGCCGTCGCGCACGACGAGGTGGCGCGAGGTCTGCCGGATGTCGATGCGGTGGTACGGGTCGGCCGCGTGCCCGACGATCCGCTCGTCCTCCTCGTAGAAGGCGTCCATCGCCCGCCAGGCGAAGGCGACGCGGTCGCGCAGGACGTCCGCGTGCCCGGGGAGGCCGGTGTATCGCCACGCCGCGCGTGGCGCCTGCCGCTCGCCCGCCCGGACGGTGAACCACTCGGTGGGGCCGAGCTCGCGGTGCGTCGTCGTCCGGTTCTCGGCGGCGAGCACGTCTTCGCGGACGTCGGCGAGCGGGAAGTACGCCACCGGGTAGCGGCCGGGCTCGTGCAGCAGGACGACGTCCTCGCTGTCGGCGACCCACTCGCCGGCGAACCGCACGCGCATCCGCCGCCGCAGCGGCTCGGCGAACAGCAGCCGCTCGGGCAGCGGCTGCTCGACCAGGAAGTGCCCCACCGACCGCGTGGCCAGTGGTCCTTGCTGCCAGGCCAGTCCCATCGTCCTAACCCCTCTAATCGACTTTGATGGTTAGACATGCAAGCACCCGTGCTGTAACCTGTCAAGCATGAGTTTGGAGGTTAGGCTGACGACGGCCGACGAGACGCTGCTCCTGGACCTGCTCAACACGACCCCGGTGCGCGACGGAGTCCCCGCGGACGACCTGGCCGGCCCGGAGGCCGCCCGGGCGTGGCTCGCCGCCCACGGGCAGCCGGCCACCGGCGACGAGCACCGGGCACTGCTCGAAGCGCGAACCGTGCTACAGGGGATCGTGCGCGGCCAGGACGCGCCCGCCTCCGCCGCCCGGTTCGTCGACGACGTGAGCTACCGGGCGGCCTTCGGCGACGAGGGCGTCGAATGGGTGCTCGACGTCCCCGCCGGCCGCTCCGCCGCCGCGCGGGCCGTCCTGGCGTGGGACGCGCTCGCCAAGGCCGGCCCCGGTCGGCTGCGCCCGTGCGCCAACCCGGAGTGCCGGCTGTTCCTGATCGACCACAGCAAGCCCAACAGCGCCCGCTGGTGTTCGATGGCCGTGTGCGGCAACCGCATGAAGGCCCGGCGCCACTACCAGCGCTCCCGCACCGCGGCGGACTGAAGGAGACGACCATGGCCCGGTTGGTGTCACTCAACGTCGGGATGCCGCGGGACGTGCCCTGGGAGGGGCGGACCGTCCACACCGGAATCTTCAAGTACCCGGTCGAGGGCAGGCGCATGGTCCGCCGGCTCAACGTCGACGGCGACGGCCAGGGCGACCTGGGCGGCCACGGCGGCGAGAACCGCGCGGTGCTCGTCTACCAGCGCGAGTCCTACGAGCACTGGCGGCGCTTCCTCGGCCGTGACGACCTCGAGGACGGCCGGTTCGGCGAGAACTTCACCGTCGACGGCCTGCCCGACGACGAGGTGCACATCGGCGACCGGTACCGGATCGGCGAGGCCGAGTTCGAGGTCACCCAGCCGCGGGTCACCTGCTTCCGCGTCGGCATGCGCCTGGGCGAGCCGCGGATGCCGTCGCTGCTGGTCGCCCACCACCGGCCGGGCTTCTACCTGCGCGTCATCACCGAAGGCCACGTCCAGGCCGGCGACGAGATCGTCCGCACCCGGACCGGCCGCCACGAACTGAGCGTCGCGGACGTCGACGCGTTGCTCTACCTGCCGGGCCGCGACCGCGACACGCTCCGCAAGGCCGTCGACATCCCCGCGCTCAGCCCCGGCTGGCAGGCCTCGTTCCGCGACCTCCTCGCCTCGCGGCCCGCTGCCGCACCGAGCGGGTGGCGCGGCTTCCGGCCGTTGCGCGTGGCCCGGGTGGTGCCCGAGAGCACGACGGTCGCGTCGATCCACCTGACCGCCGACGACGGCGCCCCGCTCCCCCGGCCCGAGCCCGGCCAGTACCTCACGCTGCGCGTCCCCGGCGCCGGCGACCCCGCGCCGGTTCGCAGCTACTCGCTGTCGGCGGCGCCGTCGGACCGCGAGTACCGCATCAGCGTGAAGCGCGACGGCGTGGTCAGCAGCTACCTCCACTCGCGCCTGGAGCCCGGCGCGCTCGTGGACGTCGCGGCGCCGCGCGGCGACTTCGTCCTGGCCGACGACGACCGGCCGGTGGTGCTGCTGTCGGCGGGCATCGGCGTGACTCCGGTCCTGGCGATGCTGCACGCGCTCGCGGCCCGCCGGAGCCCGCGGGAGGTCCGGTGGGTGCACACCGCCCGGTCGGCGGCCGAGCACGCGTTCGCCGCCGAGGCCCACCGGCTGGTGACGAGCCTGCCCCACGGCCGCGAGCACGTGCACTACACGGCGGAGCGCGGCCGGTTGACGGCCGACACACTGTCTGCTTTGGACCTGCCCACCGAGGGCACCGCGTACCTCTGCGGCCCGGACGCGTTCATGACGGCGATGCGGGAAGCCTTGGTGTCCCTGGGCTTCGACGCGTCCCGAGTCCACAGTGAACTGTTCGGCGGCGTGTCGGCGATCAACCCCGGACTGACCGGTGTCGTCCGGAAGACCCCGCACGCACCGGCGGGCGAGGCGGGGACCGGGCCGGCGGTGACGTTCGCACGCAGCGGCATCACGGTGCCGTGGAGCGAGCGGTACCCGAGCCTGCTGGAGTTCGCGGAGGCGTGCGACGTGCCGACGCGCTGGTCGTGCCGGACCGGCGTCTGCCACACGTGCGCGACGCCGCTGTTGTCGGGCGGCGTGGACTACGCCCCCGAGCCGCTCGAGCCGCCGGCGGCGGGCGAGGCGCTCGTCTGCTGCTCGCGGCCGCTTGAGGACGTCGTCCTGGACCTGTAGAAGTCAGCGGAGGTCGAGCCGCATGAGCCAGCGGACGCGCCGGTCGGCACGCGCGGCGGTCGGCCGGACGCGTGCGAAGCCCGCGGCCTCGAACAGCGTCGTCGTGCCGACGTGGGCCGCGCTCGAGGAGATGCGCTCGCCTTCGGTGTCGACCGGGTAGCCCTCCACCGCCGGTGCGCCGCACTCGCGCGCGTAGTCCACCGCGCCTTGGAGCAGCGCGGCCGACACCCCGCGGCGCCGATAGGGCGCGCGGACCACGAAGCACACGACGCTCCACACCGGCAGGCCGTCGAGCGGCGGCATCGTCCGCGACCGATTCAGCCGTTCCATGCTCGAGCGCGGCGAGATGCCGCACCACCCGGCCGGCGTCTCGCCGTCATAGGCGAGCACGCCCGGCGCCGGCTCGTCCGCGCAGAGCCCGCGGACCCGGTCGGCCCGCTGCTCCCCGCGCAGCGCGCTGTACTCGGCCGAGGTGATCCGGTAGGCGAGGCACCAGCAGGCGCGGTCGTTCCCGCCGGGGTTGAGGATCGCGGCGACGTCTTCGAAGCGTCTGGCCGGGCTGATCGAGAGCATGGCATCACCGTAGGATCGGATTCCCGGCGAAGCTCGTCCAACGCGCGCGAGCGGCCGTTCGGCTGACGATTTGTCGACTCCGGTCACAGCCGCTGCCGCGGGCACGTCAAGGCGGTATGAGGACTCTCGCGACAGCCACCACCGCGGCGTTCGCCGGCGCCGCCTTGCTGAGCCAGACGGTCATCGTCCCCTCTTGGCGGGCGGCGCCGCCGGAGGTGTTCCTGGCCCGCTTCGCGACCGAAGGGCCGATCACCGGGTTGACGGTGTTCCCGTTCGAGCTGGCTTCCCTGATCTTCCTGGGCATCGCCACCGCGAAGCGCCACCAACCGGTCCGGCTGTGGGCGGCGGCGACCCTGTGCCTCGCCGGGACTTTCGCGCTGCTGCTGTACTTCGTGCCGACCAACTCCGCGCTGCTCGACCCCGCGTTCCCGCCCGGCGAAGTCGCCTCCGCGCTGACGACGTGGAACGCGGTGAACTGGGTGCGGACCGGGCTCGCGCTGGCCGGCGCGGCGTTGGCCGTCACCGCCCGACTCAGGTCGGATGTCCCCGGTGATCACCGCGCCTACAGTGGGTTCAGCTGAGCGGCACCGGGAGGCTTCGTGGACCTGGAACTGCGCCACCTGCGCATGCTCGTGACCGTCGCCGACACGCACAGCCTCACCCGCGCCGCCCGCCTCCTGCACGTCTCGCAGCCCGCGCTCTCCGGGCTCCTGCGCCGCGTGGAACGGTCCGTCGGCGGCCCGCTCTTCGTCCGCTCCCCCACCGGCTGCGTGCCCACCCGGCTCGGCGCGGACGTCGTCGCCGACGCGCGGACCGTCCTCGCCGGCGTCTCCGCGCTCACCGAGCGGCTCGGCGAACGGCGCGCGCCCACCGGGCCGCTGCGCGTCGGCGGGTACTGCGGCTTCCTGCACCTCGCGGTGTCGCGCTGGCTGCGCGACCGGCCGTGGAGCCACGGCGTGAGCGTCCACGAGGACCAGGACGAGACGGCCACCCTGCACCGGCTCGCCACCGGCGCCCTCGACCTCGCGCTCGTCTACCTGCCGCCGCTGCCCGATCCGGTGGTGCCGGCGGGCGTCGAAAGCCTCGTCGTCCACCCGCGCGAACCGGTGTTCGTCATCCTCGCCCCCGACCACCCGCTGGCCGGCGCGCGGGAGGTTCCCTTCGCCGCGCTCGCCGAGCACCCGTGGGCGGACGACCCGCCGGGCACGACGCGGTGGTCGGCGTACCTGCAGCGCGTCTGCCGCCGCCACGGCGTCGCCCTCGACCAGCCGCACCGGCCGCAGTGCCTGGCGACGCTGCTCGACCTCGTCCGCGCGGGCATGGCGGTCGCGCCGGCATTGGCGACCCGCGAAGACCGGCCCGCGAGCATCGCCGTGCGCGCGATCGAAGGCGCGCCGCTGTGGCAGGAGCTGCGGCTCTGCTACCGGCCGGGCACGCCGGTCGCGGCGCACGCCGAGGAAATCCACGCCGCCGTCGTCGCGAGCTACGCCGGCCGGCTCGGCTGCAGCGCCGCGTTCGACGCCTGGTGGCGCGAACGCGGCCGCGAGCTGCTGCTCACACGGTGACCCGCCAGGTGCTGTTCGGCGCCGGGACCTCGAAGCGCAGCGTCGAGCAGTCGTAGTCGGCCGGCCGCGGGTTCGCGGTCGGGCGCAGCGGCGAGTTCGTCGGCGACGCGTTCACCCAGTGCCCGGCGACGCGCAGCTGCAGCGAGCTGGACTCGAACACCGCGCCGCGGGCGTCCGAGCAGTAGTAGGCGTTGCCCGTCGCGGGGTTGCGCGTCGAGTACAGCTCGAAGATGTCCCAGCCCTCGTCCAGCGAGCTCTGGTCGCTGCCGCTCTGGGTGAACAGCGTGTCCCACGCGCCGGTCTTGACGTTGCGCAGAGAGGCCGTCCAGGAGTTGGCCGTCGCGTTGGTCCTGACCTCTTGCACGGTGTAGGCGGGATGGCCGTCGACGGTGCTGGTGTAGGTGGCGAGGAAAGCGCTGTCGATCGGCACGACCTTGGCGGGCGCCACCGAGCGGCACCAGTCCCACGCCCAGACCTGCGCCGCTTCGCCGAGGCCGTAGGCGGTGACGACCTCGACGCACGAGTGCCCGGTGGGCTTCATCGTGGGGGCGTAGACGACGTCGTTGCGGTTCGAGATCCGCAGGGACGGGGTGACGCTCTGGGTGACGACCAGCCCGTCCGCGCTGGTGGCGAGCTGGGGTTCGGGGCCCCAGAAGGTGTGCCGCTGCGCGACGGCTTTCCCTTGGCGCAGCTGGAGGAACCGGTCGGCCATGGGGCCGGCGGCGGCCTTCGCGGCGGCGCCGGTGAGGCCGGGCACAGTCCCCGCGGCCGACGCCGGCCCCGCCACGGCGGTGGTGACCACGACGGCACAGCACAGGACGGCAAGCAGTTTCCGCATCGGCACGTCTCCTCGTCCTCGCCGGACGAGGGCCGCCCGCGGGAATCGGAGGTTAGGCCGCGGTTTTCGTTGCGTGGCACCGACTTTCGTCGGACAGCCGGAATCGCCGCAGGCCGGCACGGACATGCGATCCGCGCCGCGGGCGGTGTTATGCCGCCGGACGGGCTACTGACTGGTCCGGTCGCACGCGCCGGCTCCTGGGCGCTTGACCGCGACGATGCGGGTCAGCGCGACCGGCCCAGCTCAGGCGGCCCGGCGCGTTCCCCTTGGTGACCCTTCACCCGCCGGAGAAGACGGCAACCTGCCCGAGGTGGTGCGTTGCCGGATCGGCGAACCCGGCGACGGCACCGGTGTGGAGCTTCGCCAACGCCCTCTGGTGGCAGGTGCGCCGCCCTTCGGCACACCACCCGCCGGACGGGCTACTGACTGGTCCGGTCGCACGCGCCGTCTCCTGGGCGCTTGACCGCGACGACGCGGGTCAGCGCGACCGGCCCGGCATGGTCGAGCATCGACGTATAGACCGTTATACGAGTCAACTGCACGAGGGGCGGCGTTCCGCACGCCGGTTTCGAGACGGCGGCGAGCGCCACGGGGTCGTCGGAGGTTCAGGTTCGCTGCCCCGCAGGGCAGCCGGCGCCTCCGATGCAGTGGGCGTAGAGCAGTGCGGCGGCCCCCACCACGGCCAGCCGTCCGTTCAGCTTCATCTTCGGGTGCTTCCTCGGAATGTGAACCGCCCCCTCGCCCATTCACATCAGTTGGTGAACTCGGCCGAGATCGTAAACTGACGTGGGCGACGCGGTCAACGGTAGACTCGCGCCATGCCGGAGGAGATCGCCGCGGGGACACTGGCGGCGAAGCTGAATCACCTGTTCGGGGTCGTGCGGCCCGCCGACGGTGACGAGTACACCTTCGACGAGGTCGCCGAATCGATCCGCGCGCAGGGCGGTCCCACGATCTCGGCCACCTACCTGTGGCAGCTGCGCAAGGGCCTGCGCGACAACCCGACCAAGCGGCACCTCGAGGCGCTCGCCGGCTTCTTCGGCGTGCCTCCCGCGTACTTCTTCGACGACGCCGAAGCCGAGCGCATCGACGCGGAACTGACGCTGCTCAGCGCGCTGCGGGACGCCCCGGTCCGGCAGATCGCCCTCCGCGCGCGCGGCTTGTCGGCGAAGAGCCTCGAAGCGATCAGCGACATGGTCGACCGGGTCCGCGAGCTCGAGGGCCTTCCCGAACCGGCGAGCGACGCCGACCGATGACCTCCCGGCGCCGGCTGCGGCACCGGTTCGCCGCGGTGCTGCGGGACCTGGGCCTTCCGCCCGGGTTCGACGTGCGGACGCTGTGCGCGGCGCTGGGCGAGCGCCGCGGCCGCCCGATCCGGCTGCTGCCCCTGCCCGGGCTGTCGGAGGTGTGCGGCCTGTGGATCGCGACGGCCACGACGGACCTGATCGCGTACGAGAAGCACACGAGCGCCCCGCACCAGGACCACATCGTGCTGCACGAGATCGGCCACATGCTGTGCGACCACTACCCGGCGACGCTCACCCCGGCCGAGCAGGCCCACGTCCTGCTCCCCAACCTCGACCCGGCGATGGTCCGCCGGGTGCTGGGACGCGCGGGGTATTCGAGCGCCGAGGAACGGGAGGCGGAGCTGTTCGCGTCGATGCTGGGCCAGCACACGGGGTTCGCCCAGCCCGGCGACTCGGCGGCGGACCGGCTGCGCTCGGCGTTGGAGGACGGCGGCGACCGTGGGTGAACCGAGAAGGTGCGCCGGCCAGGCGGCCACGCCCGGCCGATCCGCGGCACCGCCCCTCCGCCGGAGCGCGGCGACCGTGAGTGAACCGAACGCCGGCGGGAGTCCGGTCGCCACGACGAACCGCGATGCCCATGGGTGAACTCGTCCGCCGCTACGGGCCCGCCGTCCTGGCCTGGGCCCTCCTGCTCTGGCTGCGCCCGAGCCCCACCCCCGGCCGCCGGCTCGTGCGGTGCTGCGTGCTCGGCCTCGCCGTCTCGCAGACCGCGCTCACCCCCGCCGTCCGTTCGCTCACCCGCGCGCTCGGCGCCGCCAGCGTCGAACTGCTCGTCGCCCACCTCGCCATGGTCGGGGCGGTCTGGGCCGGCGCCCGGCTCCTGCTCACCCTGCACGGGCTCCACGCAAGCGCCCGGCGGCACACCGCCTGGGCCGCCGCGGGCGGCGCCGCGATGGTCACGCTCTTCGTCCTGGCCCCGAACATGATGCCGCAGTCGCCGTTCGTCATGGAGTACTGCATCGCCTACGCCGTTGCGCTCCTTCCCGAGTTCGCGGTCATCGCGGTGCTGTGCCTGCAGGACGCGCGCCGCTCCCCCGACCGGATCCTGCGCGCCGGCCTCGGGCTGGTCGTCGCCGGGGTCGTCGCCGCGGCCGGCTACATGGTGATCCGGACCGTCATCGCCGTCACCGCCCGCGCCCCGTTCAGCTTCGACTACGGCCGGGGGTTCCTGCTGAGCAAGGCCCTCCCCACCGCGGCCCACGTGCTCGTGCTCGTCGGCGTCGGCGTGCCCGCGGCGGCCGGCTGGCTGCGCCGGTACCGCCAGTACCGCCGGCTCGCCCCGCTCTGGCTCGCCCTCTACCGCGCGGAGCCCGCGATCGCGCTCGAACCGCCGCGCACCACCCCGTTCCCGACGCGGCTGCACCTCTACCGGCGCGTCATCGAGATCCGCGACGGCCTGCTCGCCATCCGCCCCCACCGCACCGGCTCCGGCACGGGCGAACACCAGGAAGCCGCCGAGATCGCCGCCGCCCTGCACGCCCGCGAGCAAGGCGAACCACCGCTCGCGACCGAGCCGGCCGTCCAAGGTGGACAGGACCTCGGCAGCGACACCGAGTACCTGTGCCGCGTCGCCGACGCCTACCGCGAGCTCACGCGACCGGCGGCGTCCCGTGCGTATGGAACGACTCGATCGTCTTCAACCCCCACGCCTGCCCCTTCGCGCGCTCGGCCTCGGTCCAGGTGACCGGCTCCCAGTCCGGCGCGAAGATCAGCCGCGCGGTCGGGTTGCACAGCTCGATGCGGTTGCCGCCGGGCTCGTAGACGTAGAGGAAGAACGTCTGCTGGATCGCGTGCTTGTGCGGCCCGGTCTCGATGTGGACGTCGTTGTCGAGCGCGATGTCGGCCGCGCGCAGGATGTCCTCGCGCGTGTCGGTGGCGAACGCGATGTGGTGCAGCCTGCCGCTCGAGTTCGTCCAGTCGTTCGTGTAGACGAGGTCGTAGGACTTCTGCGCGAAGTGCGTCCACTGCCCCGAAATCACGCCGCTGTCGAGCCGGATCTGCTCGGTGACGCGGCCGCCCAGCGCGTCGCAGACGAACCGGCCGTTGGCCTCGGCGTCCCGGGCCAGGTAGTTGACGTGGTCGAGGCGCCGGACGCCGACCCCGCGCCCCGGGTACGCCTGCGCCTGGTTCTTCAGCGCGGGCCGCAGGTGCTCCGGCGGCCGGTAGCGCTCGGTCTCCCAGTAGATCTCGAGCTCGTGGCCGTCGGGGTCGCGGAACAGGTAGGTCGCGCCGATCCCGGTGTCGCCGTCGACCCAGCCGATCCCGAGCCCGCGCTCCTCGAGGGCGACGACGCGCCGCTTGAGGGCCTCTTCACTGGACGCGCGCAACGCCGTCCGCCCGACCCCGGACGTCTTCGCCGCGGTGAGCTTCAGGCTGTGGTGCTCGTAGTCGTCCCAGGTGCGCAGGTAGACGGAGTCGCCGTCGGTACCGTTCTCGGTCAGGCCGAGCACGCGGACGAAGAAGTCCAGGCTCCGCTCCGGCTCCGGCGTCAGCAGCTCGACGTGGCCGAGGTGCGCGATTTCGTGGCGCGGCGAGGGATCGGGCATGGACAGCTCCTCAGGGACGCGGGAAAACGGTGCCGTCGAACAGCTTCCGCGCGGTGCGGATGACGGTCGACCTGCGGACGCGGGAACCTTCGAACTCGATCGCCACGGCGAGCTTGCCGCTCGGGTGCTCGATCTGGACGGGCTCGCCGTCCGCCGGCTTGCGGAGCAGCTCGGCCCCGACGGCGCCCTCGAGCAGCAACGCCGTCACCACGCTGACCCCGCCGAGCACACCGATCGACGGGTGCTGCTTGACCGGGATGAACGTGCGGGTCGCGATGGCGCCGCCGTCGCGAGGCGCGGAAACGAGCGTCGTCTTGGGGACCGACGAGCCGCGGACGTCGCCGAGGCCCATCAGCTTTCCCGCTTCGATGCGCAGGGCGTCGATCCGGTCGGCCAGTCCCGGCTCCTCGCCGAGGTCCTCGGCGCGGGCCACGACGACCGGCATCCCGTTGTCCACGCAGGTGACGGCGATGCCGCCGATGTCGTCGCGGACGTGGCCGGTGGGCAGCAGGCTGCCGCAGACCGAGCCTTCGGTCTCGGTGAAGTCCAGTTCGACCGGGGCCGCGGTGCCGGGCACGCCGGAAATGGCCGTGTCCCCGCTGTAGTCGACTTCACCGCCGGGGGTGGCGAACGTCGAGACGGCGATGGTCCCGGTGTTGACCAGCCGCACGCGCACGGTGGTGCGGTCCGGGCCGGCGGGCACGAGCCCGCGTTCGACGGCGAACTGCCCGACACCGGCGAGGAGGTTGCCGCAGGTCTGCCGGTCGGAGACGGTGGGCTCTTCGACGCCGAGCTGCAGGAACAGGTAGTCGACGTCGTGGTCTTGACCGTCCGCTTCGGACACGATGGCGACCTTGCTGGTGACCGGCTGGGCCCCGCCGAGACCGTCGATCTGGCGCGGGTCGGGGGTGCCCATGATCCGCATCAGGAGGTTGTCGCGGGTGCGCGGGTCGGCGGGGAGGTCCTCGGCGAGGAAGTAGGCACCTTTGGAGGTGCCGCCGCGCATGAGCATGCAGCGCACGCCGGTCATGCCTGCTCCTTCTCGTAGTCCTCGGCGGTCAGGTACCGGACACCGAGGGCCTCGAGCTTTTCGCGCAGCCCGTAGCGGTCGAGGCCGAGCTGCCCCTGGGCGAACGCTTCCCGTGCGGCGGCTTCCTTTTCCAGCCGGGCCTGCGAGGCCTTCAGTCCGGTTTGGACGTCTTCGCGGCGCACGCGCAGGACACCGTCGTCGTCGGCGAGGATGGCGTCACCCGGGCGGATGAGCTGGCCACCGATGACGACGGGCACGTTGACGGCACCGGCGGTCGCCTTGACGGTGCCCTGCGCGCTGACGGCGGCCGACCAGACGGGAAAGCCGAGCGCGCGCAGGTCGGCGACGTCCCGGACGCCGGCGTTGATGACGAGGCCCCGCACGCCCCGGTACCGCAGGGCGGTGGCGAAGAGCTCGCCGAAGAGCCCGTCGCGGCAGGGGGAGGTGGTGGTGACCACGAGGACATCGCCTTCGCGGCACTGCTCGACGGCGGCGTGGATCATGAGGTTGTCCCCGGGCCAGCAGAGCGCGGTGACGGCGGTACCGCCGATCCGCGCGCCGTCCTGGATCGGGCGGAGATCGGAGCCGAGCAGCCCAGAGCGCCCAAGAGCCTCGTGAACGGTGGCGACGCCGTAGTCGGCCAGCTGCGCGACGTGCGCGAGGTCGGCACGCGGCGGATCGGTGACGATGACGGGCTTCATACGGGTTACGGTACGGTTCGGTAGACGAAATTGTCAACAATCTTGGCGCCAGCTGTGGCCTGGGGATGGAGGGCAAGCCTCATGCCGGCGCGGGCGCAGGCGGGAAACTTCCGCGGCACCCTCACTGGCGGGAGCGCGAACCTCCGCAGCACCACCGCCCTCGCGGCGCGCCGGCCTCACGAGTGCAGCGCGAACCTCCACTGCGCAACCGCCACCACCGCACCGACCTCACGGGCGCGAGAGCGAAACCTCCGCAGCGCAACCGCCTCGCGGCGCGCCGACCTCAGGTGCCCAAGTGCGAACCTCTGCTGCGCCACCGCCAAGCCGACCCCACGGGCGCGAGCGCAAACCTCCCCAGCGAAACATCACCACCGCGCCGGCCCACGAGGGCCAATCCCACGCAGCGCCGCCGCCATCGCGGCGCGCCGGACCCACGGGCGCAAACGCGAACCTCTGCTGCACCACCGTCAAGCCGGCCCCACGAGCGCAAGCGCCAAACCTCCCCAGCACAACCGCCCTCGCGGCGCGCCGGCCCACAACCGAAGTGCGAGCCTCCGCAGCGCCACCGCCGTCACCACCGCGCCGACCTCACGGGCGCAAGTGCGAAACCTCCGCGGCATCGGCAGCCTTGAGCGCCTCGATCACGCTCGCCAGGTGCACCCGCGCCGCCTCGGCCGCGCGGTCCGGGCGGTGCGCGCAGATCGCGTCGATGATCGCCAGGTGCTCCGGCAGCGACACCTGCGGCCGGCCGGGGCGCATCGCCAGGCGGAACTGGTGGCGCACGCTCTGCCCGCGCAGCCGCTCCAGCACCTGGGCCGCCGTGCGCTGACCGCTGATCTCGCGAACCCGGCGGTGCAGCCGCTGGTTGAGACCCGAATACCCGACCACGTCGCCGGCCGCCACCGCCTGCTGCATCAGCTCGCCGAGTTCTTCCAGCTCGTTGATCTCCGCATCCGAAATGCGCTCGGCCGCCTTCGCCGCGCACAGCGACTCCAGCATCATCCGGACCTCGGAAATCTCGACGGCCTCCGCCAGCGACACCGCGCGCACCCGGGCACCCCGGTTCTGCACGCGCTCGACGAGCCCTTCGTTCGTCAGCTCGATCAGCGCCGCGCGCACCGTCGCGCGGCTCGCGGCGAACTGGGCGGACAGGTCCGCCTCCACCAGCCGCTGGTTGGGGACGAACTCGCCCCGGACGATCGCGTCGCGGATGGCCGCCACCACGGAACGCTCCCCCGGCTGCCGGTCCGCAGCACTCTCGGTCATACCCCGACTCCGTTGTTGACAATATTGTCGAACACATCGTGTACTCGATCGTAGCTTGTAGAGAGGATTCTGCTATGTCCGGAACCATCGCGGTACTCGGGCTCGGCGAGGCGGGCAGCGCGCTCGCCCACGACCTGGTCGCCGCCGGGGCCGTCGTGCGCGGCTACGACCCGGCCGTTCCCGCCGCCGAAGGGGTCGTCGCCACGGGCTCCGAAGCGGACGCCGCCGAGGGGGCCGACCTGGTGCTCAGCGTGAACAGCGCACACGCGGCCGTCGACGCGCTCGAAGCCGGCCTGGCCGGCGTCAAGACCGGCGCCGCCTGGGCCGACCTGAACACCGCCTCCCCGGGCACGAAGCGCACACTCGCCGCCATCGCCGCCGAGCACGGCGTGCCGTTCGCCGACATCGCGATCATGGCGCCGGTGCCGGGGCGGGGCCTGCGCGTACCGATGCTCGCCACCGGTGTCGCCGCCGAGATCGTCGCCAATTTGCTCAACACGTTCGGCGCCACGGTGGAGGTCATGGCCGGCGACGCCGGCCTCGCCGCCGAGCGCAAGCTGCTGCGCAGCGTGTTCTTCAAGGGCATGTCGGCCGCCGTGGTCGAGGCGCTGACGGCCGCGCGTGCCGCGGGCTGCGAAGACTGGCTGCGCAAGATCATCGTCGACGAGCTCACGGCGGCGAACGCGGCGACCGTCGACCGGCTGGTCGACGGCTCCTACAAGCACGCCGTCCGCCGCACCGCCGAGATGGCGGCGGCCGCGGAGATGCTGGCCGAGCTGGGCGTGCGAGCCGACGTCGCCGGCGCCTCCCGGGACCAGCTCGCGTACATAGCAGATTCACAGGATTGTTAACAATCTTGCCGCGACTCTTGTGGGCAATATCTCAGCCAATGTAGCTTCGGACTTCTTCGCTGCCCCGGACGAAAGGGACGAGGATGTCCACACGAGAACTCGGCGGCACGGCCGCCGCCACGGTCCGGCTGTCGATCCGGGTGACCGCGTTGTGCTGGGTCCTCGTGCCGCTGGACGGCCTCGACCTGTTCGTCTACGGAGCGACGCTGCCGGGCGTGCTGGCCGACAAGGGCTTCGGCCTGACCGCGGTCACCGGCGGGACCATCGGGGCAGCCTGACGACGTTCGGGATGATGCTGGGCGCGCTCGCGTCCGGGATCCTCACCGACCGCACCGGGCGCCGGAAGATCATCATCACCGGCGTCACGGTGTTCTCGCTGGCCGCGGCCGCGTGCGCCGCCGCGCCTTCGGTCGAGTTCTTCGGCGCGGCGCGGTTCGTGGCCGGGATCGGGCTCGGCGGCCTGCTGCCGTCGGCGATCGCGATGGTCATGGAGTACGCGCCGGCGTGGCGGAAGAACCTAGCCGTCACGACGGTGATGACGGCCCACCAGGCCGGCGGCGCGCTGGCCGGCGCGCTGGGGATGACGCTCGTGCAGTCGCTGGGCTGGCGCTCGGTGTACTGGATCGGCGCGCTGCTGCTCGTGGTGGTGCTGCCGGCGGTCGTCTTCCTGCTGCCCGAGTCGCTGACGTTCCTGCTGGCCAAGGGCAGGACCGACCGGGCTCAGGCCATCGCGGACAAGTACGCGGTCTCCCTCGGCACGTTCGCGCCCGAACCGGCCGAAGACCGGCGCGGCGGCCTGCGCGGCCTGTTCACGCCGTCGGTGCGGATGACGACGCTGCTGTTCTGGATCGCCTCCTTCGCCGGCCTGCTCCTGGTGTACGGCGTGAACACCTGGCTGCCGACGATGATGCGCGGCAGCGGCTACAACCTCGGTTCCGCGATCAGCTTCCTGCTGGTGATCAACCTGGGCGGGATCGCGGGCATGCTCGTCGCCGGACGGCTCGCCGACCGGTTCGGCGCCCGGCCGGTGGCGATCGTCTGGTTCGCGCTGACCGCGGGCGGCGTCGGCCTCCTGGCCATTCACCTGCCGCTGGGCGTGACGTACGTGGTCGTGTTCCTCACCGGCGCGTGGCTGTTCAGCGCGCAGACGCTCGTCTACGCGGCGGTCGGCGCGTACTACCCCGCCGACAGCCGGGCCACGGCGCTCGGCTGGGTGTCCGGCGTCGGCAGGCTGGGCGCGGTGTTCGGCCCGTGGTTGGGCGGCATCCTGGTCGCGAGTGGACTGCCCTCTTTGGGCTTCGCGGTGTTCGCGATCGCGGGCGTGCTCGGCGCGGCCATGGTGAGCCTGGTCCGCCGCGCCGTCAGTGTGGGCGAGGAGCGCACCACAGCACGGTCGGCTTGACGATGGCGAGGACGAGCGTCGCGACGGCCGGGACGAGGGTCAGCAGCAGCCCGACGAAGCCGGGGAACAGCCCGGCGCCGTAGTGCCCGATGCCGACCAGGTCGACCACGACCGTCGCGACGGCCACGAAGATGGCGAACCCGCTGCCGACGATGGTGAGCAGGCGGCCGGCCGGCTTGCGCAGGAAGAGGAGGATGCCGCCGGGCAGCAGCGTGCCGACGAGGATCAGGTTCTCGACCAGGGCGACGACGAAGAGCCAGTGCAGGAAGCCGAGGCTGGAGATCCCGATGACGCCGGTGATCAGGCCGAGCAGCGAGGCGAGCCCGCCGAGGACGGCGAGAACACCGGCGATGATGGCGGTGGCCCCGCTGGGTTGCGGTGGCTGCATGCCGTAGCCGGGGTAGGGCGCGGGCGGGTAGGGGCCGAACCCGGGCTGGCCGGGATACGGCTGCGGCGCCGGGAAACCGCCCGACGGCGAGGGGTACGGCTGCTGGCCCGCTCCCGGCTGGACCGGGAAGCCGCCGGCGGGCGCGCCGTACGGCTGCTGACCGGCACCTGGCTGCGCCGCGAAGCCGCCCGAGGGTGCGGGATACGGCTGTTGGCCCGGGTTCGGCTGAGCGGGAAAGCCCTCCGAAGGCGCAACAAACGGCTGCTGACCAGCCTCCGGCTGCGCCGCGAAACCACCCGAAGGCGCGCCAAACGGCTCGCCCGCTCCCGGCTGTGCCGCGAAGCCGCCGGAGGGCGCGCCGTACGACGGGCCGGCCCCCGGTTGAGAGGGAAAACCGCCCGAAGGCGCACCATATGGCTGCTGACCGGCACCCGGCTGTGCCGCGAAGCCGCCCGAAGGCACGCCGTGAGACTGCTGGCCCGGGTCCGGCTGCGCCGCAAAGCCACCCGAAGGCGCGCCATGAGGCTGCTGGCCCGGTCCGGCGTACGGCTGCTGCCCCTGCGGCCCGGGGTACTGCGGATTCGTCATGACGTCCTCGGTCTCGGCTGCCCGCCCCCAACGGTGCGCCGACTCCGGCCCCCGGCGGTTCGGCCGCAGTCTCTCATGCGAGGCCGGCCTGCCGCCGAAGCGTCTCAATCAGGTCAATCTCGTCGTAGATATTGTCAACAATTTCATCGACGATTAGTGTGCGAGTATCGAAGCCCGGAAGCGACGAGGAACCCTCTTGATCATCGACTGCCACGGCCACTACACCACCGCCCCGCCCGCCCTCGCGGCGTGGCGCGACCAGCAGGTCGCGGCCCTGACCGGGGACGCCACCCCGCCGAACCGTGCGGACCTGCGGATCAGCGACGACGAACTGCGCGAGACGATCGAGCCGAACCAGCTGCGCCTGATGGACGAGCGCGGCATAGACCTCACGATCTTCTCGCCGCGCGCGTCGTTCATGGCCCACCACGTCGGCGGCTTCGAGACGTCGGCCGAGTGGGCCGCCATCTGCAACGAGCTCTGCCACCGCGTCAGCGCGCTCTACCCCGAGCGGTTCGCCCCCGCCGCGATGCTCCCGCAGTCGCCCGGCGTCGACCCCGCCACCTGCCTGCCCGAGCTGACCCGCTGCGTCGAGGAGTACGGCGCCGTCGCGGTGAACCTCAACCCCGACCCCAGCGGCGGCCACTGGACGGCCCCGCCGCTCACCGACCGGTCGTGGTACCCGATCTACGAAAAGCTGGTCGAGTACGACATCCCGGCGATGGTGCACGTCAGCACCAGCGTCAACCCCGCGTTCCACACCACCGGCGCGCACTACCTCAACGCCGACACGACCGCGTTCATGCAGCTCGTGCAGGGCGACCTGTTCACCGACTTCCCGACGCTGCGGCTGGTCATCCCGCACGGCGGCGGCGCGGTGCCCTACCACTGGGGCCGGTTCCGCGGCCTCGCGATGGCGCTCGGCAAGCCCGAGCTGGAAGAGCACGTGCTGAACAATGTCTTCTTCGACACCTGCGTCTACCACCAGCCGGGGTCGGACCTGCTCTTCGACGTCGTCCCGGCGCGCAACATCCTGTTCGCGTCGGAGATGATCGGCGCGGTCCGCAGCGTCGACCCGCGCACCGGGCACCACTTCGACGACACCCGCCGGTACGCCGAAGCCGCGAAACTGTCCGAAGAGGACTGGGCCGCGATCCGCGAGCACAACGCCCGCGCCGTCTACCCGCGGCTCGACACCCTCCTCAAAGGACAGGGCCGATGACCAGGACACCCGGCTGGCTGGACTGGTACGCGAATCCGTCCACACCGGACTTCCGGCTCCCACCGGGCACTGTGGACGCGCACTGCCATGTGTTCGGCCCGGAGCGGGAGTTCCCGTTCGCCGCCGAACGCAAGTACACGCCCTGCGACGCGAGCAAGGACCAGCTCTTCGCCCTGCGGGACCACCTCGGCGTCACGCGGAACGTCATCGTGCAGGCCACCTGCCACGGCGCGGACAACTCGGCCATGGTCGACGCCGTCCGGGCGGCCGGCGGACGGGCGCGCGGGATCGCGACCGTCCGACCCGATGTCGGCGACGAAGAACTCCGCCGACTCGACGAAGCGGGCATCAAAGGCGTCCGGTTCAACTTCGTGAAACGGCTCGTCGACGCCTCGCCCAAAGAGGACCTGAGCACCATCGCGAAGAAGATCGCGCCGCTCGGCTGGCACGTCGTGCTGTACTTCGAAGCCGCCGACCTGCCCGAGCTCGAGGACTTCTTCGGCCGGCTGCCCGCGCCGCTGGTGATCGACCACATGGGACGCCCGGACGTCACGAAACCCGTCGACGGCCCGGAGTTCGCGCGGTTCCTGGCGTTCGTCGACCGCAACGACGTCCACGTGAAAGTGAGCTGTCCCGAGCGCCTCACCGTCACCGGCCCACCGGCCCTCGACGGCGAACGGCACGCGTACACCGACGTCGTGCCCTTCGCCCGGCGCGTCGTGACGGAGTTCCCGGACCGGGTGCTGTGGGGCACCGACTGGCCGCACCCGAACCTGAAGAACCACATGCCCGACGACGGCCTGCTCGTCGACTACGTCCCGCACATCGCGGAAACGCAGGAGCTGCGGCGGAAGCTGCTCGTCGACAACCCGATGCGCCTCTACTGGCCCGGCGAAACCGCCTGAAACCCCCTGAAGGGCATGCAATGCAGCACGCCAACGCGTTCAACCGGCTGAACAGACTGCCGATTTCGCGGTTCCACAAGATCACGCTCCTCGCCGTCTCGTTCGCGTACTTCTTCGAGTTCGCCGACATCAACAGCTTCGCCACCACCGCGCCCAAGCTGATCAAGCTGTGGGGCGTGACGGTCGACCAGGTCGCCTACGTGACCTCGCTGTCGTTCGTCGGCATGTTCTTCGGCTCGATCGTCGCGAGCAAGCTCGCCGACCGCTGGGGCCGGAAGAACGCTCTCATGTGGACGACCGTGTGGTTCGGCGTCTTTTCGTTCGCGGCGGTGTTCTCCTGGGACATCGTGTCGCTCGGGGTGTTCCGCATCCTGACCTCGGCCGGGTTGTCGGCGATGACCGTCGTCGCCGTCATCTACGTCAGTGAGCTGTACCCGGCGGCCAGCCGCGGCAAGTACCAGGCGTACGCGATCGTGATCGGCATCTGCGGCACGCCGGTGACGAACCTGATCGCGAGCGCGGTGGTGCCGATCAACTCCTGGTCGTGGCGGCTGGTGTACCTGTGGGGCGCGCTCGGCGTGCTGCTGGTGCTGTTCACGCGGCAGCTGAAGGAGTCGCCGCGCTGGTACGAAAGCCGCGGCGAGCACGCCAAGGCGGACGCGGTGCTGCGCGAGATCGAAGAGCGCGTCGCGGCGGAGAAGGGCCCGCTGCCGGAGCCGGCGCCGCCGGTCGACGAGGCGCCGGTGGCCAAGGCCCCGCTGCGGTTGCTGCTGAAGAAGAAGTACCTCATGCCGACGTTGCTGCTGACGGTCCTGTGGGTGACGCAGACGATCGGCTTCTTCGGCTACTCGAGCTGGGCGCCGACGCTGCTGGCCAAGGAGGGCTTCAGCGTCGAGAAGTCGGTGTTCTACGTGGCGCTGACGACGGTGGGCGCGCCGCTGGGCTCGTACCTGGCGGCCCTGGTGACGGACCGCTTCGAGCGCAAGTGGTGCCTGGTCGCGTTCGGCACGGTGATCGCGCTGTGCGGCCTGTTCTACGGGCTGACGTTCAACCCGGTCCTCATCGTGGTGTTCGGCTTCCTGGTGAACCTCTTCGAGCGCGGCTACACGGCGCTGGGGTACGCGTACTCGCCGGAGCTGTTCGACACGCGGGGCAGGTCGCTGGGGACGGGCGTGTCGTACGGGCTCGGCCGGCTGTCCAACGCGGTGGGGCCGTTGATCGTGGCCGCGCTGTACAACGGCAGCGGCTACCAAAGCGTGTTCCTGTTCATCGCCGGGACCTGGCTCGTGGGCGCCGTGGTGCTGGCGGTGTTCGGCCCGAAGACCCGCGCGGCACGGCTTCGCGAAGCCCCCGAGGCCAAGCCGGCCGGGGTCTGAGCCACCGGACCAGGGCCTGCGGGCCCTGGTCCATCAAACCCGTTTGATGTACTTTACGGGGATGGAACCGCCCGCGTTCGTCCGGCTGGCCGCCCACCCCCTGCGGTGGGCGCTGCTGTCGGCGCTGGCCGGGAGCGACCTGCGCGTGCGCGAACTGACCGAACGCCTCGGCCAGCCGCAGAACCTCGTCTCCTACCACCTGCGGCTGCTCCGCGACGGCGGGCTGGTCGCCGCCACGCGCAGCAGCTTCGACGGCCGGGACACCTACTACCACCTGGACCTCGACCGCTGCGCGACCGCGCTGGCCGAGACCGGCGCGGCGCTGCACCCCTCGTTGCGCGGCGAAACCACCCCGGCGGACCACGGGCGGATCGCGGTCCTGTTCGTCTGCACCGGCAACAGCGCCCGCTCCCCCATCGCCGAAGCCCTGCTGCACCGGCGAGCCGGCGGCAAGATCACCGTCACCAGCGCCGGGACACGTCCGAAAGCCGCGCTGCACCCCGACACGCTGCGAGTGCTGCGCGAAGAGTTCGACATCGACCTCGCCGGGCAACGGCCCCGCTCCCTCGACGCCGTCGCCGGACGGCGGTTCGACCACGTCGTCACCTTGTGCGACAAGGCCCGCGAGGTCTGCCCCGAGTTCCCGAGCCGCCGCCACTGGAGCCTGGCCGAACCCGACGGTTACGCCGCGTTCCGGCGGACGGCGGCCGAAATCGACGTCCGCGTCCGGCACCTGCTGCCGGATCTCGTGGTGGCACAAGGCAAGGAGGCCCAGCCGTGACCGAAGAGTACGCCAGCGTCCGGTACGTCGTCGACGACGTACCGGCGGCCCTCGACTTCTACACCACCCACCTCGGCTTCACCGTCCGCATGAGCGCGGGGCCCGCGTTCGCCGACGTCGTCCGCGGCCCGCTGCGGCTGCTGCTCTCCGGGCCCGCCAGCTCCGGCGCCCGCGCCACCCCCGCCGACGCCGCGGCCGCCGGGCGCAACCGCATCCACCTGGTCGTGCCCGACCTCGACGCCGAGATCGCCCGGCTCACCGGCGAAGGCCTCACCTTCCGCGGCGACGTCGTCGCCGGGCCCGGCGGACGGCAGATCCTGCTGGCCGACCCCGCGGGCAACCTCGTCGAGCTGTTCGAGTCCGCCCGCTAAGCCGTGAGCGCGGCGTGGCCGGCGTCGAAGCTGCGCAGCGCCGCGCCCACCGCGGCGGCCACCGTGACCTCGAAGATCTCGTCCTCGCCGCACCCGGCGTCGAGCAGGGCACGGACGTCGTCGTCGCCGATCCGGTGGGACGCGTCGCGGACCAGCGCCACGTAGCCGGCCCACGGCGCGGGCAGCCCCTCGCCGGCGCCGGCCGCCCGCCGCAGCTCGGGGCTCGTGTACGCGGGCTGGTCGAAGACGCTTTCCCGGAGGTCGTCCGGGCCGTCGGCGAGCAGGAAGCCCGGGAATCGGTAGCCGGCGCGGTGCAGCGCCCGCGTGCCCGTCTTCAGCTGCCCGTCGAGCAGCTCGAAGCCGAACGCGTTCGCGAGGCGGTTGACGATGTTCCACACCAGGTTGACGTTCAGCGCCTCCGAAACGGCGTGCGCGGGCAGGTCGCGCAGCGGCGCGGGGTCGAGGTCGGCGTCCCGGGAGACGTCTTCGACGAACCGTTGCACGGCAAGCAGTTCCGGCCGGGGATCGAGGTCGCCGCCGCCGGCGACGCGCACCAGTTCGGCGTGCGTGACCGCGCAGAACGGGCACTCGTGCACCCGCGCCGTGCTCATCGCGAGGTACTCGCGCTCGGCGGCGGTCCAGTACGACTCGCCCCGCATCGCGGGCGCGGTCAGCTCCAGCAGCGGCCGGGTCAGGAAGCCGGGCCGGTACAGCAGCAGCTTGACGATGTCGGGGCTCGTGACGCCGGACAGCTTGCCGGTGACGGCCATGAAGAGCCGGGCCCGGCGGCGGTGGCCGTTCTCCAGGATGGACAGTCGCATCAGGACTCCAGTTCGCGCAGGCGGCGGTCGAGGAAACGGTGGTCGGCCGGGGCTTCGGCCAGTTCGCGCGCCCGCCGGTACGCGGCGGCGGCGTCCCCGGGACGGCCGAGGCGGCGCAGCAGGTCCGCGCGGGCGGCGTGCCACAGGTGGTAGCGGTCGAGCCCGTCGATCGCCTCGACCAGGGCCAGGCCGGGTCCGGGACCGGACGCCATCGCGACGGCCACGGCGTGGTTGAGCGCGACGACGGGGGACGGCGCGAGCGTGCGCAGCTGCGCGTAGAGCGCGGCGATGCGGGCCCAGTCGGTGTCGGCGGCGGTGCGGGCCTGCGCGTGCTGGGCCGCGATCGCCGCCTGCAGCTGGTACTGCCCGACCGTCCCGTGGCGCAGCGCCCGCCCGAGCACGCCGAGCGCCTCGGCGATCTCGGCGCGGTCCCACCGGTCGCGGTCCTGGTCTTCGAGCAGGACGACGTCGCCTTCGGGCGTGTAGCGCGCGGCCGAGCGCGAGTCCTGCAGCAGGAGCAGGGCGACCAGGCCGAGCGCCTCCGGCTCGTCGGGCATCAGCGCGGCCAGCAGCTTCGCCAGCCGGATCGCTTCGCGCCGCAGCTCCGCCGGCTCGTCCCGGCCCGACGGCGACGTGTAGCCCCGGGTGAAGACGAGGTAGATGACCGCGAGGACGCCGGCGAGGCGGTCGGGCAGCAGGTGGTCCGGCGGGACGCTCAGCGAGATGCCCGCGTCGCGGATCTTGCGTTTGGCGCGCACGAGCCGCTGCGCCAGCGCCGGCTCGGCGACGAGGAACAGCCGGGCGATCTGCGCGGCGGTCAGGCCCGCGACCGCCTGCAGGGTCAGTGCCACCCTGGCGTCTTCGGCCAGTGCCGGGTGGCAGCACGTGAAGAGCAGGCTCAGCCGGTCGTCGCCGACCTCGGCGAGCCGGTCGTCGGGCAGGCGCACCGCGGTCACCCCGCTTTCCCCGGCCGCGACCTCGGCCAGCTTGGCCCGGCCGACGCGGGCCCGGCGGATCCGGTCGACGGCGCTGTTGCGCGCCGCGGTCAACAGCCAGGCCGCGGGGTCGTCCGGGATTCCGGCGTCCCACGTCCGCAGCGCCCGCGCGATCGCGTCCTGCAGGGCGTCTTCGGCGAGCTCGAAGTCGCCGAGCACCCGGACCAGCGCGGCCAGCAGCCGCGCGCGGTCCTCGCGGTAGACGCGTTCGACCGCACCGGCGGCGCGATCAGCCACGGGCTGCGCGGTGGTCCAGCCCGGGCACGCCTGCGACCGGGCGGACCTCGATCGACCCCTGGGAGGCCATCGGGCACAGCGCGGCCAGCTCGAGGGCTTCGTCGAGGTCGCGGCAGTCGAAGACGTACACGCCGCCGAGGTGCTCGTGGGTTTCGGTGAAGGGCCCGTCCGTGATCAGGGTCCGGCCCTCCTGCACGGTCACCGTCGTGGCGGTGTGCTCGCCCTGCAGCGGGTGGCCGGAGACGAAGACGCCGCGGCGGCGGCACTCGTCGGCGAAGGCGTTGACGGCGGCCAGCGCCTCCTCGAACCCGGGGTCGCCCGGCTCGGGCCGTTCGCAGTTGTAGATCAGCAGCATGTAGAGCACGCGCGCTCCTTCGTCCGGCGTCGGTCGAAGAGGATGACGAACAGGACGACGGTAACTCGACAGGCCACGCGGGACCCGGCGAAAACAGCCCGCGGAAATTACCAAAGGTAAGTTCTGTCGCCGCCTTGACTTTACCAATGGTCAGGAGGAGAGTCCTCGCCACCTGATTCGTCTAGACCAATCAGCGAGCTCCGGCGGACGGCCATCCTCAGGAGGAGACCCATGTCCCGCAGAACCCGGACCACCACCGCAGTCCTCACGAGCGCCGCGACCGTGGCCGCGACGGCCCTGATCCTCTCCGGCGGGGCAGCCGCGACCCCGACGGCCGCGGCGGCCGCCGACTGCGGGGTGCTGTTCGACGACTTCCACTACAACTCCCCCACCGACTCCGCGTTCAGCGGCGCCGGCTGGACCACGCGCAACGACGTCGGCAGCCCCGGCGTGCCCGGCGCGCGGTGGCTCACCAGCAACGTCACGTTCCCGACGGTGAACGGCGAGCGCGTCGCCCAGCTCGCCGCCGGTACCGACGGGAGCGCGGCCGGCACCACGCACTCGGAGATGTACCAGAACCAGCTGCGGTTCTTCGAAGGCACGTACGCCAGCCGGGTCCGCTTCACCGACGCGCCGGACAGTGGCACGGACGGCGACCACGTCAACGAAACGTACTTCACGATCTCGCCGCTGCGGTACGACCGCGACCCGCTCTACAGCGAGCTCGACTTCTCGGAGTACCTGCCCAACGGCGGCTGGGGCGGCCCGACGGCCGACTACCAGACCAGCTGGTACACCTACTGGAACAACCCGACGTGGGACGGCCTGCGCACGTCCACCGCGCAGAACCGCAGTTTCGCGGGCTGGCACGACATCGTCACGCAGGTGTCGGGCGGGCACGTGAAGTACTACATCGACGGCGTGCTCACCGCGGACCACACGACCGACGCCCAGGGCGATCCGGTGTACCCGCGGACGCCGATGTCGATCAACTACAACATGTGGTTCATCGACACCGCCGGGCACACGAGCGGCACCAGCGTCTACACCGAACAGGTCGACTGGACGTACTACGCGGGCAACCAGGTGGTTTCGCCTTCGGACGCCGTGGCCCGCGCCGGTTCCTACCGCTCGGCCGGAACGTCCCATGTGGACACCGTGACCGGGTGCACGACGCCGACCACCCCGCCGGCGACCACGACGACCAAGCCGACCACGCCCACGACCCCGACGACACCGACCACGCCGTCGCAGCCCGCCGACTGCTCGACGGCGCCGGAATGGGACTGGGGCACGGTGTACCTCGGCGGCCAGCGGGTGAAGCACAACGCACACCTCTGGCAGGCGAACTGGTGGACCCAGGGGTCCGAACCGGGGCTCACCGCCCAGTGGGCCGACCTCGGCCACTGCTGAAGTCCGGCCGCGGCCCGGGTCAACGGGACCAATCCGGGCCGCGGCCCCTCACCTCCCGCACCGCTCCCCGCTACCTCACTCTCCGGGAACTCCCATGCGCAGACGCACCTTCGCCGCCGCCCTGGCCGTCGCCGCCGTGACCGCCACCGCCGCCTGCGGTACCGACACCCCCGCCCCCTCCGCCCAGGGCGGCGGGCAGCTGACCGTCTGGCTGATGAACGGCGACCTGTCCGACAAGGCCACCGCGGCGATCAACGCCGCGTTCGAGAAGGCCACCGGCGCGAAGGTCACCGTGCAGATCCAAGAGTGGGACAACATCAACACCAAGATCAGCACCGCGCTGGCCCAGGACACCACCCCCGACGTCATCGAGATCGGCAACACCGACGTCCCGCTGTTCGCCGCGAACGGCGCCCTCGCCGACCTCACCCCGCACCGCGACGAGCTGGCCGCCGGGCAGTCCTGGCTGCCGGGCCTCGCCGGACCGGCCACTGTGGACGGACACGTCTACGGCGCCCCGTTGTTCGCCGGCAACCGCGCGGTCGTCTACGACAAGCAGGTCTGGGCCGACGCCGGGATCACCGCGCCGCCGAAGACGTTCACCGAACTCACGCAGGACCTCGACAAGCTCAAGGCCAAGCACCCGGCCGCGGACTACTCGGCTTTCCACTTCCCGGGCAAGTACTGGTTCGGCGCGCTGCAGTTCGTCTGGGACGCCGGCGGGCAGATCGCCACGCAGAAGGACGGCAAGTGGGCCGGCGCGCTCGAAAGCCCGGAGGCGCAGAAGGGACTGCAGGCCTGGAAGGACTTCCAGAACGCCTACTCCTCCGCCGCCTCACGCAACGTCGACACCAAGGCCCCCGACCAGGCCGCCATCTTCTCCGCCGGCGGCGCCGGGGCGATCCTCGACACGAGCGTCAACACCGTCGTCAAGAACAAGCCGGAGCTGAAGGACCGCCTGGGCACCTTCCCGTTCCCCAGTGCCACGCCCGGCAAGACACAGCCGGTGTTCCTCGGCGGCTCCGACCTCGTCGTCGCGGCCAAGAGCCGCAACCCCGACCTCGCCCTCGCCTACCTCAAGGCCGCGACCGACCCCGCCGTCCAGCGCGACGCGATCGTCGGCATCGACGGCTGGACCCCCATCTCCACCCAGCTGATCGACCAGGTCACGCCCACGCTCCCGCCGCTCAACGCCGCCTTCGCCACCGCGGCCAAGACGAGCGTCGCCACCCCGGCCGCACCCGGCTGGGCGACCATCGAGAGCGACAAGTCGATCAACACCTTCTTCGCGGACATCGCCACCGGACGCCGGCCGATCGCCGACGCCGCCAAGGACTTCGACGCTCACCTGACCGAGGCGCTGAACGCCCGCTGACCGGCGGGGTGGTCCGGCCGACTGCCGTCCCCAACCGGGCCACCCCGCCCCTTTCCGCGAAGGAGTCCTCGTGTTGCCAATCCGACCAAAAGCAGGCCGGCCCTCCAGCGGTACGTGCCATGGCCACGAAAGCCATCCGGCCGTGACTGTGGTCGGATTGGCAACGAACGGCACAGTGCTGGAGAAAGCGCCGCCCGAAGCCCCGCCGAGACCGGCCACGCCGCGCCGGCGTCGTTCGCTGCTGCCCTACGGCCTGCTCCTGCCCGCGACCGTCCTGCTCGGACTCGTCCTGGGCTACCCGCTGGTGCGCCTGGTCGTCATCTCGCTGCAGCAGTACAGCCTGCGGTCCCTGTTCACCGGCACGACGTCCTTCGCCGGCTTGGCCAACTACGCCGCGGTCCTCGGCGACGACCAGCTCCTCCCGGTCCTCGGGCGCAGCATCGGGTTCTGCGCGGCGCTCGTGCTCGGCACGCTCGTCATCGGGTTCGGCGTCGCACTGCTGCTGCAACGCCTGGGCCGCGGCATGCGCACCGCCGTCACGCTGTGCCTGATCGCCGCGTGGGCGCTGCCGAACGTGGCGTCCACTTTGGTCTGGCAGTGGCTCTTCCAGCCCGGCTACGGCGTGGTCAACTGGCTGCTCACCCAGGTCGGCTTCGGCGACCTCACCCAGCACGACTGGACGACGTCCCCGGCGTCGGCGTTCACGCTCGTCTGGCTGCTCGTGGTCTGGCAGTCCGTGCCGTTCGTCGCGCTCACGCTCTACGCGGGCCTGTCGCAGATCCCGCGGTCCTACTACGAAGCCGCCGCCCTCGACGGCGCCCGGCCGTGGCGCGTCCACCGCACCATCACCCTCCCGTTCCTGCAGCCGATCCTCGGCCTGGTCACCATCCTGTCGGTGATCTGGGACTTCACCGTGTTCAACCAGATCTGGATCCTCACCCAGGGCGGCCCGAACGACGGCACCACGACCCTGGGCATCTGGACGTTCACCCGGGCGTTCAGCCGCAACGACTTCGGGCAGGGCGCGGCGATCGCCGTCGTCTCGGTCGCGCTGCTGGTCGCCATGACGGCCGTGTACGTGCGCCGGCTCGTCCGCTCCGGGGAGGACCTGTGATCCGGCGGATCGGCCGAAACGTCACAGCCGCCCTCTTCTGTCTCGTGTGGATCTTCCCGGTCTACTGGATGGTGCTCACGGCGTTCAAGCCCGCGGGCAAGATCCTCCAGCCGACACCGGAGTTCCTGCCGTTCGACGTCACCTTCGCCAACTTCGCCGACGCGCTCGCCAAGCCGGGGTTCGTACAGGACCTCGTCAACAGCGTCGTGGTCGTCGTCGCGGTCGTCGCACTGTCCATTGTGGTCGCCTTCCTGGCCGCGACGGCGTTGACGCGCTTCCGCTTCTTCGGGCGCCGCGGCTTCCTCATCGGCGTGCTGGTGCTGCAGATGGTCCCGGTGCCCGCGCTGGTCATCCCGCTGTTCCTCGGGCTCAAGAGCGCGCACTTGCTCGACACGCTGTTCGGGCTGATCCTGACCTACGTGGCGCTCGTGCTGCCGTTCACGATCTGGACGTTGCGCGGGTTCCTGCACGGCATCCCGGTCGAACTTGAGGAGGCGGCGATGGTCGACGGCGCGACCCGCGGGCGGGTCATGCGCTCGGTCCTGCTGCCGCTGGTGCTGCCCGGGCTGATCGCGACCAGCGTGTTCGCGTTCATCACGGCGTGGAACGACTTCCTGTTCGCGTACGTGATCATGAAGGACAGTTCGGGCTACACGCTGCCGGTGTGGCTGGTGTCGTTCAGCACGAGCACCGGCACCGACTACGGCGGCCTGATCGCCGCGTCCACGCTGTTCGCGCTGCCGGTCGTCGTCTTCTTCGCGCTCGTGCAGCGCCACCTGGTCGAAGGCATGACCGCGGGCGCGGTGAAGGGCTGATGATCATCCCCTCCCCCGCGCGGCTGACCCGCCGCGCCGGCTCCTTCGCGCCGGCCGGCGGCCTGCGCGTCCTGGCCGGCCGCGGCGCCGAAAACGCCGCCCGCCTGCTCGCCGGCTACCTGCCTCGGCCGTCGATCCACAGTGGACCGGCGATCCGCCTGGACCTCGTGCCCGGCGGGGACCACGGGCCGGAGGGCTACGAACTCGACGTCACGCCCACGGGCGCGCTCCTCACGGCGTCGGCCGAAGCGGGCCTGCGCAACGGCGTGCAGACCCTCCGCCAGCTGGTGCCGCTGCACGGACCGCCGCGGCTGCCGTGCCTGCACGTCCGCGACGCGCCGCGGCTGCCGTGGCGCGGCGTGCTGCTCGACGTCGCCCGGCACTTCATGCCGCTGGAGTTCCTGCGCGAGTTCGTCGACCTGCTGGCGCTGCACAAGTACAACGTCCTGCACCTGCACCTGACCGACGACCAGGGCTGGCGGATCGAGATCGACGGACGGCCGCGGCTGACCGAGGTCGGCGCGTGGCGCACGGAGTCGATGGTCGGGGCGGCCGGCAGCGACGTCTACGACGGCGTTCCCCACGGCGGCTTCTACACCCAGCGCGAGCTGCGCGAACTCGTCGCCTTCGCGGCCGGCCGCGGCGTGCGGATCGTGCCCGAGATCGACCTGCCCGGCCACGTCCGCTCGGCCCTCGCCGCCTATCCCGAGCTGGGCAACCGGCCGGACGTGCGGCTGCCGGTCTGGACCGCCTGGGGCATCAGCCCGGACATCCTCGGCGTCCACGACGGCGCGTTCGCGTTCTGCCGCGAGGTCCTCACCCAGGTCGCCGACGTCTTCCCGGCGCCGCACCTGCACATCGGCGGCGACGAGTGCCCGACCACGCAGTGGGCGGCGAACCCGGTCGCGCGGGAGAAGGCGGCCCGGCTCGGCCTGCGCGACCCCGCCGAGCTGCACCCGTGGTTCCTCGGCGAGCTGCACCGGATCGTCGCCGGCCTCGGCAGGCAGGCCGTCTGCTGGGACGAGACCGGCCACGCCGCGGGCCGGCTGCCCGCGGACCTGGTCGTCACGGCCTGGCGCGACGCCGCGCACGGCGCCCTCGCCGTGGCCCGCGGGCACCAGGTGATCATGGCGCCGCACACGTCGACCTACTTCGACTACCGCCAGAGCGAAGAACCGGACGAGCCGCCGCGCGCGGACGTCACGACACTCCGGGACGTCCACCGCTTCGACCCCCTGGCGGGCGGGCTTCCGGTCAGCGACGGGACCCGGCCCGGGGTGCTCGGCACGCAGGCCCAGCTGTGGACCGAGCACGCGCCGACGCCCGACCACGTGCGGCACCTGGCGTTCCCGCGGCTGTGCGCGCTGGCCGAGCGCGCGTGGTCGCCGCCGGAGCGCGGTTATGCTGACTTCCGGGAGCGCCTGACCGGTCACCTCGAACGGCTGCGCGCCCTGGACGCCCTGCCGAAGGAGCGCGTCCGGTTCGCCGGGGCGCTCGGAGTACCCGGGAAGACGGTGCCTTGACCGCTGTGCCATCAGGGGCTTCGCCCCAGGCCGGGGGCTCCGCCACCCGGAGCCCCCGAAAAGAAGCTGTGCCATCAGGGGCTTCGCCCCAGGCCGGGGGCTCCGCCACCCGGAGCCCCCGAAAAGAAGCCGTGCCATCAGGGGCTTCGCCCCGGAAAGAAGGTGGCGAGCCGGCGGACCGCCCGCCCACCGTGAAGCGCGACCGCGTCCGGCGGCACCTGCTCAAGGTGATCGAGAACGCCGGCCCCGGCACCGGGCTGGCGTCGGAACGCGACCTGGCCGCGGAGCTGGGCGTGTCCCGCCCGACCGTCCGGGCGGCGATCGACGAGCTGACCCGCACCGGGCTGCTGGTGCGCCAGCGCGGGCGCGGGACGTTCACGAGCCCGCACAAGGTGACCCAGGAACTGGCAACGGGCCTGGCCGTCCCGCCCGCCGAGGGGCACTGGACGAGCCGCGTGGTCGCGTTCGCGATCTCCCCGGCCTCGCGGTCCCTGTCGGCCGACCTCGAACTGGAGCCGGGGACGCCGGTGCTGCGCGTGACGCGGGTCCGGTACGTCGACGACGAGCCGATCGCGATCGAGCAGCTGGCGCTGCCGGCGTCGGTGGTCCCGGGGCTCGCCGTCGCGGACCTGGAATCGGGCAACTTCTACCGGCTGCTGCGGGAGCGGTTCGGGATCGTGGTGTCCGACGCGGTGCAGACGATCGAGCCGGCGGTGACCAACCCGGAGCAGGCCGAGCTGCTCGAGATCGCGGTGTACGCGCCGATCCTGCACATCGAGCGGCTGACCCGCGACACGACGGGCCGGGCGGTCGAGCTGACGCGCTCGGTGTACCGCGGCGACCGGTACCGGATCACGTCGAAACTCCGCTTCGACGCCGAATCGGGCTGACCGCATCCGGAAAATAGATCATCACCGGAGCGGAATCACGCCGGTTTTCGCGGCCGGCCATTACCCGATCGAGTGACAGCACGGGGGCATCCGGGTGAGCAACCGCAGGAAAGCCCTTGTCACACCAGGTGCCCGTTGTTTCGCGTCGGTAACGAACTGCGCTGTTGGCATCGCCTTTCTGGCGCCCGGGTGAGAGCGCTTCAACGCACTCCCGGCACGGCATAGGATTTTCCTTCGGCCGGGAAAACGATTCCCGGAATCCACTCCCGTGAAAGAATCGAGGACCATTCATGCGAAGACGCATGCTGGGTGCGGTGCTGCCCCTCGTGCTCGTCGCGGCCGGCACCGCCGCCCTGCCCGTGACCGCCGAGGCCGCCGCCGTCTCGGGGCTCACGAAGTCCGTGCAGGGCACCGGGTCCCCCGCCGACCACGGCGCCACCGCGAACTGGGTCATCGGCTACGACGACCAGGCCACCGGGTCCGGCGCCGCCACCATCACCGACGCCGTCGGCGCGGGCCAGGCCTTCCAGCCCGGCTCGCTGCACGCGCCGCCCGGCTGGACGCCGTCGTGGTCCACCGACGGCTCGACCTTCACCGGCACCGAACCCGCGTCCGGTGTCACCGCCGTGCGGGCCACGAACCCCGACGCCGGGCCGGACGCGACCTCGCTGTCCGGCGCCCTCACCCCGCCCGTGCAGGCGGTCACGACGGCGACCGGCGGAGACGGCTTCAGCCCGATCCTGTACCGCACCCCCGGCGGCGTGCTGCAGGCCTGGAACATCTACCACCACCTGGGGGCTGCTTCGCCGAAGGTGGTCTGCACCGACCTCGCCACCGGGCAGCGCTGCCCGGGCGGCCCGTGGCCGAAGGTGCTGAACACCGCACCCGGCCCGCTCGGCACGCTGGGGGCCGGGGACATCGCGAGCACCATGGTCGAGCAGTACGTGCACGATCCCGCCAACCCGGCGAAGGTCTACTACCCCGCCGTCACCGCGTCCTCGGTCGGCGTCGGCTGCCTCGACCTGGCCGCGGCGGCCAACTGCGGGTACTCGGCGCTGTCCCCCACCGGTGGCTCCCCGCCGGTGAGCAGCATCGGCGGCTTCGTCGCGGTCGGCGGCAACCTGTACGGCATCGTCAGCTCCGGCGCCGTGGTGTGCTGGACGATGGCCACGCAGAGCGCCTGCGGCGGCCAGCCGTACGCGCCGATCGTGCCGGCGGCCAACCAGCCGTACGTCTACGGCGCGGTGACCGTGGTGGCGGGCAAGGTGTTCGCGTCGACGTCGAGCCCGGGCACGGGGCAGCAGCCGTCGCTGGGCTGCTTCGACCCGGCGACGGCCACGGCGTGCGCGAACTGGGCGTCGTCGCGCCCGACCGGCCCCGCGGGCAGCTACAACTACAACGACTACACGGCGTTCGACACGAACGGCGCCCCGGTGGGCGCGTGCGCGACGACGACCGGCAGCCCGGACGTCACGACGTGCTACGCGCTGGACGGGTCCGCGCTCGCGGCCCCGCCGGGCCCGGCGGCGCTGCCGGCCGGTGTGTACGCCTTCCCGCCGGAGGTCGTCACCGATCCCGCGGGGCACGTGCGCACCTACCTGCCGATCTGGAACGGCGGCTACGCGG
Organism: Amycolatopsis sp. NPDC049691; assembly: GCF_040675005.1. Classification (NCBI taxonomy): domain Bacteria; kingdom Bacillati; phylum Actinomycetota; class Actinomycetes; order Pseudonocardiales; family Pseudonocardiaceae; genus Amycolatopsis; species Amycolatopsis sp. NPDC049691. Next base: position 379,691 of record NZ_JBFANX010000007.1, read on the forward strand.
GTGCGGCGCTCTGCCACGACTGGACGACGGGCACGGCGTGCGCGGGCCTGCCGGGACCGATCTCGCACCCGACGGTGAACGGCGGGGCCACGCGGGACTACGGGTATTCGTACGACCCGCCGTCCGGCTGCCTGATCGGGCTGGGCGACGCGGGCGTGCTGTTCTCGATGGATCCCACGACCGGGGCCACGCCGTGCGTCCGTTCGGGTGGGCAGGTGACGCTCAAGCCGGGTGACTTCTACTGCGACGGCGGCTCGCACGTCCAGGGCTACACGGCGGCGCGGCTGACGGGCGTCGACCCGGCGAACGTCGACTTCGCGGCGTCCCGGGTGACGGTGGTCGACTCCGGCGGCGCGACGGTGCCGACGCCGGGCTTCGCCCCGGACGGCTCGGTCGACCTGACGGGCGTATCCGTGGCGGCGCACCCGGCGATCACGGTGACGACGACGCTGGTCCTGCACTCCGCGGCCGGGTTCGCCGGCCGGCTGGTGGTGGACTACGCGGGCGACGCGCCGCAGCTGTGCTTCCGCACGACGATCTCCGCGGACTGCGCGGTGTCGTCGGTGGCGAACACGGCGTCCGGCACGGATTCGACGGGTTCGTTCACGTCGAACACGGTGACGCTCCCCGTCGCGCCGGGCGCGTCGTGCACGCCGAAGGTCAAGGTGGAGAAGGAGATCTGCACGTCGTCGTCGGCTTCGAAGTGCGGTCCGGGCGGCGCGGGACCGTGGGCGAAGCAGGCCGGGGTCGGGCTGCTGGGCCTGCTGAACGCGACCGCGTACTGGCGGATCACGGTGACGAACCTCGGCCCGGTCGGGATCACGTCCGCGCACGTCGTGGACAGCGTGGAGCCGTCGTGCCAGACGGGGGACTTCACGTTGGCGGCGGGTCAGTCGAAGCAGGTGTACTGCTCGACGTACGCGTTGCTGAGCCTGTTCCCGATCACGAACCAGGCGAAGGTGAGCTACCTGCCGGCGAACGTCCCGCCGGGGACGCCGCCGTCGCACACGGGGTGGTCGTCGGCGACCGCGTGTTCGCTGTTGTGCATCCTGTAGGGGGTTGAGGTGACGGCCCGCGGGGGAAGTCCCCTCGCGGGCCGTCCACACCACGAGGAGCACCATGGCGGACATCGAAGAGCGCTACCGCGCGTACCTCACCTGCTTGAACGAGCGTCGCTTCGCCGACCTCGGCGAGTTCGCGCACGACCCGGTCATCCACAACGACCGCACCCTGAGCGTCGCCGAATTCCGGGACCTCCTGGAGCGCGACGTCACCGAGATCCCCGATCTGCACTACGCGATCGACCGCCTCGTCGTCCAGGACGACCAGGTCGCGTGCCGCATCCGGTTCGACTGCACCCCGGCCCGGCCCTTCCGCGGCATTCCGCCGACCGGCAAGAGCATCTCCTTCGTCGAGCACGTCTTCTACCGCTACGAAGACGGCAAGATCGCCGAGATCTGGTCGCTCGTCGACACCGACGCCATCCGCGAGCAGCTCACACCGTGACCGGCTCGGGTTTCCCGGCCTTCGGGGACACCGCCGGTGCCATCAGCACCGCGCACAGCGGCACCGCCATCGCGATCGCCGCCAGGACGAACACGGGGAACAGGAAGGAGAACACCTCCACCCCGGCCGGGTCGGGGGCGTTCATGTCCATGTGCATCTCGACCGCCGCCATGCCCGTGTAGTGCATGCCCGTCACCGCCGCGCCCATCACGAACCCCGCCAGCAGGCGCAGCGACAGCCGGTCGAGGACCACCGCGAACCACAGCGCCGCCGTCGCCGCCACCACCGCGATCACCACCGACAGCGCGACCAGGCCGCCGTCGTAGCCGAAGTCGCCCTTCACCCGCAGGGCCGACATCCCGGTGTAGTGCATGACGTTCACCGCCAGGCCCGTGAGCACGCCGCCGAGCGCGAGGCGCCACCAGCCGAACTTCGCGCGGCCGCCCACCACCAGCAGGCCGGCGAACACCGCCGCGACCGAAAGGATCGCCGACAGGACCGTGCGGAAGATGTCGTAGCGGACCGGCATCCCCGGCGTGCTGAAGCCGAGCATCGCCACGAAGTGCATCAGCCAGATGCCGACGCCGCCGATCGAGATCGCCGCCAGCACCAGCCACCGCATGCGGTGCCGCGCGTTCGCGGCGTGCCGGGCCTGCACGGCGCACGCCAGCCCGAGCGCGCAGCCCACCACCGACGTCAGGTAGGCGAGCACGAGCAGCCAGTGCCCCAGTGCGAAATGCTCCATCGCAAAGTCCTTCCTACAGGTCGCGCAGCCCGTGCAGCACGCGTTCCATCAGGTCGTGGCGCTCGTCCCAGGTGGAGGTGTCCGACAGCGTGTCGCGGACGATCACCAGGTTGTCCTGCATCAGGTCCGACACGAGCACGCGGACCACGCCGAGCGGCAGCGACAGCAGCGCGGCGATCTCCATCAGCGACCGCGGCCGCAGGCACAGCTCGGTGACCTCCGCCAGCGCGCTCGACCCGAGGTAGCCGGCCTCGGCGCGGCCCGCCGCCGTGGTCTCGACCAGCGCTTCGACGGCGATCTCGACCGCCGGTGCCGTCCGGCCTTCCGTCCAGGCGTACGGACGGGCCAGCGACGCGCTGCGCCGCGGCTCCTCCCCGTACGGCCCGGGCGGCGGGTCGTCGATCACCGGTGGTCCTGGGCCACCGGTATCTCGCGCGCGGGCACGTCGACCTTCTGCCCTACCCGCTCGACCAGCATCGTCATCTCGTAGCCGACCAGCCCGATGTCGCAGCCGGTCGAGGCGAGCACGACGAGGTTCGAGCCGTCGCCCACGCTCATCAGCAGCAGGAACCCCTGCTCCATCTCGATGACCGACTGCACCACCCGCCCGGCGGTGAACAGCTCGGCGGTGCCCAGCGACAGGCTGGACAGGCCGGCGGCGATGGCCGCCAGCTGGTCGGCGCGCTCGCGGGGCAGGGTTTCGTCGGCGGCCACGAGCAGGCCGTCGGCGGAGACCAGCACGGCGTGCGCGACCCCCGACACGTCCTGGACGAACCCGTTGACCAGCCAGTTCAGCGTCGCCGTCCGTTCGGGCGGCGCGGCGGAACCGGGGAAGGCCAGCGTCCCGGTGAGGGACCGGGCCGTCGGTTCGGCGCGTCGCGGCGGCACGTCGGGAAGTTCCGTCATCGCGGATCCACTTCGTCCTTTCCGGATTCTTCGGCACGGGCCGCGGTCTCCCGCCGGGCCGCGCGCATCCCCTGGTAGTGGCGGGAGAGGCTGGTGCGGACGGCGGCGGCGTCGCGGAACGACCCGCCGTTCTGCTCGCGCACGCGCGGGACGACCGCGCCGGGGGCGAGCTGGGCACCGGGCCGCCGGGTGGGCAGGCCGGCATCGGTGAGCCGCTGGGCGACGGCGGGCTTGAGAGCGCTTTCGGCGGCTTGCCGCGCGCGATCGGCGGGGGTGTCCCACTCGCCGACGACGGGCTTTTCGGGCCGGGCGACGGGCTTTTCGACGGAGGTGGGCCTGCCCGTGGCCGGGCCGGCCGAATCGGCTGCGTGTGCGGCCGGAGCGGTTTCGGTGGCAGAGTTCCGGTTCGCCGCTGGGGTTTCGGCTTCGGGAGGCGGCCAGTCCACTGCGGACTCCACCGGCGCCGCTTCCGGTGCCTTCTTCCCCACCGCCGGCCACTCCCCCGGCCCCGCCGCCCCGTTGCGCCGGACCGGCGGCTTCGCGGCCGGCTCGGTGAACCAGCTCGTCACCACCTGCTCGAAGATCGGCGTCGACGCCTGCGCCGGCACCACCGGTGGCCGGTGGTGGCCGTTGCGGGCCGCTCCCGCGGACACCAGCCTTCCCCCGCCGATCGGGCGGGCCAGGTCCGCGATCACCAGCCCGCCAGGGACGTGGACACTCGCCGTCACCCCCGCGTGCCGGGCGCCCGTGCCCGTCGCGCGCAGGCGGACCGTCACCCCGTGCAGGGCCGCCAGCCGGCCGACCACGAACAGGCCCATCCGGCGGGTCGTCTCGGGACCGACCGTCCCGGCCGCCGCGAGGCGCTCGTTCACCGCGGTGAGCTCCGCCGGCGTCATGCCCAGCCCCTGGTCGACCACCTCGATGAGCAGCCCGCCGTCGGCGCCGCGATCGGCCGTCAGCGCCACCTTGTGCTCCGGCGGGGAAAACCGCGTCGCGTTCTCCAGCAGCTCCGCGAGGATGTGCACCACGTCCGCCGCCGCTTCGGGCTGCACCGAGCTGCGCGGCGCGTTGCCCATCGCCACCCGCCGGTAGTCCTTGACCTCCGACGTCGCCGCCCGCAGCAGTTCGCGCGTCGGCACCGGTTCGCGGCCGTGCCGGACCGGGCGGCCGCCCGCCAGGACGTGCAGGTTCTCGCCGTTGCGGCGCAGCCGGGTCGCGATGTGGTCGATCCGGAACAGCTCGTCGAGCCGCCGCGGGTTCTGCTCCCCCGCCTCGAGGTCTTCGATGATCGACAGCTGCTGCTCGACCAGCGACTGGCTCCGCCGCGACAGCGTCATGAACATCTCGCTGACCTGCTTGCGCAGCTCGGCCTGTTCGACGGCGAGCCGCACCGCCTGCCGGTGCATGTCGTCGAAAGCGCTGGCCAGCTGCCCGATCTCCTCCTCCGTCCGGACACCGGAGTCGGGCACCGCGCGCCAGTCGACGTCGTGGCCTTCCCGGACCTGCCGGACGGTCTCCGGGAGCTGCTCGTTCGCCGCGCGCAGGGCGGCCGCGCGCAGCCGGCGCACCGGCGTCACCAGCGAACGGACCACCAGCAGCGCGATCGCGAGCGCGCCGAGCAGCGAGCCGAGAACCAGTGCCGTGTCGCGCAGCGAGTCGGACCGCGCGCGGTCGGCCGCGGCCGAAACGTCGTCCGCCAGCTCCGCCGAGACGTCGTTCAGCACGGCCGTCACGGCGGTGGTCTCGGCGGCGATCGAGGGCAGCAACGCCGCGAGCGGGCGGCCGCCGCCGGGCTCCTGGAGGGCGTCGAGCCTGTCGTCGGCGCCGTCGGCCGCCGCGGTGAACCGGGCCAGCACGTCGCCGGTCAGCTGGTGCTCCGCCTGCTCGGCGAGGACCTCCTGCTCGGCGGTGGTCTGAATGACGGCCGGGCGCAGCGACGCGTCGTCGGGGCTGTTCTGCGCGGCTCGCCGGTAGGTCTCCTCGGTGGCCAGTTCGCCGCGCAGGTGCACCAGCAGCCGGGTGGTTTCCGCGTTGCCGGCGTCGGCGGAGACGATCGCGGGCACGAGGTCGCCGAGGGTGGCGATGATGTCGTTGTAGCCGGCGGCCTTCGTGCGGACGTCGCCGCCGCCGGCGCCGGCCGCGCGGATGCCGGCGAGCTTGCCCAGCGCGGTGTTCAGCGCGCGGCCGGTGTCGGCGGGCAGCGGCGCGAACCCGGTGTCGCGCTGGACGGCGGCCACCTTCGCGTCGACGGCCGCGACCAGCGTGTTCGGCGCGCCGGCCGGGACCGCCACCGCGGCGACCATTTCCTCGCCCAGCGACGCGGTCAGGTCGATCGTGTCGCGCAGCACCGGCAACCGGTCGCGGGCCGCGCTGAGCGCGGTGGCCCGGTCGAGTTCGCCCTGGATCCGGATTTCCGCGAGCGCCACCGCGACCAGGACCGGCAGCAGGAGGACGACGCTGATCTTGGTGCGGACGCTCCAGTGCGCCGGCCACCACGCGGCGTCCACCGGCAGGCGGGGCGTGGATCTGCTTTCGTGCATGGCGGAATCGCTCGATTCCCAGCCGCGCGCACGGCTGACGTCGAACTCGGACAGGACGAGGGGCCCCAGGGCCGATCACGAACGTGGCGTTGATCGAGCCGACCAGCAGAGAACCCCACGCCCGGCATCCTTGTCAACCCTGCGCAGCGGCGTTTCGGAACGCCGCGATCGAATTGATCGCGATTCACTCCGGCAGTTGACGGATCGTGTCCCGATGATCGCTGCTTGTACACCGTACAAGCCTGTTCGCGCAGCTCCGGGGCCTACCGAGCGGTAATCGAACCGCGCGCGGCATTGGCGGCAGAATTACCCACAGGCGTTGCCGGGACGAATTCCGCCCATTGTTCGAATGGTGTGTTATTAATTCCCGGGGCGCCCACCGGTGGGGCGTCGCCGCGGACGCGGCAGAATCGCCGTCGTGACCGATGTGGACGAAACCGGCGGCGGCAAGCGGGTCGGCTGGGTCGAGCTGTACTTCGACCTGGTCTTCGTGTTCGCGGTGGGCCAGGTGGCGCACGGCGTCGTCGCGGACCCGCACTGGGCGCGCGTGGCCGCCGCGCTCGGCCTGTTCGCGACGCTGTGGTGGACGTGGATCGGCTTCGCCGTGCTGTACAACCGCCGCGGCGACGACAGCCGCGTCGCCGACCGGCTGTTCGTGCTCGCCGGGACGATCCCCTGCGGGATCGCCGCCACTCAGGCGCACCACGTTTTCGAGGGGCACCCGGCGATCTTCGCGGCGGCGATGGCCGGGGTGCGGCTGATCCTCGCGGCCGCGCACCGCTGGCCGGCCCGCGAAGGGCTCGACCAGCGGCGGATCAGCTGGGGCTACGCGGCGTCGGCGGTCCTGTTCGGCGTGTCGGCGGTCGTGCCGCACTCGTGGGCGCTGTGGGTGTTCGCGCTGCTGCAGGAGGCGGGCTTCCTGCTGCTCGGCGACCGACGTCGCGGTGACCGCCGGGAGCGCCCGACGCGCGAGGCGAGGTGGCGGCGCATGTGGGCGCCGCCGCGCGACCCGAGCCTGGCGGTCGACTCGGCGCACCTGGCCGAGCGGTTCGGGCTGTTCATGATCCTGCTGCTCGGCGAGCTGGTGCTCACGGTCGGCACGGCGGCGCTCGAGCGGCCGGCCGACGACCTCGCGTACTGGGCGTCGCTGGCCGCGGGCCTGGTGATGGCGGGCGCGCTGTGGTGGCTGTACTTCACCTCGGCGGCGCGGATCTACGAGCGCCTGCTCGACCTGTCGGGCGGCAACCCGGCGCTGGCGTATTCGCTGTACGCGGGCGGCCACCTGTTCCCGGCGTTCGCGCTGCTGCTCATCGCGGCGGGGGTGAACCTGTCGCTGCACGAGTCCCCACCCCAGGCGGCGGGCTGGTTCACGACGGTGGGGTTGACGCTGTACCTGTCCGGCACGCGGGTGTTCTCGGCCGGTCCGGCCGAGCGCTGGTGGGGCGGGATGGCCCGGATCGCGGCGCTGGCCGCGACGGTGTGCTTGGCGTTCCTCGGCCGGGTGCTGCCGGCACCGGCGGTGGTCGTGGTGGTGGCGGCGTGGGCGGTCGGCTCGACGGTGGTGGCGTCGGGGATCCGCCACCGGGCGCTCGATCGGTTCGGCGCGGACCCGGTGGCGTTCCTGCGCAGCATCGAGACGGCCCACCGCAATTCCGGCGACCGCCCCTCATGAGTGCTTGGAAGGGTTGGAACGCCTCTAACACTCACGACCGGCCACGGTAGGCCGCCTTCCGCGGGCGGGGCGGCAGCGGGAGGCGAGTGGGCTGGGCGCGCCGGCGAGCGGGCCGGGCGGGTTGGTCGAAGCTGGGCGGGTTGGTCGAAGGCGGGCGGGTTCGTCGAAGCCGGGCCGGGCCAAATGGCTTGGTCGAAGCCGGGCGAGGGGGGCCGGCCGGGTGGTCAGCGGTGGGCCCGGCGGTCCATCGGCCCCCACTCGGCCGATCCCTGCTCGTCCACCAGCCGGCGGGCCTCCTGCAGCACCTCGTCCGCCACCCACGCCAACGGCTCCGCCGCCACCACCAGCGGCTCGTTGTCCGGCCCGCGCGCGATCTCCCGGGCCCGCAGCACCCACGGCCGGACGCCCGGGCCGCGCAGGTCCCGCAGGTGCTCGTAGTCGTACAGCCGCCGCGCGAGCCACAGGCGGACCGACCGGTCGCCCCACCACGGCTCGCGGCGCAACGAGTTCGCCGACAACCCCGGCAGCGGGATCCCCGTCAACCCGTCACGGCTGGACGCCGAGTCCGCCAGATCGACCTCCGGACCCCGGGACCACCGCACGTACAGGTCGTCGCCTTCGCTCTCGTACAGGCGGACCAGGTCCGTCAGGTCCTTCACCGTGGGCAGCATGATCACGCCATACCCCCGGCCGCGGAACCTAACCTAGCTCGTCAGGATCTGCGGCGAGAGCACCTTCAGCATCGCGTTCGTCCACTTCAGCTGCCGCAACGTCTGCGGGTGGCACCGGCTCGCCAAATCCAGCAAGCCGCTGTCCTTGGCCGCCTGCGCGCCCTGCGCGAGCAGCTCCCAGTCCAGCGACACGCCCGCGGCCCGGCGGTGCAGCCGGCGCAGGTCGGCCAGCAGCAGCACGCCCGGCTCGGGACGGCGGCCGGTCAGGTCGGCCAGCGCCGTCCGCAACGGCTCCAGCGGACCGGGACCCGGAATGTCCTCGTCCAGGTCCAGGTCGAACGCCCGCCCGGCGCGCGCGATCTCGCGGACGTGCTCGGCCGACCAGGCCGCCAGATCGCGCGCGAGGTGGTGCACCTCGTGCTCCGCGTGGTGGCGGTCCGAGGTCTTCAGCAGATCCCTGGCCAGCACCTTCTCCGCGCGGTGCAGCTCGCGCAGCACGAGGTCGAGCTTCATCGGACGTCCTCCTCCACCACCGCGGGCACCCGCTCGGCAGCGGGGCTCCCCACCGGGCCGATCCTGCGCAGCGCGGCCGCCGCCGTCTTGAACAGCGGCTGCTTGGACACCGGGTCCCAGTCGGTGAACGTCAGCTCGTTGGCCGCGCGGTCGCCGTCCTTGCCCGCCGGGTGGTCGACGTCCCAGTAGCCGTAGTGGAACGGCAGGAACAGCACGCCGTCGCGGATGCCGCCGATCCGGACGCGGGCGCGGACGCTGCCGCGCGGCGTCGAGACCTCCGCGAGGTCGCCCTCGGCGAGCCCGGCGGCGGCCGCGTCCCGTTCGGACACTTCGAGCCACACCTCCGGCGCGGCCGAGCGCAGCTCCGGCGCCCGGCCGGTCTTCGTCCGCGTGTGGAAGTGGTGGATCGTCCGGCCGTTGATCAGGAAGAACGGGTGGTCCTCGTCGGGGGTTTCGTGGGGCGGGACGTATCCGGCGCCCTTGAGCATCGCCTTGCCCTCCGGGTTCATCGCCCGGTACTCGGTGGGCTCCATCGGCGCGCCGGTGACGAGGTCGCGGCCGTAGCTCTCGCAGTAATCGGGCCGGGCGAAGAACTTCCCGTCGGCGTACAGCCGTTCCGTCCCGTCGGGACGGTCCGAAGTACACGGCCACTGGATGCCGCTCACCTCACGCAGCTTCGCGTAGCTCAGCCCGCTGTAGTCGCAGGGCCGCCCCGAAGACGCGCGTTTCCACGCGTCGAACGCCGTCTCCGCGTCGTGCCACTGCGGGAACGGCTCGCCGTCGCGGCCCCGGAAGTCCATCCGCCGCGCGTAGTCCAGGAAGATGTCGAGGTCCGAGCGCGCCTGCCCCGGCGGGTCGACCGCCTTGTCCGACAGGTGCACCGTGCGGTCGGCGTTGGTGAACGTGCCCGTCTTCTCACCCCACAGCGCCGCGGGCAGCACGACGTCGGCGAACTCCGCCGTCTCCGTGCGGAACGCGTCCTGCACCACCAGGAACAACCGGGGAGAGTCCAAAATAGACCGTACCCGGGTCAGCTCGGGCAGCGAAACCGCGGGATTGGTCGCCGACACCCAGAGGAACCGGAGGGTGCCGGTTTCCGCGTAGCGCAGCATCTGCATCAGGTGCGTCGGCGGTCCGTAGTGCGGGATCTTGCCGGCGTCGACGTTCCACAGCGAAGCCAGCTCCTCGACGTGCGAGTCGTTGGCCCAGTTGCGGAAGCCGGTCAGGTCGCCGTCGGCGCCGCACTCGCGGGTGTTCTCCGCGGTGGGCTGGCCGTTCATCTGCAGGACGCCGGCGCCCGGCTTGCCGAGCATGCCGCGCAGCAGCACGAGGTTGTTGACCTGCACGGCGGCCGCGGACGCCTGGTGCGACTGGTAGAAGCCCTGCAGGACCGTGCACAGCAGCCGGGAAGCCGTCCCGACCAGCCGGGCGGCTTCCCGGATCTCCCGCGCTTCGAGGCCGCAGATCTCCGCGACGCGCTCGGGCGGGTAGTCCGCGACCGTCGCGATGAGGTCGTCGTAGCCGACGGTGCAGCGCTCGACGTACTCGCGGTCGACCCAGCCGTGCTCGACGACCTCGTGCAGCAGGCCGTTCATGAGCGCCAGGTTGGTGCCGGGCAGCGGCGCGAGGTGCAGCGTCGCCGCGCGGGCGACCGGGGTGTCGCGCGGGTCGACGCACAGCAGCGCCGGCGGGTTCGGCCCGGCGAGCCGGTCCAGCATCCGCGACCACAGCACGGCCTGCGTTTCGGCCACGTTGTGCCCGAAGAGCGCGATGACGTCGGCGTGGTCGACGTCCGCGTAGGACGCCGGCTGGCCGTCACAGCCGAAGGACTCCTTGAGGGCCGCGGCCGCCGTCGCCGTGCAGAGCCGCGTGTTGCCGTCGAGGTGGTTCGTGCCGAGGCCGCCGCGCGCGATCGCCGCGAGCGTGTAGTACTCCTCGGCGAACAGCTGGCCGCTGGTGTAGAACCCGAGGGCGCCCGGGCCCTGCTCGTCGAGCAGTTCCCGGCTGCGCCGGACGATCAGGTCCAGCGCCTCGTCCCAGCTCGCCTCGGTCAGCTCGCCGTGCTTGCGCACCAGCGGCGTCGTCAGCCGGTCGGGTGCGTTGTTGGCCTGCCAGCCGAACAGGTCCTTCGGGTCGAGCCGCCCGCGGTTGACGCGGTCGTCGGCGCGGCCGCGGACCCCGGCGATCCGGCCACCGGCGACCGCGATGTCCAGGCCGTCGCCGTTGGAGTGCAGCACGGCGGCGCTGCGGACCCAGCGGTCGACGTCTTCGGGCCGCACGCCCTCGGCCAGCCGGCTGTCGACGCGGACCGGCCACGGATCCCCCGGCCCGTAAGGCGTCCTCGTCCCCCACGGTTCGGTGATTCCGTCACGCTGCGCCACCGCGAAGACCTCCCGAAGATCGAGTTGCCATCGCGGATACCCGCACGCAAGGCGCCCAAACGAACGCGTGCGACTTAATTTGCGCCACGCAACAGTGGAAGGAAATCCGTTTCGTACGTTTTGACGGCCTCGGCGAACTGCTCGAAAGCGGCGACCGCCGCGGCCCGCGCGTCGGCGTCGAGCCGGTCGAGCACGGCCGCGAGCACCTGCCGCCGATCGCGGTCCACCCGCTCGACCAGCCGGCGGCCGGGGGCCGTCGGCGCGAGCAGGGTTTCCCGGCGGTTCAACGGGTTGGGGGCTTTTTCCAGCAGGTTCAGCGTCACCAGCCGCGCACACGCCCGGGTGACCGACGACGGGTTCATGGCCAGTTCGCGCGCCACCTTGCCCACGGTGACGGGTGTCCGGCCGGCCACCACCCGCAGCGCGCGGAACTGGGTGAGCGTCAGCTGCTCGGTGTTCCGCCCGACCGTCGCGTCGGCGATGGTCACCATCGCCCGGAGCACGGCCATCGCGGCACCGGTCCCATCGGACTCCCAGGACATTTGCGTCACGCAAGAATAGTACGACTCGAAAGCGGGTACTGCGATTCCACGGGCGCCGCACGGGTAACCGTCCACCGGAAGCCAAGGACGCACAGGGAGTACTCATGGCTCAGACAGTCGGCGACTACCTGCTCCAGCGCTTGCGCGAGTGGGGTGTCGAGCAGGTCTTCGCCTACCCCGGCGACGGGATCAACGGCCTCGTCGCCTCGTTCGGCAAAGCGGACAACCAGCCACGCTTCGTGCAGGCGCGGCACGAGGAGATGGCCGCCTTCTCGGCGGTCGGCTACGCGAAGTTCAGCGGCAAGGTCGGCGTCTGCATGGCCACGTCCGGCCCCGGCGCGATCCACCTGCTCAACGGGCTCTACGACGCCAAGCTCGACCACGTCCCGGTGGTGGCGATCGTCGGGCAGACCGCGCGCAGCGCGATGGGCGGGTCCTACCAGCAGGAGATCGACCTGCAGGCGCTCTACAAGGACGTCGCGAGCGAATACCTCGTCGAAGTCAACGTCGCCGAGCAGCTGCCGAACGCGCTCGACCGCGCGATCCGCACGGCCGAGGCCGGCCGCTGCCCGACCGCCCTGATCATCCCCGCCGACCTGCAGGAAGAACCGTACGAAGCGCCGAAGCACGCGTTCAAGCAGGTGCCCTCCAGCCCGCCGAGCACGGCGTGGCCCGCGCCGGTCCCGCCCGAGGCGGACCTCGACGCGGCGGCCGAGGTGCTCAACGCCGGCGAGAAGGTCGCCGTCCTCGTCGGGCAGGGCGCGCGAGGTGCGGCCGAAGAGGTCCGGCAGCTCGCGGAGGTCACCGGTGCCGGCATCGCGAAAGCGTTGCTGGGCAAGGACGTCCTGTCCGACGAGCTGCCGTACGTGACCGGCTCGATCGGGCTGCTCGGCACCCGGCCGAGCTACGAGATGATGCGCGACTGCGACACGCTGCTCATCGTCGGCTCCAACTTCCCGTACAGCCAGTTCCTGCCGGACTTCGGCCAGGCCCGGGCGGTCCAGATCGACCTCGACGGCCGGTTCATCGGGATGCGCTACCCGACCGAGGTGAACCTCGTCGGCGACAGCGCGGCCACGCTGCGCGCGCTGCTGCCGAGGCTCACCAGCAAGCCGGACCGGTCGTGGCGGGAGACGATCGAGAAGAACGTCGCTTCGTGGTGGGACACGGTCGAGAAGGAAGCCGCGGTCGACGCCGAGCCGGTCAACCCGATGGCCGTCGTGTCCGAGCTGTCGAAGCGGATCCCCGAGAACGCCATCGTCACCGCGGACTCCGGCTCGTCCACCAACTGGTACGCCCGCAACCTGCGCATCCGCGGCGACATCCGCGGGTCGCTGTCGGGGACGCTGGCCACCATGGGACCGGGCGTGCCGTACGCGATCGGCGCCAAGTTCGCCCACCCCGACCGGCCGGTGATCGCCCTCGTCGGCGACGGCGCCATGCAGATGAACGGCCTCGCCGAGCTGATCACCATCGCCCGCTACCAGCACCTGTGGAGCGACCCGCGCTGCGTGATCTGCGTGTTCCACAACAACGACCTGAACCAGGTCACCTGGGAGCTGCGGGCGATGGGCGGCGCACCGAAGTTCGAGGAGTCCCAGAGCCTGCCGGACGTCGACTACGCCGGCTTCGCGCTTTCGCTGGGCCTCACCGCGGTCACCGTCGACAAGCCGGACCAGCTCGCGTCGGCCTGGGACACCGCGCTGTCCGCGGGCAAGCCGGCGGTGCTGGACGTCCGCTGCGACCCCGAGGTGCCGCCGATCCCGCCGCACGCGACGTTCGAGCAGGTCAAGTCGGCCGCTCAGGCGGTGCTGAAGGGCGACCCCGACGCGTTCCACCTCGTCGCGCAGGGGGTCAAGACGAAGCTGCAGGAGTTCCTGCCCGGGAAGAGCCGATGACGACGGTCGAACGGGTCGGCGCCCGGGCCTACCGGGTGCCGGCCCCCGCGCCCGAGGCCGACGGCACCCTGGCCTGGGACGCCACCACGATCGTCGTCGTGCACGCCGAAGCCGGCGGGATCCGCGGGCTCGGCTGGACGTACGCGGACGCGGCCTGCGTGCCGCTGATCGAGGGCATGCTCGCCGACGCCGTCCGCGGCCGGCCGGTGCTCGACGTGCCCGCCTGCTGGGCGGCCATGCGCCACGCCATCCGCAACCTCGGGCGCCCCGGCCTGGTCTCGTGCGCGATGTCCGCCGTCGACATCGCCCTGTGGGACGCCGCCGCCCGCTCGCTCGAGCTGCCGGTGAGCCGGCTGCTCGGCCGGGTGCACGACGAGGTCGCCGTGTACGGCAGCGGCGGCTTCACCACGCTCACCGACGGCGAGCTGGTCGCCCAGCTCGACCACTGGGTCCGCCGGCAGCGCATCCCGCGCGTGAAGATCAAGATCGGCGAGTCGGCGGGTACCCGCGTGGCCCGCGACCTGGACCGGGTGGCCGTGACGCGGGACAAGGTCGGCGACACCGCCGAGGTCTACGTCGACGCCAACGGCGCCTACTCCCCCGGCCAGGCCCGCCGGGTCGCCGAGCGGCTGCTGGAGTGGGGCGTGACGTGGTTCGAGGAACCCGTCTCCAGCGACGACCTGCCCGGCCTCGCGGCGACGCGCTTCCCCGGCGGCCCGGACATCGCCGCCGGGGAGTACGGCTACGACCTGCCCTACTTCGCGCGCATGCTGCCGTCGGTCGACTGCCTCCAGGTCGACGTCACCCGCTGCGGCGGCTACACCGAGTGGCAGCGAGCGGCGGCGCTGGCCGCCGCGGCGAACCGGGACGTCTCGGCCCACTGCGCGCCGAACCTCTCGGCGCACGCCGCCGTCGCCACGCAGAACTTCCGGCACATCGAGTGGTTCGCCGACCACGACCGGATCGAGCGGCTGTTCTTCGACGGCTGCCTCGACCCGGCGGGCGGCACCGTCTCCCCCGATCTGGCCGCGCCCGGCCACGGGCTGGCGTTCCGGCCCGAGGCCGCCGCCGAGTACGCACTCTGAAGGAGGATCCGCGATGGGAACCGTCCAGCTCCCCGACCCCGTGGTGCGCCACGCCGACCACGAGGACCTGGACACCGGTGGGCTCGCCGCCGCCCTGCGCGAGCGGGTCGACGGCGAGGTGCGCTTCGACCGCGGGACACGCGCGGCCTACTCGACCGACGCGTCCAACTTCCGCCAGGTGCCGATCGGCGTCGTCGTGCCGAAGACGCCGGACGACGCCGTGGCGGCGATCGCGGTGGCGCGGGAGTTCGGGGCGCCGGTGCTCTCGCGCGGCGGCGGCACCAGCCTCGCCGGCCAGTGCACGAACACCGCCGTCGTGCTCGATTTTTCCAAGTACTGCACGGAACTCGAGTCGGTCGACGCCGAGGCGCGCACGTGCGTCGTGCAGCCGGGGATCGTGCTCGACGAGCTGAACCGGCAGCTGGCCGACACCGGCCTGCGGTTCGGACCCGAGCCGGCGACGCACATGAACTGCACGCTCGGCGGCATGATCGGCAACAACTCCTGCGGCGCGACGGCCCAGCGGACCGGCAAGGTCGTCGACAACATCCGGCGGCTGGAGGTGCTCACCTACGACGGAACCCGGTTCTGGTGCGGGGAAACCACCGACGAGGAGTACGCGGAGATCGAGCGCCACGGCGACCCGCGCGCGGCGATCTACCGGCAGCTGCGGCGGTTGCGCGACGAATACGCCGACGAGATCCGCCGCCGGTTCCCGGACATCCCGCGCCGCGTATCAGGTTACAACCTCGACTCCCTGCTCCCGGAGCACCACTTCGACGTCGCCGGGCTGCTGGTCGGCAGTGAGTCCACTTTGGTCACCGTGCTGCGGGCCGAGCTGGAGCTGGTGCCGGTGCTGCCCGAGCGGACGCTGGTGGTGCTCGGCTACCCGGACGTCGCGAAGGCGGCCGACGCCGTGCCGTCGATCCTGCCGCACGAGCCGGTCGCGCTGGAAGGCGTCGACCACAAGCTGATCCGCGACCAGCAGATCAAGGACATGAACCCGCAGGCGCTGCGCGAAATGCCCGAGGGCCGGGCGTTCCTGATGGTCCAGTTCGCCGCGACGACGCACGACGAAGCCGACCGCCAGGCCCACAAGATGCTCGAGGCGCTGCACGACACCGAGCACGAGGCCGACGTCGAGTTCCTGGACGACCCCGAGCGCGAGAACGAGCTGTGGCAGGTCCGCGAAGCCGGGCTCGGCGCCACCGCGCACCT
Source organism: Amycolatopsis sp. NPDC049691 (assembly GCF_040675005.1). Lineage (NCBI taxonomy): Bacteria > Bacillati > Actinomycetota > Actinomycetes > Pseudonocardiales > Pseudonocardiaceae > Amycolatopsis > Amycolatopsis sp. NPDC049691. The sequence continues at coordinate 395,368 of NZ_JBFANX010000007.1, forward strand.
GCCCGGCAAGGCCGACACCTTCGAAGGCTGGGAGGACTCCGCCGTCGCGCCCGAACGGCTCGGCGAGTACCTGCGGAAGCTTTCCGCGCTGTACGAGGAGTTCGGGTACGCCGGCGACACCGGGCCGAGCCTGTACGGCCACTTCGGCCAGGGCTGCGTGCACACGCGGATCCCGTTCGACCTCTACAGCGCCGACGGCGTCGCCACCTACCGCCGGTTCATGGAGCGTGCCGCCGACCTGGTCGCGTCGCTGGGCGGCTCGTTCTCCGGCGAGCACGGCGACGGGCAGTCCCGCGGCGAACTGCTGCCCAAGATGTTCGGCACCGACCTGGTGCGGGCGTTCGGGCAGCTCAAGGCCGTCTTCGACCCCGGGAACCGGATGAACCCGGGCAAGGTCGTCGCGCCGGCGAAGCTCGACGAGCACCTGCGCCTCGGCAGCGATTGGAGCCCGGCGGACCCGCAGGACCTGTACTTCCGGTTCCCCCACGACGGCGGCTCGTTCGCCCAGGCGGCCAACCGCTGCGTCGGGGTCGGGCGGTGCCGGCAGCACACCACCAGCGGCGGCCAGGTCATGTGCCCGTCGTACCAGGTGACCGGCGAGGAAGAACACTCGACGCGCGGCCGCGCACGGCTGCTGTTCGAGATGCTGAACGGGCACGGCGACAGTCCCGTGTCCAATGGCTGGCGCTCCACGGAGGTGCGCGACGCGCTCGATTTGTGCTTGGCGTGCAAGGGGTGCAAGACGGACTGTCCGGCCAATGTGGACATGGCGACGTACAAGGCGGAGTTTCTGGCCCACCACTACGAAGGCCGCCCGTGGCGGCGGCCGCGGTCGGACTTCACGATGGGCTGGCTGCCGGCGTTCGCCCGGCTCGTGGGCCGCCTCCGCGCGGGGCGGGTGGTGAACGCGCTGACGCACGCGCCGGGCCTGTCCCGGCTGGCGACGCTCGCGGCGGGCGTCGAGGACCGTGAAGTTCCGTTGTTCGCGGGAGAAACGCTGCAGCAGTGGTTCGCGCGGCGCGGACCGTCCGGCACGGGCGCCCGCGGCACGGTGGTGCTGTGGCCGGACACGTTCACCAACTCCTTCCACCCGCACGTCGGGCGGGCCGCGGTCCGGCTGATGGAGGACGCGGGGTGGCGGGTGACGATGCCGTCGGCGGCGCTGTGCTGCGGGCTGACGTGGATTTCGACCGGGCAGCTGGGCGTGGCGAAGCACATCCTGGCGCGCACGGTCCGCTCACTGGCTCCGCACCTGCACGACGGCGGGCTGGTCGTGGGGCTGGAACCCAGCTGCACGGCGGTGTTCCGGTCGGACGCGGCCGAGCTGTTCCCGGGTGACCAGGACGTCCGCCGGCTGCGGGCGCAGACGGTGACGCTGGCCGAGCTGCTGACCGAGCACTCCCCCGGGTATCGCCCGCCTCGGGTGGCGGCGAAGGCGATCGCGCAGGTGCATTGCCACCAGCACGCGGTACTCGGCTGGGACGCCGACGCGCGATTGCTTTCCGCTGCCGGGGTGGAAGCCGAGCAGCTGGATTCCGGGTGTTGCGGGCTGGCCGGCAACTTCGGGTTCGAGAAGGGGCACTTGGAGGTTTCGGAGGCTTGCGCCGAGCGGGTTTTGCTGCCGCGGGTGCGTTCGGCTGCTCCGGAGACCGCGGTGCTGGCCGATGGGTTCAGTTGCCGGACCCAGCTGCACCAGCTGGACAGTGGGGGCCGGGAAGGGATGCACTTGGCGGAGTTGCTGGCGAGCGGGCTGGAAGGGCCGGACGAAGTTCCCCGGCGGCGCGGCAAGACGCTGGTTTCGGCGGTGGGGATCGGAGCCGCGGCCGTTGCTGCGCTCGGACTCGCTCGGCGCCGGAGGATCCAGTGAAGCGGCTCGCGGTGGCAGGGCTCGCGAGTGTGACCCAGGGTCGCCCAGGGCGGCAGCCCGAGGTGCGGCCGGCCGGGGAGCGCCAAGCCCACCTCCAGCGGACCGCGAAGCGGGTCGCCCGGGCTCGGCTCCTGTGGGCCGGCGGGGTGCTGTTCGCCGCCCGCTACCTCCCCATCCCGCGCAAAATCGCCGTGGTCCTCGCGGCCCGCCACCTGGTCCAGGCCGCCGCCGCGCTGCGGCGGCCGGCCGGGCTCGTCGCCCGGTTCGGCTGGTCGGCCGATGCCGCCCACAGCGCCAGCATGCTCGTCTGGGCCGCGGTTTCCCGCCGGTGGCGTGCGGCCGCGCTGACCAACGCGGCGGTCGCCGCCGCCTGGGCCCGCGCGGCCCGGCCGAAGCACCGGCGGGTCGGCACCCCGCCCGAAACCACCACCCACTCCTGATCGGAGGTTCCATGTCCAGCACCCAAGTCGTCGTCGTGACCGGGGCCAGCGGGGGCATTGGGCGAGCCGTCGCGCGGGCCTTCGGGGCCCGGCACGCCCGCGTCGCCCTCCTCGCCCGCGGGGAAAAAGGCCTGCACGAAGCCGCCGAAGACATCACCGGTGAGGGCGGGACCGCCCTGGAACTCCCCACCGACGTCGCCGACTTCGACCAGGTCGAAGCCGCCGCCGAACGGGCCGAAAAGGAACTCGGGCCCATCGACGTCTGGGTCAACGTCGCCTTCACCTCGGTCTTCGCGCCCTTCTCCGAAATCGGGCCCGACGAGTTCCGGCGCGTCACCGAGGTCAGCTACCTCGGCTACGTCCACGGCACCATGGCCGCCCTCAAGCGCATGAAACCGCGCGACCGCGGCACCATCGTCCAGGTCGGCTCGGCACTCGCCTACCGCGGAATCCCCCTGCAGAGCGCCTACTGCGGCGCCAAGCACGCCATCCAGGGCTTCAACGAATCCCTCCGCTGCGAACTCCTGCACGAAGGCAGCCACGTCCGGACGACCATGGTGCAGATGCCCGCGGTCAACACCCCGCAGTTCTCGTGGGTCCTCTCGAAACTCCCCGACCACGCGCAGCCCGTGCCGCCGATCTACCAGCCGGAAGTCGCCGCGCGGGCCGTCGTGCACGCCGCCGACCACCCGCGCCGGCGCGAATACTGGGTGGGCGGGAGCACCGTCGGGACGCTCGTCGCCAACGCCGTCGCCCCCGGCATCCTCGACCGCTACCTCGCGAAGACCGGCTACAAGTCCCAGCAGACCGGCGACGCCAAGCCCGCGGACCAGCCCGCCAACCTGTGGGCACCCGCCGACCGGACGCGCGACTTCGGCGCGCACGGCGAGTTCGACGCCAAGGCCACCCCACGCAGCTTCCAGCTGTGGGCGAGCCGGCACCACGGCCTGCTCGCCGCCGGCGGGAGCGCGCTCGCCGCGACGGCGCTGGCGGTGTGGCGCCGAGCCCGGTCGTGACCGGCATGTCCCCGCACGTCCTGCGGGAGTACGCCCTGCTGGCCGACGGCGAGCGCGGTGCGCTCTGCGGCCCGCGCGGCGACATCGCGTGGCTCTGCGCGCCCGGCTGGTCCGACAGCGCCGTGCTGTCCTCGCTGATCGGCGGCACCGGCAGCTACACCGTCACCCCGACCGAAACCTGCGTCTGGGGCGGCTTCTACGAGCCCGGCACGCTGATCTGGCGCAACCGCTGGGTGACGACGTCGACCGCCGTCGAGTGCCGGGACGCCCTGGCCTACCCCGGGGACCCGCACCACGTTGTGCTGCTGCGCCGGGTCGAGGCGGTCGAGCGGGACGTCCGGGTGCGCGTCCGGCTGGACCTGGCCGACGGCTTCGGCCGCCGGTCGCTGCGCGAGCTGCACCGCTCCGGCGACGGCACCTGGACCGGCCGCACCGGCGACCTGCGGGTGCGGTGGACCGGCGCCGGCGACGCGGTGCCCGGCGACGGCGGGCTGGGCTTCGAGCTGACCGTGCCCGCCGGCGGCCACCACGACCTCGTCCTCGAGATCGGCGGCCGCCTGCCGGACCCGGTCGACGTCGATTCCGCGTGGCTCGCGACCGAAACCGCGTGGCACCGGGACGTTCCCGAGCTGGAGCACACCGTCGCGCCCCGCGACGCGCGGCACTCCTACGCGGTCCTGCGCGGCCTGACCACCGGCACGGGTGGCATGGTCGCCGCGGCCACGCTGGGCCTGCCGGAGCGGTCGGAGGCCGGCCGCAACTACGACTACCGGTACGTCTGGCTGCGCGACCAGTGCTACGCCGGGCTCGCCGCGGCCGTCGACGAGCCGCACCCGCTGCTCGACGACGCGCTGCGGTTCAGCACGGCCCGCGTCCTCGACCACGGCGACCGGCTCCTGCCCGCCTACCGCACCGACGGCACCCCGCCCCCCGACGAGACGACGTTGAAGCTGCCCGGCTACCCCGGCGGCTCGGACGTCGTCGGCAACCACGTCGCCCACCAGTTCCAGCTGGACTCCCTCGGCGAGCTGCTGCAGCTCCACGCGGCCGCGGCGCGCCACGGCCGGTTCGACGGCGACGTCCAGCGCGCCTCCGACGTCGTCGTCCGGCTGCTCACCGAACGGTGGGACCAGCCGGAGGCCGGTGTCTGGGAGCTGGAAGACGAGTGGTGGACGCACTCGCGGCTCGCCTGCGTCGCCGGGCTGAACGCGCTGGCGCGGGAGGTGCCCGCACGCCACGGGGCGCAGCTGTCCGCGCTCGCCGACAAGCTGCTGGCGGAGACGACGTCCCGGTGCCTCGACCCGCGGGGGTTCTGGCGGCGCAGCCCGGCGCACACCGGAACGGACGCGGCGCTGCTCCTGCCGCCGGTGCGCGGCGCCCTGCCCGCCGACGACCCGCGGACGCGCGCGACCCTGGCCGCGGTCCGCGAAAACCTCGCCGAAGACGGGTACGTCTACCGCTTCGCGCCCGACGAGCGTCCGCTCGGCGAGGCCGAAGGCGCGTTCCTGCTGTGCGGGTTCACCATGGCGCTGGCGTGCGCGCACCAGGGCGAGCGGACCGAGGCGTTCCGCTGGTTCGAACGCAACCGGGCGGCGTGCGGGCCGCCGGGGCTGTTCGCCGAGGAGTACGACGTGCGGCAGCGGCAGCTGCGGGGGAACCTGCCCCAGGCGTTCGTCCACGCCACGCTGCTCGAGGCGGCTCAGCGGCTCTCCTGACGGGGTTCCCCCGAACCGGTGACGTCGGTCGCGCATACTGGGAGGCGTCCTCGGTACCCGGAGGAGGCCAGTTTGAGCGCGGATCCCTTCGTGCACCCTGCGTTGTTCTACCGCGACGACGCCGAGTACGTGGCCGGAACCGTTCCGTTCGTGTGGGGCGGGCTGGCCGCCGGCGAACCGGTCGCCGTCGCCGTGCCGGGACCCAACCTCGAGCTGCTGCGCCGCGAGCTCGGCGCGGACGCGGAGAAGGTCCGGCTGCTGGACATGACCGAAGCCGGGCGCAACCCCGGGCGGATCATCCCGCGCGTGCTGCGGGCCTTCGCCGACGCGCACCCGGACGGCCCGGTGCGGATCATCGGCGAGCCGATCTGGGCCGGGCGGTCCGAGGTCGAGTACCCGGCGTGCGTGCAGCACGAAGCGCTGATCAACCACGCGTTCACCGGCCGGGACGTGACGATCCTGTGCCCGTACGACGTCTCGCGCCTCGACCCGGCCGCGCTGGCCGACGCCGAGGCCACGCACCCGGTCCTGATCGACGGGGCCGGCCGCCGCCCCAGCACGGCGTACGCCCCCGACGACGTCCTCACCCGCTACAACCGGCCGCTGCCGCCGGGTCCCGCGGCCGACCGCGTGGTGGAGCTGGCGGACACGACCGACCTCGCGGCGGCCCGGGCGCTGGCCCACGTCCGCGCGGCGGCCGGCGGGCTGAGCCCCGACCGGATCGCCGACGTCGAGGTCGTCGTGACAGAGCTGCTGTCCAACTGCGTCGAACACGGCGGCGGCACGGGCACGGTCCGGCTGTGGAGCGAAGACGGCGAGTTCGTCTGCGAGGTCCACGACAGCGGCACCCTGGCCGACCCGCTGGCCGGCCGCCACCCGGCGACGCCCGAGCAGCCGCGGGGCCGCGGGCTGCTGCTGGTCAACTACCTGGCCGACCTGGTCCGCCTGCACACCGGCGACCACGGCACGACGTTCCGCGCGTACTTCCGCCCCTGATGGCCGTCAGGGCAGGCCCGCGAGGTCGGCCAGCACGGTCATGTGGTGCTCGAAGTACTCGGCGCGTGCGTGGATCATGTCGTCGAGGCGGTGGAAGACTTCGAAGTTGACCTGGCCGAACAGGTGCGTCCAGGCGAGCAGCGCCCGGTCCAGGCGTTCCTCCGGGAGGTCGCCCGCCTGCTCGTCGACCAGGCGGCGCAGGTCGGTGCGGACCGCCGGGGGCACCGGCGGCCCGGCCGGGATCGCCGGTGCCTCGGCGACGATGGCCGCCAGCAGCAGGATCACCTTCGACGCCGGCGCCACCGTGTCCTGCGGTGCCGCGTAGCCGGGGACGGGGTTGCCGTAGAGCAGGCCGTACTCGGCCGGGTGCGCGAGCGCCCACGTCCGGACCGCGTGGCACGTCGCCAGCCACCGGCCGCGCAGGTCGTCGCGCGGGAGTGCCGCTTCGGCGTCGACCGCCGCGTCGCCGAGCCCGTCATAGGCGTCGATGATCAACGCCGTCAGCAGCGCGTCACGGCTCGGGAAGTACCGGTACAGCGCCGAAGCGACGATGCCCATGTCCCGCGCCACGGCGCGCAGCGACAGGTTCGCGCCCTCCTCGGCGAGGCGGCGGCGGGCGACTTCCTTGATCTCCTGGTGCATTTCCGAGCGGACCCGGGCACGCAGCGACGAGGCGGACACGGCCCCAGTGTCGCACAGGCGAGAACACTGTTCTTGACTCCGCGCGCCCGGAACTCGTACGGTGTTCTCGTCCGAGAACAGTGTTCTCTCATTGGGGGTTTCCATGGCTCTGCACGTGATCGTCGGCGCCGGTCCGGTCGGTTCGGCCACCGCGCGCCTGCTCGCCGCCCGCGGCGACGAAGTCCGCCTGCTGAGCCGGCGCGGCGGCGGCCCGGCCGTCGACGGCGTCGAGCGCTTGGCCGCGGACGCGACCGACGCCGCCGCACTCGCGCGCCACACGGCCGGCGCGGCCGCGCTGTACAGCTGCGCCGGGCCGGCGTACCACCGCTGGCCCGCCGACTGGCCGCCGCTGGGCGCGGCGCTCCGGCACGCGGCCGAAGCGAGCGGCGCGGTGCTCGTCACGACCGGAAACCTGTACGCCTACGGCGCGGTCGACGGCCCGATGACCGAGCGGCTGCCGATGCGCCCGAACTCGGTCAAGGGCGAGGTCCGGGCGAAGCTCTGGGCCGACGCGCTGGCGGCGCACGAAGCCGGCCGGCTCCGCACGGCCGAGGTCCGCGGCTCGGACTACCTCGGCGCGGGCGCGCTGTCGGCGTTCACGGCGCTGGTGCTGCCGAAGGTACTGGCGGGCAAGCGCGCGGCGGCCCCGGCCGACCTCGACGCGCCGTACAGCTGGACCTACGTCGGCGACGTCGCCCGCACGCTGGTGGCGGTCGCGGCGGACGAGGGCGCGTGGGGCCGCCCGTGGCACGTGCCTACGCCGCCGCCGATGTCGGTGCGCGCCTTGGCGACGCGGGCGGCGGAGCTGACGGGAGCCCCGGCGGCCCGCGTGAGGACGATGCCGCGCATCGCGCTGCGGCTGGCGGGAGTCTTCAACCCGACGGCGCGGGAGCTGCTGGAGGTCCAGTACCAGCTGCGCGGGCCGTTCGTGCTGGATTCGGCGGCGGCGACGGCGGCGTTCGGCATCGAGCCCACCCCGACCGACGACGCCCTGCGGGAGACCATCGAAGGGCTTACAGGTCCGAAGCACCCCGGAAAGTCCGGTGCAGCAACGCGGTGACGGCCGGCCCCGCGCCCGGTCAGCCAGCTCAGGATCTGCGCACGCCGGTAGAGCCGGCGCGCCGAGACGGTGACGGCCGGCCTGCCCGCGAAACTCCGCTCAGTTCGGGATCTCCGTCGCCCGCTCCCAGCCCGACGGCAGCGGGCTCAGGTTCAGCGCGTGGTCGAGGCCGCTGCCGGCCAGGGCCCGGCGCACGACGCGGTTGTCGCCGGTGACGATCCGGAGGGTGGTGTTCTCGCGGACCGTCCGGACGTGGATGTCCGCGAGCACGGAAAGCCCGGCCGAGTCCAGGAAGTCGACCTCGGAGAGGTCGAGCACCAGCGTCGGGAACCGCCGGTGCGCCCAGGTGGCGAGGACCGAACCGAGCTCGGCGGCGCTGTCCTCGTCGAGCGCGCCGCTGATCCGGACCATCACCGCGCCGAAGTACGGCCGGATGACCTTGATGGCGGAGGAACTTCGTTCCACGCGGGGAGACGGCACGGGGATCGCCGTCGCGGGGTGCTGCACGACCAACATCTTGTACGCCTTCAGTCGCGGATGGCGTGCCGAGCGGTGTCCACTGCCCGCTCGAACGCCGGCAAGTCTGGGGGAGGGCGGCTGCTCCTGAACCGCACCCTCGCAGCCTAGTACTTGATCCAAACGGCGCAACCCCGCCAACGGCCGAACCGGTGGTGAACCCATGTCGGCCGAAAGCGCGTCTTCCCGGCGTAGGCACCAAAAACCCACCGCCGGACGGCCCGCTCTTGACAGCCCGCGCGGGTGACGGTCATGCTCGGAGGCATCTCAGGGTTCCTGACATAGAAGGGGTGCGGCATGACCCACGGCCCGGCCGACTTCGGCCTCGGCAGCTGGCCCGCGCGCCGGGCGCGGATCTCCCCCGGGCGCACCGCGCTCGTCCAGCCCGGCCGCACGCGCACCTACGCCGGGCTCGCCGAGCGCGTCGAACGGCTGGCCGGCGCGCTCGCCCGGCTCCGCGTCGGTCACGGCGACCGCGTCGCCTACCTCGGCGTCAACGATGTCACCGTCTTCGAGACGCTCTTCGCCACCGCTCGCCTCGGCGCGCTCTTCGTGCCGCTCAACTACCGCCTCTCCCCCGCCGAAATCCGCTACATGCTCGAAGACAGCGGCGCTTCGGTGCTGGTGCACAGCCCGGACACCGACGGCCTGCTGGCCGGCCCGCTCCCGGAGACGCTCCGGCACGTCGTCGCGACGGACCCGGCGTCGTGCCCGGCGGGCGGGCTGGACTACGAAGCCGAGCTGGCCGCCGCCGGCGACCCACCGGCCACCGGGGTGGCGCTCGAGGACCCGTGCCTGCTGCTCTACACCTCCGGCACCACCGGCCGGCCGAAGGCGGCGGTCCTCACCCACGGGAACCTCACCTGGAACACCGTCAACCAGCTCGCCCACCTCGACGTCCTGGGCACCGACAAGGCGCTGTGCATCGCGCCGCTGTTCCACTGCGTCGGGCTGGGCCAGATCACGCTGCCGACGCTGTTCAAGGGCGGCAGCGTGGAACCGGTGGCGAAGTTCGACCCGGGCACGATCCTCGGCCGGATCGGCGAGGCCGGCATCACGAGCTTCTCCGCCGTCCCCACCATGCTGGAGCTGCTGAGCCGCCACGAAGACTGGGAGCGCACCGACCTGAGCTCGTTGACGTGCGTGCTCTACGGCGGCTCGCCGGTCGCCGAGCGCGTGGCCCGCGCGTGGCTCGACCGGGGTGTGAAACTCCTTCAGGGTTACGGCATGACCGAAGCCTCTCCCGGCGTCTCGATGGCCACCCACGAGGGCACCCTGGACCACCCGGTCGCCGCGGGCGTGCCGCACTTCTTCACCGACGTGGCCGGGCTCGGGCCCGGCTTCACCCCCGAGCCGCTCACCGCGACCCCGGCGGAGCTGCTGGTGCGCGGCCCGCACGTCTTCGGCGGGTACTGGAACCGGCCCGAAGAATCGAAAGCGAGCTTCGTCGAGGACGGCTGGTTCCGCACCGGCGACGTCGTCAAGGTCGACGAGGACGGCTGGGCCCACGTCGTCGACCGCGTCAAGGACATGATCATCTCCGGCGGCGAGAACGTGTACCCGGCCGAGATCGAGGCCGTCGCGGTCCGCCTCGACGCGGTCGGCGACTGCGCCGTCGTGGGCGTGCCCGACGAGCGCTGGGGCGAGGTCGGCGCCGCCTTCGTCGTCCGCCGGGCCGGCGCCGAGCTCGACGAAGCCGCCTTCCGCGCCCACCTCGAGGAGCACCTCGCCCGCTACAAGATCCCGAAGCACATCCGGTTCACCGATGCCCTGCCCCGCAACGCCACCGGCAAGATCCGCCGCGTCGAACTCCGCGCGCGGGCCGCCGAAGCCTTCTCGAACGGACCCGCATGACCACCGCTTTCCTGCCCCCGTCCCTGCGCCTGGAGCTGCACGACGACGTCGCCGTGCTGCGGCTCGCGCGGCCCGAGAAGCGCAACGCGCTCGACGACGCCAGCGTGCTCGGCCTCGAAGCGTTCTTCGGCGCCCCGCCCCGCGGGGTCAAGGCCGTCGTGCTCGACTGCGTCGGCAAGCACTTCTCCGCCGGGCTCGACCTCTCCGAGCTGACCGAGCGCGACACCTTCGAGGGCCTGGAGCACTCGATGATGTGGCACCGCGCCTTCGAGCGGCTCGAACGCGGGCGCGTCCCGGTCGTCGCCGTGCTGCGGGGCGCGGTCATCGGCGGCGGCCTGGAACTGGCGGCGGCCGCGCACATCCGCGTCGCCGAGCAGTCGGCGTTCTACGCGCTGCCCGAAGGCCGGCGCGGCCTGTTCGTCGGCGGCGGCGGGTCGGTCCGGCTGCCGCGGCTGATCGGCGCGCACCGGATGGCCGACATGATGCTCACCGGCCGCGTCCTCGACGCCGCCGAAGGCCACGCCGCCGGGCTGTCGCACTACCTCGTCGACGACGGCTCGGCGCACGCGCTCGACCTCGCCCGCAAGATCGCCGGGAACTCCCCGGTCACGAACTTCGCCGTGCTGCAGGCGCTTCCCCGCATCGCCGAGGCCAACCCGGCCGAGGGCTACCTGCTGGAGGCGCTGATGGCCGCCGTCGCCGGCGGCAGCGCCGAGGCCAAGGACCGGATGCAGGCGTTCCTGGACAAGCGCGCCGGGAAGGTCGGCCGATGATCCTGCGCCCGGTCGCGCCCGACGTCCGCGAAACCACCGAGATCGGCCGGTACCTGACCTGGCTCGCCGAGCGCGGCCACGCGTTCGACGACTACGCCGCGCTCCACCGCTGGTCGGTCACCGACCTCGACGGCTTCTGGTCGTCGATCAAGGACTTCTTCGGCGTCCGCTTCCACTCGCCGGAGAGCGCGGTCGTCCCGGACCGGCGGATGCCCGGCACCGAGTGGTTCCCCGGCGCGACCCTCAACTACGCCGAGCACGCCCTCGGCGGCCCCGACGGCGAAGTCGCCGTCGTCGCCTACTCGCAGACCCGCGACCGCACCGAGCTGACGTGGGCCGAGCTGCGCGACCAGGTCGCGCGGGCGCGCGCGGGCCTGCTCCGGCTCGGCGTCGGACGCGGCGACCGCGTCGCGGCGTACCTGCCGAACATCCCCGAAACCGTCGTCGCCTACCTGGCGGCCGCGAGCCTCGGCGCGGTCTGGGCGTCCTGCGCGCCCGAGTTCGGGGCCCGCTCGGTCGTCGACCGGTTCGGCCAGATCGAACCGAAGGTCCTGCTGACCGTGTCCGGCTACCGCTACGGCGCCAAGGACGTCGACCGCCGCGCCGAGGTGGCCGAGATCCGCGCCGGCCTGCCGACCGTCGAGCACGTCGTCCACGTCCCCTACGGCGACCACGACCTCCCGGACGCCCTGGCCTGGAGCGCACTCCTCACCGGAAGCGCGCCCGGGTTCGAGCCGGTCGGCTTCGCGCACCCGCTGTGCGTGCTGTTCTCCTCCGGCACCACCGGCAAGCCGAAGGCGATCGTGCACGGCCACGGCGGGATCCTGCTGGAACACCTCAAGAACCACGGTCTCAGCTGGGACCTGCGCCCCGGCGACCGGATCCTGTGGTTCTCCACCACCGCCTGGATGATGTGGAACGCCCTCGTGTCCGGCCTGCTCACCGGCGCGTCGATCGTGCTGGTCGACGGGAACCCGCTGCACCCGGACCTGGCGTGGCAGTGGCGGCTCGCCGCCGAGACCCGGGCGACGCTGATGGGCGCGAGCCCGGGTTTCCTGATGGCCTGCCGGAAGGCCGGGCTCGACCCGGCCGCGGAGTACGACCTGAGCGCGCTGCGGCAGCTCGGCGCGGCCGGCAGCCCGCTGCCCGCCGAGGGCTACCACTGGGTGCGGGACGTCTTCGGACCGGACGTCCTGCTCAACGTCGGCAGCGGCGGCACCGACGTCTGCAGCGGGATCGTCCAGGGCGGCCCGCTGCAACCCGTGGTCGCCGGGGAGATCTCCGGGCCCTGCCTCGGGGTCGACGCGAAGGCGTTCGACGAACACGGCACCGCGGTCGTCGGCGAGCTGGGCGAACTCGTGATCACCGCGCCGATGCCGTCCATGCCGGTCGGGTTCTGGGGCGACGACACCGGTTCCCGCTACCGCGACACGTACTTCGACACGTATCCGGGCGTCTGGCGCCACGGCGACTGGATCCGGTTCTCCCCCGAGGGCAGCTGCGTGATCGCCGGCCGCTCGGACGCCACCCTCAACCGCGGCGGCGTCCGGCTCGGCACCGCCGAGTTCTACGCCGTCGTCGAGGAGCTGCCGGAGGTCGAGGACTCGCTCGTCGTGCACCTGGAAGACCCGGCGGGCGGGAACGGCGACCTCCGCCTCTACGTCGTGCTCCGGGACGCCGTCCTGGACGCACCGCTGCGGGAGAAGATCGCGACGGCGTTGAAGAGCGCGCTGTCCCCGCGGCACGTGCCGGACACGATCACCGCCGTCCCGGCGATCCCCCGCAACCGCACCGGGAAGAAACTGGAGCTGCCCGTGAAGAAACTCCTGCTCGGCGCCCGGGCCGACGACGTCGTCGGCCGGGACGTCCTGGCCGATCCCACCGCGCTGGACCACTTCGGGACGTCGGCGTGAGCACCGTCGCGGTGGTCGGCACCGGCGTGATCGGCGCGAGCTGGGCGCGGCTCTTCCTCGCCCACGGCCTCGACGTCGTCGCGACCGATCCGGCACCCGGCGCCGAGGAGCAGTTGTTTTCCGCTCTCGAAGACGTGGCGACCGACCGGCTGCGGTTCGTCGCCGACGCCGGCGTCGCGGCCGCCGCCGCGGATTTCGTGCAGGAGAACGGGCCCGAGCGCGAAGACGTCAAGCACGCGCTGTTCGCCGTCCTCGACGAAGCCGCGCGGCCGGACGTGGTCCTGGCGAGCAGCTCGTCCGGGCTACTGCCCAGCGCCATCGCGCGCGGCTGCCCGCGCCACCCCGAGCGGGTCGTCGTGGGGCACCCGTTCAACCCGCCGCACCTGATCCCGCTCGTCGAGGTCGTGCCCGGCCGCGAAACGGCGCCGGAGGTCGTCGACCGCGCCGTCGAGTTCTACGCCTCGGTCGGGAAGCGGCCGATCCGGCTGGCGCGCGAGGTGCCCGGCCACGTCGCGAACCGGTTGCAGGCCGCGCTGTGGCAGGAGGCGTACTCACTGGTGGAGCGCGGTGTCGCGACGGTCGCCGACATCGACGCGGCGATCGCCAACGGGCCGGGCCTGCGCTGGGCCGTGCTCGGCCCGTTCGTCAACCAGCACCTCTCCGGCGGCGCGGGCGGGCTCGCGCACGTCCTCGCCCACCTCGGGCCGCCGACCGAGGAGTGGTGGCGCGACCTCGGCCGCGTCCACCTGACGCCGGAGCTGGCCGAAACGCTCGTCGCCGGGGTCGACGCCGAGCTGGCCGGCACCGACGACCGCGCCCTCGTCGCCGCCCGTGACGCCGTCCTGAACCACCTGCTGGCCGCGAAAGCCGCCCAGCCCGACCTGCCCTGAGCACCGGAGAATCCCGTGGACCTTTCCGCACTGACCGCCATCGACGTCCACACCCACGTCGAACAGGACGGGCACGGCTGCTTCGCCCTCGACCAGGAGCTGCTGGACGCGTCGGCGAAGTACTTCCGCGCCGACCAGGACCGCACGCCGACGGTGGCCTCCATCGCCGAGCACTACCGGGCGCGGAACATGGCCGCCGTCGTCTTCACGGTCGAGGCGCCGGCCGCGACCGGGCACCCCGCGCTCTCGAGCGAGGAGATCGCCGACGCGGCGGCCGAGCACGCCGACGTGCTCATCCCGTTCGGCTCGGTCGACCCGCACGCCGGCAAGGCCGCCGTGCGGCGCGCGCGCAGGCTGGTCGCCGAGCACGGCGTCCGGGGCTTCAAGTTCCACCCGAGCCTGCAGGCGTTCGAGCCGAACGACGTCCGGTACTACCCGCTGTACGAGGCGATCCGGGAGCTGGGCGTGCCGGCGCTGTTCCACACCGGGCAGACCGGGATCGGCGCCGGCCTGCCGGGCGGGCACGGCATCAAGCTGCGCTATTCGAACCCGATGCTGCTCGACGACGTCGCCGCCGACTTCCCGGAGCTGACGATCATCCTGGCCCACCCGTCGGTGCCGTGGCAGGACGAGGCGATCTCGGTCGCGACGCACAAGGCGAACGTGTACATCGACCTGTCCGGCTGGTCGCCGAAGTACTTCCCGCCGCAGCTGGTCCGCGCCGCGAACTCGCTGCTGAAGCGCAAGGTGCTGTTCGGCTCGGACTTCCCCGTCATCACGCCGGACCGCTGGCTCGCCGACTTCGCCGCCCTCGACCTCAAGGACGAGGTGCGCCCGCTGATCCTCAAGGACAACGCCGTCCGGGTACTCGGCCTGGGCTGAACGTTTGTCCGGTCCGTCCCCGGGCACCCGCAGAGCCTGGCGGTTTGTGGACGGAGGCGGACGTCGTGGCCGAGGGTGACGTGCACACCTACTTCGAGGACGGGCTGTGGAAGAACCGCGTCGAAGGCGGCAGCCGGGCGTCCAACACCTCGCCGCGCCGGACCGACGCGGTGCTGTCCGGCCGGCTGATCGCGAAGAAGCGGCGCGTCGGGCACGTGGTCCACACGCCCGAAGGCGACGTCGAGACCGAGCGGGACTACCGGCCGCGCGCCAAGCGTCCACAGTAGACGAAAGACCCGCCCCCGCTCGGCGAAGGCTGGGGGTTACCTGCGAGCGGAGGCGGGAGCCTGCATCCGTTACAACGCAGGGGAAACGGCCGTGTTCCCGGACGTGACGCGGGCCTCAGCGGCGGGCCAGCACGGCCCACACGGTCTTGCCGCCGGACCGGCACCGGCTGCTCCCCCACGTCTTCGCGACCTTGGCGACCATCCGCAGGCCGAGTCCCGTCTCGATGAGGTCCAGCCCTTCGCGGACGACCGCGGGGCGCGAGCTCTCGTCGGCCACCTCGACCGACAGCCGCCCACGGCGCAGCTCCAGCCGCAGCCGGGGCGCCGAATCCGTGTGCCGCAGCGTGTTTTCGACGAGTTCGGTCGCGATCAGCTCGGCGTCCTCGGCCAGTTCGGGCACCCCCCACCGGGCGCACGTGCCCCGGACGAACTCGCGGGCGCGCGCGGAGGTGCTCGCGGAGCGGGCCAGCGCCTGGCGGGCCCGTTTTCCCGCCGGCCGCCTCAGCGCGGCTTCGGCCGCGGCGACGTCGGCGTACACGGGCACCCGCCCACCGGCCAGCACCGCCCGCTGCTCGGCGCGTCCGGTCACGAGGGCGAACGGAACCGCCGGCCAGTCACCGACCCGCAGCGCGACCAGCGCGAAGACCCGCAGCAGCTCCGGGTCGCGCAGGGCGAGGCGTTCGATGTCGACGAGCACGGCGCCGTCGGAGTCGGCGGCGAGCTCGAGCAGGCTGTCGCGCAGCCGCGGATAGGTCGTCCGGTCGAGCACGCCGACGACGGAAGCGGTGGCGGCCGACCCCGCCGGGGAAACCAGCCACACGGAATTGTGCCGGGCGAGCACCGGGACCACCTCCTGGTGAAAGAACTCCGGAGCGGATATCCGGTCACAGAGCACTCAAACGGCCGGTTTCCCGGGTGATCGCGGCGAACGAGGGAACCCGCGCGGCTCGGACGGCGACGCCCGGCTGCTCGAGGGCGACCCGGCGGCGGCACGCTGCCCGCGCGAAGCTCGCGCTCAAGCGCGGCACGGCGCACTTCATCCACACGGAGGACGGCCGGATCGGCGAGCGCCGGACGTACCCGCGCGCCCGCTCCCGACCTCAGCCGGTGGGCATGCCGCCGTGGTCGGCGTCGTCCTCGTCGGTCGGCGCGGGGCCGGGCTCCTGGTCGCGGAACGTCGGCTCGGTGTGCTCGCCGCCGACGTCCGCGTCCTCTTCCATGCTTTCGGCGGTCACCGGGTCGATTTCGGGAGTGCTCATCGGTTCCTCCGTTCGGGCGAAACCGGGGCATACCCGGCGGCCGGCGCGGCGAAACGCGTTTGCCGGGCCGCGCGCCGGGCATGCCGCCCCGGCGCGGCCCCCGGCCGAGGGCCCGTCCCATCCGAATCGGAGGAACCACCATGGCATCGACGGAGACCGCCGTCCGGCGGACCCCGCGCCAGCTGCTCGCGGCGATCGTGGGAGTGGTTTTCCTGCTGGTCGGCGTGCTGGGCTTCATCCCCGGCGTGACGACGAACTACGACATGCTCACCGGCGCGGGACACCACTCCGGGGCCTTGCTGCTGGGCATCTTCACTGTGTCGATCCTGCACAACATCGTGCACCTGGCGTTCGGCGTCGCCGGGCTCGCGCTGGCGCGGACCCCGGGCGGCGCCAAGGCGTTCCTCGTCGGCGGCGGCGTGATCTACCTGGTGCTGTGGCTCTACGGCCTGCTGATCGACCAGGACAGCGCGGCCAACTTCGTCCCGGTGAACACGGCCGACAACTGGCTGCACTTCGGCCTGGGCGTCGGCATGATCGCGCTCGGCCTGATCCCGCTGGGCGCGACCCGCGGCCCGATCGCCGACTCGCGGTGAGCCGCGCGGGCCGGGCGGCCTTCACGGCCGCCCGGCCCGGCTCCCCGCGTAAGCCCGTTCCCGCACCTCCGCCAGCCACCCCGGAGCCGGTTCGAGGCCTACGGGGCGGTGCAGCATCGGGTCGAACGCCGGCGCGTCACCCCCGACGTCCGACAGGGTCAGTTCCGCGCTGTCGCACCAGCGCCCGTCTTCCCGTCCGGTCCGCAGCACGAACTCCAGGCCGCCCGCCGCCACCACCGCTTCGAGCGACGCGTCGACCCGCGGCGAGCCCGCCGCCGCCCACGCCGCCAGCCAGATCAGCCGATCGGCGCGGCGGTAGGGCACCAGGCTGCTGTACGCCCCGCCGGTCCACGTCGCCGCCGGCCGGGGCAGCATCCGGCCGACGTGGCCGCGGCCGGACGTCGTCAGGGTGAGGTCCCACGGCCCGCCGTCGCGGCCCGCGCCGGGGATCCGCACCGCCAGCCCGAGCGCGTCCGGCAGCCGGCCCGGCGTGCCCGCGCCCTTGGACAGCCGCGCGACGACCGCCGTCGGCCCGGCCGGCCACGGCAGGTCGTCGTCGAGCGGCCGCAGCTCGCCGCGCAGCACCAGCCCGGCGGGGTGGAACGCGCGGGCGCGGCGCAGGGCGGCCAGCCCGCGGAAGCCGGCCGCCACGAGACCGGTCAACGGTCTTCGGTCGCTTCGCGCTCGGCCGTCTCGCGCTGCTCCCCCGGCTGGAGTTCGTCAGTGCCGCCGAGTTCGCGGTCCAGCTCGGTCGCGGCGTCGCGGTCGTCCGGCGTCGTCATGTGTAGGTCCTCCTCGCGTCGGGTACTCGCTGTCGGCGATACCCGCCCGGAGCCCGCAGAAACCCGAGGAGACCACCATCGCCACCGCGGTCCTGTTCGACGTCGACGGCACGCTCGTCGACTCCAACTACCTCCACGTCCACGCCTGGCGGCGCGCGTTCCACGAGCTGGACCGCAAGGTCGACTCCTGGCGCGTGCACCGCGCGATCGGGAAGGGCTCCGGCAAGCTGCTGAGCACCCTGCTGGGTGACGAGGACGCCGAGCGCGTCGGCGACGAAGCGAAGGAACTGCACAGCCGCTACTACCTGGAGGACGCCGAGCTGCTGCGGCCGTTCGCCCAGGCCCCGGAGCTGGTCCGGGCACTGGCCGCGAAGGGCGTGCGGGTCGTCCTGGCGACGTCGGCGGGTCCCGACGAGCTGGACGTGCTGCGCAAGACCCTCGGCGTCGACGACGTGGTGCGGGACATCGTCGCCGGCTCGGACGTCGAGGCGACGAAACCCGACCCGGAACCGGTGCAGGTGGCCCTCGAGAAGGCGGGCACGGCCCCGGAGGACACGGTCTTCGTCGGCGACGCGGTCTGGGACGTCCGCGCCGCGGCGAAGGCGGGCGTGCGCACGATCGGCGTGCTGTCGGGCGGCGTGAGCGAGGCGGAACTGAAGGAGGCGGGCGCGATCGCGACGTACGACGACGTCGCCGCGCTGCTGGCCGACCTGGAGAAGAGCCCGCTGGCGCGGCTGTTCAGCTGACCTTGCGGGCCACCAGCCGTTCGACCAGGCCCAGCTTGAACCGCTCCCGGCGCTCGACCGGCATTCCCAGCGCCTCCACCAGTTTCAGCGGACGGCGCCGGAAGTGCTCGCCCGCCAGCGGGACGCTCGCCAGCTCCACCAGCCACTGCGCCGCCCGGACGACGACCGATGAGCCCGCCACGTGGTCGACCAGGATCAGCCGCCCGCCCGGGCGCAGGACGCGGTGCATCTGCGCCACCGCCGCCGCGGGGTCCGGGATCGCGCAGAGGCCGAACGTGCACACGACCGTGTCGAACGACGCGTCCGCGAACGGCAGCTCGTGCGCGCTGCCCTGCCGGAGCGTCACCTCGCGGCCGAGTTCCCGCGCCCGGGACCGGGCGATCTCCAGCATCCCGGCGCTGAGGTCCAGGCCGGTGAGCGTCACCTCCGCGGGGTACCAGGGCAGGTTGAGCCCGGTGCCGACGGCGACCTCCAGCACCTCGCCCCTCGCCTGCCCGCAGGCCCACTCGCGGGAGTCGCCGAAGAGGCGGCGGTCCCAGACGCCCATCTCCGCGTCGTAGGTCGCCGACTTGCGGTCCCAGTACCGGTTCCACCGCTGCGCCTTCGTCATGCCCCCAGCGAAGCACGAACCGGCCCGGGATCGGGTGCTCCCGGGCCGGGACTGCTCACCCGAACATGCCGGGCTCGTAGGAGCCGCCCCGCTGGTGCAGGATCACCGCGAGCCGGTTGGCCGAATTCATCTGGGCCACCAGCGCGACCAGCGCCGCGGTCCGGTCGTCGTCGAAGTGCTTGCGCACGCTCTCCCAGGTGTCGTCGGAGACGCCCGGGGCCGCGTCGGCGAGCCGGGTGCCCTCCTCGGCCAGTGCCAGCGCGGCCCGCTCGGCCTCGGTGAACACGGTGGCCTCGCGCCAGGCGGCGACCAGGTTGATCCGGACCGCCGGCTCCCCGGCGGCGGCCAGCTCCTTCGTGTGGATGTCGACGCACCAGCCGCAGCCGTTGATCTGGCTGACGCGCAGCGACACCAGCTCCTGCGTGACCTTCGGCAGGGGCGACTGGATGATCGCCAGGCTCGCGGTGCCGAAGCGCTTGGCGAACTTCGCGCCGATTTCGTTGTCGGTCAAGGTGAACCGGGGTGCCATGGGTCCTCACTTCGTGGTCGCGGAACGGTCGGCCAGGAGATGCCGGAGCCCCCGGCGTGCGTGACACCACGGGCGCGTGACGACGGTCACTGTCACATCGGGGCAGTGCGCGGCATCTGGTGGGAAACTCCGCTCGACGCCGACTGAGGAGCCCCCGATGGCCGACCCCGCGACCGAGGCGTTCCTCGCGCACCGGAACCTGCTGTTCACCGTCGCCTACCAGATGCTCGGCTCGGCGGCCGACGCCGAAGACGTCCTGCAGGAGACGTGGCTGCGCTGGGCGGGCGTGGACCGCGCCGCCGTGCGCGACGAGCGGGCGTACCTGGTCCGGATCACCACGCGTCAGGCGCTCATGCGGCTGCGATCCTTGGGCCGGCGCAAGGAGTCCTACGTCGGACCGTGGCTGCCCGAGCCGTTGCTGACGACACCGGACGTCGCCGAGGACGTCGAGCTGGCCGACAGCGTCTCGATGGCGATGCTGCTGGTGCTGGAGACGCTGACCCCGGCCGAACGAGCGGTGTTCGTGCTGCGCGAGGTGTTCGCCTTGGACTACGCCGAGATCGCCGAAGCGGTCGGCAAGACCGCGGCGGCGGTCCGCCAGATCGCCCACCGCGCCCGCTCCCACGTCGCGGCGCGCCGGCCCCGGGGCGAGGTGTCCCCGGCGACGTCCCGCGACGCGCTGGAGGCGTTCCGACGCGCGGTCGAGACGGGCGACCTGCGCGAGCTGCTGGAGATCCTCGCCCCGGAGGTGGTGTTCCTCGGCGACGGCGGCGGAGTGGTCCAGGCGGTCCTCGAACCGGTGGTCGGCGCCGCGGCGGTGGCCCGGCTGCTCACGGCGGGCCTGGGTAACTTCGCGACCGGCGCACTGGCGCCGGC
The DNA here is from genome assembly GCF_040675005.1 of Amycolatopsis sp. NPDC049691. Lineage (NCBI taxonomy): Bacteria > Bacillati > Actinomycetota > Actinomycetes > Pseudonocardiales > Pseudonocardiaceae > Amycolatopsis > Amycolatopsis sp. NPDC049691. The sequence continues at coordinate 415,656 of NZ_JBFANX010000007.1, forward strand.
CCAGGTCAACGGCCACCCGGCGCTGGTCCTGCGCCGCGACGGGGAGGTCGACACGGTGCTGGCGCTGCGCATCGACGATGGGCTCGTCACGGGGTTGTACGCGGTGCGGAACCCGGAGAAACTGTCGCGTTTGGACGAAGAGACGCCCCTGCGCCGCTAGTGCGGCCGAGGTGGGCACCTGCGGATCGTCGACGGCTTCGAGGGCACCGGGATGACGGCGAGCTCGAAGGTGCAGAAGAACCGGCTGGCCGCACACGCGCGTTCCCTGCTGGAGCAGGCATGACGCACATTTCGAGGCGGGCCAGTCCGCCGGGCTGGTCGACTCCGTGCCGCGGGCGGCCGAGATCGTGACCCGGATCGTGCGGGAGTACCGGGCGGCGCGCGCCGGCCTCCCGCCGATCACCTGAGGGTCACTCGCCCGCGGCCGCCACGATCACCTCGGCGACAACGCCGGGCTGCGACACCGCGACGGCGTGCGAAGCGTCGATCCGCCGGACGGTCGAGGACGCGCGCTCGGCCATGAACTCCTGCGCCGCGGCCGGGATGGCGTTGTCCTGGTTGGCGATGAGCGTCCACGACGGGAGCTTCGTCCACGCCGGGGTGCCCTCGAACGGCGCGGCCAGGGCCTGCTGGGCCACCGGGCGCTGGGTGACGGCCAGGATCGCGGCCGTCTCGGCGGGGACGTCGGCCGCGAAGACCTCGGCGAAGTCCGCCGGCTTGATCGACAGCTCGGGCGTTCCCTCGTGGACCAGGACGTTCGTGGTCTCCGGGCCGAGCTTGGCGCCCGGGTAGCGGCCGGACAGCTCGAAGACGCTCTCCCCCGCGTCGGGCTGGAACGCGGCGATGTAGACCAGGGCGCGGACGTTCGGCGTCTCGGTCGCCGCGCGGGTGATCAGGGCGCCGCCGTAGGAGTGGCCGGCGAGGACCACGGGGCCTTCGATGCCCTTGACGACGTCCGCTACGTACGCCGCGTCGGACTCGACGCCGCGCAGCGGGTTCGCCACCGCGACGACCGGGAAGCCCTGCTCCTGCAGCTTCGCGACGACGCCGGTCCAGCTCGACGAGTCGGCGAAAGCGCCGTGGACCAGGACGATGGTGGGCTTGCTCATGGCGGGCTCCTTAGCGAGAACGATCAGTCTTTCTGTCTCCATACTTTGGCTGCTCGGGGGCCGCGTGGCAACGTGACGTAGGCGATCTTGCAGAACGATCATTCTTTCTCTATGCTGGGCTGATGACGACTGCCGACGTGCACCCGAAGGACCGGCTGCTGGCGACCGCGTCCCGGCTGTTCTACGCGGAGGGCATCCACGCGGTCGGGGTGGAGCGGCTGGTTTCCGAGGCATCGGTGACGCGGGCGACGTTCTACCGGCACTACCCCACCAAGGACGACCTGGTGGCGGCGTACCTGGCGGAGACAAGCCGCCAGATCCGCGAGGCGGTGGACGCGGCGAGGGCGGGCAAGCCCCCGCGCGAGGCGCTGGCGGCGGCGTTGTCGGTGGTGGGAGAGGCAACGTGCGGCAAGGATTTCCGCGGCTGCCAGTTCCTCAACGCGGCGGCCGAGTACCCGGACCCGGAGAGCGGGGTCCGCAGGGTGATCGAGGACCACCGCAAGTGGTTCTTCGAGACCCTGAGGTCGGAGGCGGCGGCAATGGGCCATCCGGAGCCCAGCCACGCGGCGAGGGTGCTGGTCCTGCTGCGCGACGGGGCATTGCACGGCGGAGAGCTGGACGACGCGGAGACGGTCCGGACGACCCTGCGGCGAGCGGTCGAGGAGTTCTTCCCGGCCTGAGCGCACGTCGCTCCCGGCGGCGCGCGACCCAAGCCGCCCTCGCTCAAGAACCCGAACCATCTCTCACGCCGCCCACTGCGGCCGACCGAACCCCGAGCCACCTCCGCGCCGCCCACCATCACCCGCGCCGCCGGCCGCCGTCGCGCGCGTAGCGACCCACCTCACCCCTGCACTCGGTCCTCCCGATCCGACCCCACCGGCCGTGCTGGAATGAAAGCCGTGCCGTCCGAAGATCCGCTTCCCCGCATCGCCCGCCCCCGGGCCCTGCTCTTCGCCCTCCCCGCCGCCGGGCGGCGGTGGAGTGCCGGTCTTCGGGCGGCGGCCGCCGTTCTCCTGGCCGGCGGCATCGTCGTCCTCGCCGGCCATCCCTCCGAAGCCCTCTTCGTCACCTTCGGCGCCTTCGCCGTCCTCTACGGCGAAGGCCGCCCCTACCGGGTCCGCGCCCGGGTTGTCCTCGCCGCCGCCGTCATGCTGCTGCTCGCCGCCGGGCTCGGGACCGCCGTCGGCGCGACCGGTACCAAAGCCGGTGTCGTCATCGTCGTCACCGCCGTGGCCGTCCTCGCCGTCTACACCGTCGATGCCCTGCGGCTCGGGCCGCCCGGCGCTCTCTTCTTCGCCCTCGTCTGCGGTGGTGCCCTCATCGCCACCGAGGCCGGCGCCGATCCTCTTCCGCTCCTTCTCTGCACCGCGCTCGGCGGCGCGTCCTCCGCCGTCGTCTCCATGGCCGGCGCCCTCGCCGACCGCCAGAAGCCCGAACGCTCGGCCGTCCACAAGGCAGTCAAAGCCGTCGATGCCTTTCTGGAAGCCGAAAACCCCAGCGCGGCCACCCGCCACGCCGCGGGTTCGGCCATCTCGGCCGCCTGGAACGCCGTCCACGACGCGGGCCACCCACCGAAGTCCGCACTGGCCACCACCCTCATCACCGCCCACCGGCGCTTCACCGCCGCGACCGACGACGAAGCCGCACCCCTGCCGCTCCCCCGGCCCAGCGTCGGTTACCGGCTGCGACGGTCGGCGTCCCTCCGCTCGCACGCCACGGTGACGGCCCTGCGCGTCGGCGGCACCTGCGTGCTCGCCGGAACCCTCAGCGCGTCGCTCGGCCTGGCGCGTCCGCACTGGGCCATCCTCAGCGCGCTCGTCGTCCTGCAGCAGGGCACCGACCGCCTCCACGCGAACGTCCGTGGCCTGCAGCGCTTCGCCGGGACCGCCGTCGGCCTGGCCCTCTTCGCCGCGCTCTCCCTGCTCGCGCCCACCGGGATCGCGCTGGTCGCCGCCGTCGCCGTGCTGCAGTTCTGCATCGAGCTGTTCGTCCCGCGCAACTACGCGGTGGCCGTCGTCTTCATCACGCCGGTCGCGCTCCTCGCCGGTGGTGCCGCGGCGTCCGGCGCGATCGGCCCGGTCGTGCGCGACCGTCTGGTCGAGACGCTCATCGGCGTCGTGCTCGCGGTCCTCGCCCAGTACCTGCTCGCCCCGAACGCCCACCGCACGACGTTCCGCTGGACCGGATCCCGCGTCCGCGCCGCCGCGCGGACGCTGCTCGCGGCCGGCCCCGCGGCCATGCACCTCCGGCGCGACCTGCAGTTCGAACTCGAGGGCACTACGCGCGCGGCGGTCGACTCGGCCCACAACGACCTCGCCTGGACGCGGCGGCACTGGGCCGCGCACGCCGAGCTCGTCCACCGCGGCTACGACCTGCTCGCCGCGTGCTGGACGACGCCGGGCGAACTGCGCGCCGACGAATGGGAACAAGCGTTCCGGTAGCCTTTCACCTGCACAAACTCAGCGGGGCTAGGCCGAACGGGTTACCTTCGAGAGGCACACACGGAGGTTCGGCATGGCTGCTCACGACGCGTCCGGCGTCCCGGCGTGGGTCGAGCCGATGCTGGCCAAGGCCGACGGCGGCCGGCTGCGCAGCGGCGCCGAGTGGGCGTACGAGTACAAACTGGACGGTTACCGCGCCGCCATGCGGATCGCCCCGGACGGCACCACCGTCCTCACCAGCCGCAACAACATCGACTTCACCGCCGAATTCGCCGAGCTCGCCGGCGTGCTCGCCCCCGCGCTCGACGGCCAGGCCGCCTACCTCGACGGCGAGGTCGTCACCTACGGCGAAGACGGCCGGATCGACTTCGAGCTCATGCAGGAGCGCCGCGGCCGCTGGGTCCGGCACCAGAGCGGGCCGAAGGGCCGGCCGTTCGACGACGTCCCGGTCCGGTTCCTCGCCTTCGACCTGCTGCGGCTCGGCGACCGCGACCTGCTGAAAGAGCGGTACGACGAGCGCCGCCGCCTGCTGGCCGGGCTGCCGATGCCCGATCCCTACCGCGTTTCGGTGGTCCGCGCGGTCACCTTCGACGAGCTCGCCGCCGACCGCCGCACGCCGGACGACTTCCTGGCCCATGCCGCGGCCGCCGGCTACGAGGGCGTCGTCGCGAAGCTTCGCAGCTCCGCCTACGTGCCCGGGCAGCGGCCGGACTCCTGGCTCAAGCACCCGCTGATCCGCACCCAGGAGGTCATCGTCTGCGGCTGGCGCCCCGGCCAGCGCAGCTTCACCGGCACCCTCGGCGGCCTCCTGCTCGGCGCGCACAACCCCGGCAGCGGCGAGCTCGTCTACATCGGCGACGTCGGCACCGGCTTCAGCCAGGCCACCCGCGCCGACCTGATGGCGCAGTTGCAGCCGCTCGAACGCCGCACCCACCCGTTCGCGACGACACCGCCGCGCGAGGACACCGTCCGCGCGCGCTGGGTCGAGCCGCGGCTCGTCGGGGAGATCGTCTACCGGCAGTTCACCCGCGGCGGCCGCGTCCGCCACACCGCCTGGCGCGGCCTGCGGGCCGACAAGAAGCCCGCGGACGTCGTCGCGCCGCGGGCGGCGGAACCCGTCGCCCCGCCTCCGCCGCCCGAACCGGCCGGTCAGCGGATCACCGTGCAGGCCGGGAACCGGCGGCTCACCCTGTCCAACCTGGACAAGGTGCTGTACCCGGCGGACGGGTTCACCAAGGGCGAGGTGATCAACTACTACTCGCGGATCGCGCCGGTCCTGCTGCCCCACCTGGCCGGTCGTCCCGTGACGTTCATCCGGTACCCCAACGGCGTCGGCGGCGAGAAGTGGTTCGAGAAGAACGTCCCGAACGGCGCGCCGTCGTGGTTGCGCACGGTCCGGCTGCCCAGCACGGGCTCGCGCGGCAGCGGCGACACGATCGACTACCCGCTCCTCGACGACCTCCCGGCACTGGTCTGGTCGGCGAACATGGCGGCGCTCGAACTGCACGTTCCCCAATGGACGGTCACTTCGGACGCGACGCGCCGGCCGCCCGACCGCCTGATGTTCGACCTCGACCCCGGGCCGGGCACGACGGTCGTCGACTGCGCGCGCGTCGCCGAACGCCTCCACGACGTCCTGGTCGCCGACGGCCTCACGCCGTTCGCGAAGACGTCCGGTTCGAAGGGAATGCAGCTGTACTGCGGCATCCGGACCGACGACCCGGCGGCGCCGTCGGCGTACGCGAAGCGGCTCGCGCAGCAGCTCGCGCGGGAGACGCCCGGCTCGGTGACCGCGGTGATGGCCAAGGCGCAGCGCGGCGGCCGGGTGTTCATCGACTGGAGCCAGAACAACCCGGCCAAGACGACGGTCGCGCCGTACTCCCTGCGCGGCCGCGACCACCCGACGGTCTCGACCCCGGTGACGTGGGACGAAGTCAGCGCCTGCCGGCACGTGAACCACTTGACGTTCACCGCCGAGGACGTCCTCGACCGCGTCGACGAGCACGGTGATCTGCTCGCCGGCTTGGCCGAGAGCCGGGCGCCGCTGCCCTAGTGCCGGCTGAGGACGCGCTTGGCCCGGTTCAGCAAGCCCCGCACGGCTTTCCGGCCGACGGTGGTCTTGCCCGGCGCCGGCTTCTCGGGTGTCTCCGCCGCGGATTGCCCTCGCGGCGCGGGGATTTCGCCGGTGATGGTTCCCGACTCGGGCGCAGACGGTTCCGGACGGGATTCGACGGATTGGGGCTCAACGGGCTGCGGCTCAACGGATCGCGGATCGACGGCCCGCTGTTCGATGGATTGCGGCTCGACGGGCTGCGGCTCGCGGGGCCGCGATTCGACGGATTGCTGCGCGATGGGTTGCGACTCGGCGGGTTGCGGCTCGACGGCGTGCCGCGCGACGGGCCGCGGCTCGGCGGCGTGGGCCGACGCCGGAGCAGCCGCCGCCGAGCGCGCCGGGACGGGAGCCGCCGTCGGCGCATGGCGGGGCTGTCGCGGCACGTCGGGCACGGCCGGCGGTTCGGCTTGAACCGCCGGCTGCGCCCGAACCTGGCTCCCCGGAGAGGACTCGGGCTCGGCTCGAACCCGCTGCTGCGGCTCGGTACGAACTTGGGCCGGCAGCTGGGTTTCGGTCACGGGCCGAGGCGCGGACTGCGGCTCCCCTTGAGCCTGAACCCGAGGCCGCGGCTCACCCTGCGGCTGCGCGCGGACCTGGTTCAGCGGCTGCTCCGACCCGAGCATGTCCGGCGTGACGACCGGCGTCATCAGCGGCGTGTGCGCGGCGTCGGCGTTCGGCCGCGCCGGTTCCCGTGCTTCCGGGTACCGGGCCAGTGGATCGGCCTCCGTCGGCACCGCCCGGCTCCGCAGCAACCCGACGCACCCCAGCAGGCCGAGCAAGCCGACGAGACCCCAAAACACCGTCATGACCGTCCTCCTCTTCCGCGCTCGCACCTCGGATAACCGGCCACGCGCACGCCAACCGGACCGCTACCCGTGTGAGTGAAGCTCAGCCCAGCTGCGGCACGTCGTTCGGGAACGAGATCGGCAGCTCGTACAACCCGCGCGCCGTACGCGCACCGCCCAGCCAGCCGTGGAAGTAGATGTGGCCGTCCACGACGTCGGCGCCGCCCGGCGCGTCCACCTTGCCGCCGAGCAGCTCCGTCGAGAGGAACTGGGCGTCCGCCTTCACGAACGGCCCGGTGACGGTCGGCGCCGACGCGTAGCACGTGTGGTAGCCCGAACTCTGGAACGTGTCCGCCGAATAGAACAGCAGGAAGCGGCTCGCGGTCTTCACCACCGACGGCGCCTCGACGACCGCCTTCTCCGCGGTCAGGTCGGCGCGCAGCAGCTCGGTGCGCGGCCCGGTGAGCGTGCGCCCGTCGGCCTCGACCTTCTGCAGGAAGATCGCGGCCGGCACGCCGGTCGCGGCGCCGTCGCGTTTGTAGAGCAGGTAACGGGTTCCGTCCGCGTCGAGGAACGTCTGCGGGTCGATGTCGCCGTGGTCCTCGGGGACGCAGACGAGCGGCCGGTCGCCGGCCGGGGTGTACGGCCCGTCCGCTTTCGCCGCGGTCGCGGCGCCGAGGCACATTTCCCCGTCCGCCGTCTTCGCCGCCGAGAAGTACAGGACGAACGTGCCGTTCGGCAGCTGGGTGACGTCCGGTGCCCAGAACCCGCCGTCCGGCTTGGCCCACGCGGGAACCGCGCCGAGCGCGTCGCCGCTGATGCGCCACGGTCCTTCCGGCGCCGACGCGGTCGCCACCGGGACCCGGCCCGAACCGGTGCTCGTCGAGAACGCGAAGTAGCCACCCGGGGTCTTCACGATGTCCGGGTCGGGGAAGTCCTGGTTGATCAGCAGCCGCGGTTCGCTGACGGCCGACGCGGCCGGGCAGACGGCGAACGCGACCACGAGCGCGATCACGGGAGCGAGCAGGAAGTACCGGGTGCTCATAGGCGATTCTCTTGACATTCCTGGGGTTTCGGCAAACGCGTTCACCGGGAAGCGTGGACTTGCCCGCGCGCCCGGATCGGGTGGATTCGATCGGCGGCCGCGGGGTAGCCGCCGTCGCATGCACGCAACGAAAGGCCGTGGCGCCTACCGCGCCGGCCACGCCGTCGGGGAGGCCGAAGGGGCGGCGACGCGCCAGGAGAAACCCTTGGGCACGCCGGGAAAGCCCCTCGACCGCCGGTCGCCGTTCTTCGCCGGGCTGACCGCCGCGGCCGGGGTGGTCGTCACGGTCGCCGTCGTCGAGGTCGTGCTCGCGGCGTCCGACGTGCTGCTGCTGATCGGCATCGCGTTCTTCATCGCGGTCGGGCTGGAACCGGTGACCGCCCGGCTCACCCGCCGGGTGCCCCGCGCGCTCGCCGCCGGCCTGGTCGTCCTGACCGGGCTGGCCGTCTTCGCCGCCGCCGTCGCCGGTGCCGCCGTTCCGCTGGCCGACCAGATCGGGCAGCTGCGGGACGGCGCGCCGCACTACCTCGCGCTGTTGCGCGACCCCGGCACCCTCATCGGCCGCGCCAACGCCACCTTCGGGCTCGAGGCCGCGCTCCGGGGCATCCGCCTGACGGAGGTCGCGAAGTCGCTGGCCGCCGTGCTGGGCGACGCCGCGATCGTCGTCGTGCTCAGCACGTATTTCGTCGCCGACTTCCCGCGGGTCCGCACGGCGCTCTACCGGCTGGCTCCCCGGTCCCGGCGGCCGCGGGTGATCCTCATCGGCGACGCCGTCTTCCGGAAGGTCGGCGCCTACCTGGTCGGCAACGTCGTGGTGTCGCTGATCGCGGGGGCACTGACGTTCGCCTGGCTCTGGGCCTTCGGGGTGCCCTACCCGCTGGTGCTCGCCCTGCTCGTCGCCGTCCTCGACCTGGTGCCCGTCGCGGGTTCGGCGGCGGCCGGGGCGGGCACCACCCTCATCGCGCTGACGGTGTCGGTGCCCGTCGGCCTCGCGACCGCCGGCTTCTTCGTCGGCTACCGCGTGCTCGAGGACTACGTGCTGCTGCCGAAGATCGTCGGCCGGGCCGTGCGGATCCCGGCGCTCGTCACGGTCGTCGCCGTGCTGATCGGCTTCGAGCTGCTCGGCGTGGTCGGCGCGTTCGTGGCGGTGCCGGTCGCGGCGGCCGTGCTCCTGGTGGTGCGGGAAGTGGCCGTGCACCGGCTCGACCGGACGTGAAACCGCCGCGCGGGGGGCAACCGCGCGGCGGCTTCGACCAGGACCGGTCAGTTGTCCTGCGCGGTCCCGCCGTCGGAGATGGCACCGCTGGCGCAGTTGAACGGGGTCTCGCCCTCGGCCTCGTGCCCGCCCGGGGAAAGGACCGGCACGCCGACGCCGTCGGCGACGTGCTGCACCGGCACCTGGACGCCGAGCACGTTGACGTTGTCGTCGCAGACGCCGCCGACCGCGTTCAGGTTGTGCACCGCGTCGAGGTTCTGCACGTTGCCGAGGCCGACCTGGTCGCTGTGGTCGATCGGCTGGCCGGCGACGGTGATGCCGGTCGCGGACGCGGATCCGCCGAGCACCGCCATCCCGGCGGCGAGAGCGGTGGCCACGAAGCCGAGCTGCTTGATCACTTGAAGAACTCCTTATAGCGACCCACCGGACCGTCCGGTGGGAGATCGGGGAAGGGAACCGGGCCCGGCTTCGGTTCGCCGAGCCGCGGCAAGTCGGTTAGGGTGCGGTTCACGCCGGGTGGGACCGGCGCACTTCTCCAGGTCGTGACCGGTCCCACCCGTGCCGGCGACGTCCGGCGTCGCGGCGGGCCCGGGACGCGGAACCGGAGTGTGCAGCTCGCTCCGCGTTCCGGGCCCGCGTCACGACGTCGACGCGAATCGCCGGTTTCCCGTGCCGGCCGCCGGCGTCCGCACACACAGCGGGCGGCGGCGGCACGGAACCTCAGTTGCCCTGGCTCGTGCCGCCGTCGGTCAGCGCGCTGGCGGCGCAGTTGTACGGCGCGTCGCCGTTGGCCTCGCTCTCGCCCGGCGAGAGGACCGGGACGCCGATGCCGTTGAGCGAGTCGCGGATCGGGACCTGGACGCCGAGGACGTTGATGTCGTTGCCGCAGAGACCCGGCGTGACGTCGACGTTGTGCAGCACGTCGGTGTTGTTCAGGTTCACGAGGCCGACCTGGCCCGTGTAGTCGTAGCCGCCGTGGTGGTGGCCGTGGTGGCCGTGCTCGTCCGGGGTGCCGGCGGACGCGACGCCCCCGGCCAGGAAGGCGCCCGCCGCGGCGGCGGCCGTGACGAAGCCGAGCTTCTTCAGCATGGATTTCTCCTCGATCGACAATCTGCGTCGGATGGGGCGGCAGTGAAGGTGTGTTCTCCGCCTGGTGTGAGGGAAACGTACTGATGCGGCCGCACCGGTTCCACTCCATGCCACCATCGTGTGGGTGCCGCAAGCCTCTGACCGGCCTTTCAGTGGTCCGATCGGGTTACGTTTGCCCGCAACGGTTTGCCGATCACGCCGCCTTGCATTGCCTGTGCGGCAGGGATATCCGGGCACACCAAAGAGCCCTGCGCCGCCTCGGTGAAGGCGACGCAGGGCTGGTGCCGTCGGTTTTCTAGCCGGGCCACGCCTCCGCTTCGGCGGTGAGTGCCGTCGTCACGTCGATCTCGCCCGACCGCACCCGCCACGCGAGCGAGCCGGGGCGGGGCTCGAGGAGGTGCCAGCCGGTGACGTCTTCGTCGGTGTAGCAAGGGTTTTCGTCGTCACCGATGCCGAGCGCGGCGAAGTACTGCCGGGCGGGCCAGGTTTCGGGAACCCAGGCACGGGCCCAGCGCACGACGATGCGGGCGAGGTCGTTGCGGCCGTCCGCCGGGTGGATCAGGCGGTCGCCGGTGGTGCAGATCAAGCGTGCCGAGAAGGTCGCGCCCAGCGGGGCGACCACGAGCTGACTGTTCATTACTCCCCCGGGTCCACAGCAGTGGACGGTGTTTCCGAGAACGGATGCGCACTCGCGCGAAGCAAGGGGAAGGACGCCGGTGGCGGACGCACACGTCCTTCCACGGCTCCTGCTTGAACCGACGGCCATTCTACAAACGCCGCCGGGGCACCGGAATCCGGGTCGCGTCGCCCGTTCCCGTGACTCCGGGTGTGAAGGCGGAGGGCCGGGGTACGCGCCCGGTGACCGTCCGCCCGAACGGAAGGAAGAACCGAGATGAACCGAACGGCACGAAACCTGCTGGCCGCGACAGCCGCGGCGGCCACCATCACGTTGACCGGGGCGTTTCCTGCTTCGGCGGAACCGAACGAGCCGACGTCGTCGGTGCAGGCCGACGATGACGACAACGGATTGTGGGGCCTGCTCGGGCTGGTCGGGTTGCTGGGCTTGGCCGGGTTGGCCCGGCGCGGGCCGAAGTCCGGGGCCATGGCGGGGTATCCCGCCGCGGGGCGGCCTTCCCACCCTGACGCGGTTCCGCCCGCGGAGCCTTCGCGGCCGGGGCAGGCGCCCCCGATGAACACGTACCCGCCGGCGGAGCCGCGACGCAACCCGCCGGGGGCTTGAGGTTCGGGCCGGGACCCGGGAGGCGCGGTGGGGTGGTTGGGACCGCCGGTCTCCCGAGGTCTCGGCCAGGGCCCGGCGGGGGTAGTGGTGCAAGCAGGTTCGCCGGCGGGGCGGGTAGCCATGGCACCTTGGTCGAACGCGCCGGTTTCCCGAGGCTTCAGCCAAGCGGCCACCACGCCGCCGCCCACCACGCCGCGACTGAATCCACCGATTCCCCGCGGACTCGACCCCACCCGGTCACTTGCGCCGCAGCGGAAGCCGCCGGTTTCCCCAGCTCTCGGCCGGGGCCGGGGATCGGCTGAGCCGGCGCCGCCAAGCGCGTCGGCGCAGCCGGGTGCGCCGGAACTCTTCCCTCGCACCGCTTCCGGTGGCCGGGTTCCGCTGGCGCGCCGCACCTGATCCCCTCTTCTCCCGCACAGAACGTCCCGGCACCGGTGGCGCCGGGACGTTCTGCGTTTTCGTGTTCTCCGATTGGCGCCCAGTTGTCAGGTCTCGGCACCGAGGAGGCCACCGGAGGGCCGGAAACCGGGTCCGGTGGCCGCCACCCAGATTAGCGAGGCACTCAGCGCGCAAGAAGTGGTTTTGCGTCGTAACCTTCTTAAGAGTGGCTTTCCGGCCGTAGGCAAATGCGCATGGTTACCCATTAATCGTCCCAACAAACCTCACAATCGGATGAAACCTGCGTGCCACGCGAGAACCACCCCAGTCATACCTTCGGTGAAGAAACCGGCCCCATTTCAGCCGTTCATCGTAACCAACACTCACGAACGAGTGATGCGATCACGATCAGTCATCAGCGTGCGGAATTGTCGATCATCGGCTTCACGCGAACTTGATGTTTGTTCCGCGGTTCCCGAACGGCCGTGCACCGAGCGGAATCGACGCGTCCGCCGAGGTCAGCGGATCCGCTCGCGGTATTCGGCGCCGGAGATCACCATGATCTCCAGTCGGTATCGGAATTCCGGAGGAGTACGACATGAAAAGTGCACTGGCCCGAGCGGTCACGGTTTTCCTCACCGCGACGGCGGTGACCCTGACCGGGGTGGGCGTGGCATCGGCGGGCGGGCCCGGCGGCAGCGGCTCGTCGAGCACGACGAGCGCGGCGGCCCAGGTCCAATCCCTGCGCGACCAGCTGGTCTCGCGAGCGGACGACGGCGACGTCGCCGGCACGCGCGTCACCCTGACCGACCTCGATCCGGTGCTCACGGATCTGGCCCAGGGCAACCGGTACACCATCCAGGCCGAGACCCGCGACAAGGCGGCGACGGCCCAGCACGACACCACCGAAGCACGCGAAGGCGTCGACCGGTTGGCGGCGGACATGAAGGCCCGCCAGAGCCTCCCGCCGGTCTCCGCGCTCCTGAACGCCTTGCTGCAGCGCGTGCTGATCTCGCTGTCCGCTCTCGTGAACGACCTTCTCGGCGGGCTGCCCGTCCCGGTCGGCTAGGGACCGATCGGAACCCCGGACGGACAGCCGGCGATGGCCCGGTGCGGCTCACCTCCCCGCACCGGGCTTTCGTCGTCTTCGGCCACCTACGAAGAAGCCCGGTGCGGAATCCGCACCGGGCTTTCGTACTTCCGCCGTTATTCGTAGACGACGTAGGCGGGCACCGGGCTCAGCGCCAGCACCTCCGCCGGGGTCATCAACGCCGCGCCGCGGCGGGTGTCCTCGTCGAAGAACAGCTTGAACCCGGGCCGCACGTGCGCCGGCCGGGTCGTCATGAGCGTCTTCCAGGTCGCCTTCTTGGCCGCCGCCGACCCGATGCCGTCGACGACCTTCACCGGCGCGACCCCGGGGTGCGCGAGCAGGAGCTCTTCGTCGCGCACCACCGACGAGGCCACCTGGTGGTACACCATGACCTTGACGGGCAGGCGGTGCGCTTCGGCCAGGCCGCCCAGGTAGCGGGCGACGCCGTCGAGCTCGTCGCCGGTCGTGCGACCGAATTTCTTCCCCGGGATCACGCCCGGCTCCACGGCCCACTCGGGATCGAGCGCGACGCCGACGTCCGGCTCGGTCAGCCAGCGCTCGTACGCCTGCACCTCGGGCAGGAAGTCGGCCCGGCCGGGCTGGATGTTCAGCAGCAGCAGGCCGTTCAGGGCGCGGGCGGCGTCGAGGTAGTCCCGGACCGTCTCCTCCGCGCAGCGGCTGCGGTACATGCCGTCCTCGCCGGGCGAGCGGTGCACGGTGGTCGCGATCAGCTCGACGACCGGGGTGACCGGCCGGCCCGCCGGGAAGGCGCGGATCCGCTGGCGCAGCTCGCGGCTCGCCGCCGTCAGGTCGCCGGTCATCCGGCCGAGCGCCGGGGAACCCGGGGCTCCGCAGAAGCCGACGAGCAGGTTCTTCTCCAAGGGGTTCGGCGGTGGCGTCGGCGGGGCCGGCGTCGCGGTGACCGGCACGGCGAGGGCCCGGCCCGCCCGGCGCGCGCCGCACGCGCTCGCCGCGAGACCGGCCAGTGCGGCGGTGAGGACCAGACGTCGATCGAGGGTGCGTTGGGCGGCGGCGAAGGCCGTTTTCGGGACCATCGCAGGGAAATACCCGCAGTGATCTTCGGGCAAACGTCGCGGGCGATGATCACCGCATCGTGCCGGAGACCGTTTCGTGACCACGGCCGCTGCCTGCGGAAACGGCGAATTCCGGCCCGTGGCACGGAAATCCGCGCTCACCCGACCCGGTGGACCGGGCCGCGCCGCGGCGGGCCCGCCCCCACACTTCCCCGCATGCGTAGCCTTTTCCGGTTCGGCGCGGGGTTCGCCGTCGTGGCCGCCGTGACGGCGTGCGGCGCCCCGGCGCCCGCCGAGTCCCCGGCGCCCCGGCCGGCGCCCGCCGCCGCCACGCCCACCCGCGTCACGCCCGCGTTCGCGCGCCAGGTCGGCGCCGACGAGCTCGGCCGGGTGCCGATCCTGATGTACCACCGGATCGTCGAGCGGCCGCGGTCGGTGTACGACCGCACGCCCGCCGACTTCACCGCGGAGCTGGAACGGCTGGCGGCGGAGGACTACGTCCCGGTGACGACGGCCGAGCTGGTGTCGCGCCGGCTCGACCTCCCGGCCGGCGCGCACCCGGTGGTCCTGACCTTCGACGACGGCGACCCGAGCACGTTCGCCTTGACCCCGCAGGGACAGCCGGCGCCGGGCACGGCGGTCCGGATCCTGCTGGACGTCGCGGCGGCGCACCCGCGGTTCCGCCCGGTGGCGAGCCTGTACGTCAACGAGCACCCGTTCGGCGCGCCGGACGACGGGCCGGCGCTGCGCTGGCTGGCCGCCCACGGTTTCGAGATCGGCAACCACACGCGGCACCACACGAACCTGCGCACGGCGTCGGAGAGCGAGGTGACGACGGCGATCACGGAGGAGGACGCGGCGATCCGCGCGACCGGCTACCAGCCGCGGACGTTGGCGCTGCCGTACGGGACGCGCCCGCGGCGCGCGGAATCGGCGTTGCGGGGGCCGGGCTACGCGTACGAGGGTGCGCTGCTGGTGGGGGCCGGGCCGGCGCCTTCGCCGTGTTCGAGCGGGTTCGACCCCGGGGCGATCCCGCGGATCCGGTCGCAGTCGAGCGGGGCGGAGGCGGAGTACGGGTCGTCGCACTGGCTCGACGTGCTGGCCGGACCGAACGGCCACCGCTACACGTCCGACGGCGACCCGACGACGGTGGCGTACCCCCGATCGTCGGCGGCCCCCGGCCCGGCGTGCGCGAGCGTGGGCCTTGCCTACTGAACCGGCGCGCGTCGATTGGCTGCCCCAGCCCCGTCCGAGGAAGGCCCGCTCGGAGGCGGAGGAACCCCCGGCGGCGGGGGTGCCGCGAGCCCGCCGCCGGCTGCGGTTCCGCCGGACGGGGACGGGGACGGTGCCCCGGCCGCGGTCACCGCAGAGCACGACGGTGGTGGAGGGGCGCTCGCCTGAGGCCCCAGTGCAACCACGCCCACCGGCAACGGAGGTGCAGCTGCCCGAGGCGACGGCGGAATCTGTGCGGCAGCCGTTGTCCGAAGTGGCCGAGAAGCCCAAGCCACAGGCTGCTGCAGCCGAACCACGCATCCTGCAAGCACAAGGGAGCCCCGCGGTTGCGGAGCAGCTGCCTCGCGCCGAACCGGCGACGGAACCACTGCAGCAACCGCTACGGCAGCCGCAGCCCAACGTCGCCGAGCGGCCCGAGCCATGGGCGGCCGCGCAGCAGGTCGCGGCAGCCGAACCACCCATCCCGCAAGCGAGCCCCGCATCATCGGCCACGGCACCACAAGCAAGCCTCGTCACCGAACCAACGCCCGCGCACCCGACCGCACCGACCGAACTGCCCACCACGGCGCCACAAGCGACCACCGCAACCGAGCCGGCGCCCGCAACCATGCCGGCCGCACCACAAGCCTGCCCCGCGACCCAACCACCACCCCCGCACCCGACTACACCAGCGGAGCCGTCCCCAGCGGCGGAACAGCCCGCGCCGCTCGTCACTCCGGCCGAGCCGCCGAGTCCGGCGCCGGACGAGCAACCGACGGCGATCGTCTGGCCGTCCGGGCCTGAACCCGCGCCGCCCACCACCGCCGTTCTCCCGCTCGCCACCGAACCTCGGCGCACCACCGAAGAAACCACCGCGGCGAACCTACTCGACTCACCGGCCGAACCCCCGGCCCCCATGGCGTGGTGGCCGCCCGCGGTGCTGGTGTTCGCCGTCGCTCTCGCCGTTGCCCTGCTCCTGCTCCCTCGCGCCGCCGAACCGCGGCGGCTCGGGGGTACTCCGGCCGCCGCCGTCTCCGCGCCGGCCTCGCCGGTCACCACGCGGCCGCCGGAACCCGCCGCCCTTCCCGACGGTCCTCCCGTCACCCCGGCCGGGCGCGGCACCTGGCACGTCCTCCCCGGTCCCGCCACCCTCGCCGGAGCCGGGGACGGCGCCGAAGAACTCACCTACACCGTCGAACTCGAAGACGGCGTCGACGAACCGGGTTTCGCCGAGGACGTCGACGCCGTCCTCGGCGACCCGCGCGGCTGGATCGGCCAGGGCAAGGTCGCCTTCCGGCGGGAAACCACCCCCGACGCGCAGCCGGACGTGCGGATCAGCCTCACCACCCCCGGCACCAGCCGCCGGCTCTGCGGGTTCGCCATCCCCTACGACTCCTCGTGCCACCTG
The DNA here is from genome assembly GCF_040675005.1 of Amycolatopsis sp. NPDC049691. Lineage (NCBI taxonomy): Bacteria > Bacillati > Actinomycetota > Actinomycetes > Pseudonocardiales > Pseudonocardiaceae > Amycolatopsis > Amycolatopsis sp. NPDC049691. The sequence goes on from NZ_JBFANX010000007.1 coordinate 431,816, forward strand.
AGCCACCGGATCGTCCTCAACCTCGCACGCTGGATCCGGGGCGCTCACTCCTTCGGCGGCGACCTCGCCGGCTACCGCGCCTACGCGGTCAACCACGAGATGGGGCACGCCCTCGGCTTCGGGCACGTCGGCTGTCCCGCTCCCGGCGCGCCCGCGCCGGTGATGATGCAGCAGACCTTCGGCCTCTCCAACTCCTACCTCGCCGAACTCAACCGCGTAGAGCCCGGGGCCGCCACGAGGATCCGGCCCGACGGTGCCGTCTGCCGCCCGAACCCCTGGGTCGGCTGACGTGGCGTCCTGCGACCCAGGGTCGCACCTCGTCAGCCGGACGAGTCACGGCCGGTCTCGAAAGGGTTCCTCCGCGGCGGCCGCCCACCACCCCGTGCAGGGCCGCCGCTGGGCCAGACGGGCCACACCCGGCCAGCGCGAGTGAACCTCCTTGTCCCTGCCGATCTTTCCTCGCTAGCGTCGACGGGGAGGGGACGACACCGGGCTGTCCGGGAAGTTCCTTGCACACCAAGGAAAACCGAACGAGGAGTTCTCGATGACGGCTCTCGACCAGCCCGTGACCCGCACCGCGTACCAGCAGTCGGTCGCCGACTACTGGAACGCGGAGAAGGACCCGGTGAACCTCCGGCTGGGCGATGTCGACGGTCTGTACCACCACCACTACGGCCTCGGCGACTACGACCCGGCCGTGCTCGAGGTGCCGGAGGCCCAGCGGGACCAGGCGATCATCGCCGAGATGCACCGGCTCGAGACGGCGCAGGCCGACGTCCTCCTCGACCACCTCGGCCCGATCGGGCCCGGCGACCGGCTGCTCGACGCCGGCTGCGGCCGCGGCGGCACGAGCGTCATGGCCCACCAGCGCTTCGGCTGCCAGGTCGACGGGATCTCCATCTCCGAGCAGCAGGTCGGGTTCGCCAACGAACACGTGCGGCAGCGCGGGATCGACGGCTCGGTCCGCTACCACCTGCGCAACATGCTCGACACCGGCTTCAAATCCGGAATCTTCCAGGGCATCTGGAACAACGAGAGCACGATGTACGTCGACCTGAACGACCTGTTCGCCGAGCACGCGCGGCAGCTCAAGCCCGGCGGCCGGTACGTGACCATCACGGGGTGCTACAACGACGTCACCGGCGGCCGGTCGCGGGCGGTGAGCCAGATCGACCAGCACTACATCTGCAACATCCACGCCCGCGGCGACTACTTCAAGGCGTTGTCCGCCAACGGGTTCGTGCCGATCAACGTCGTCGACCTGACGGCGGCGACGATCCCCTACTGGGAGCTGCGGGCGAAGTCGTCGGTCGCGACCGGGATCGAGCAGCCGTTCCTGACCGCCTACCGCGAGGGTAGCTTCCACTACCTGCTCATCGCCGCCGACCGCGTCTGAGGCGGCCGGGCGACGAGGGAGAACCCATGACGACCGGCACCCAGTGTCCACAGTGGACGGATGGTGGCGCGGCGAGCCTGCTCGCCGGCCCGTTCGGCCTCGGCACCGCGGCGGCCCGGATCGCGACGCAGTTCGCGCCGGCGGCCGGGCAGGACCCGACCTACGCCTACCTGCCGTGGGGAGACGGCAGCGGGCCGCCGTTGTACTGCCCGGTCGCCGGCCGCGTCGACGACGCCCTCGCCGGGGAGGTCGACCGGCGGCTGGTCGCGTGGGCCGAGGACTGCGGGTTCACCGGCGCGGGCCTCGACCAGATCGCCCGCGCCGGGTTCGGCAGGCTGGCGATGCTCGCCCACGCCGACTGCGACGACCCGGACCGGCTGCTCGTCGCGGCGCAGCTGAACGCGGTCTGGTGGGCGGCCGACGACTACTACGCCGACGACAGCACGCTGGGCGCGGCGCCGACCGAACTGCCGCCGCGCCTGGCGCTCGTCATGGCGGCCATGGACCCGGTCGCGCCGGCCGGGGAGTTCTCGGCGCCCCTCGAAGAAGCGCTGCGGGCCGATCCGATCCTCGTCGGCCTGCACTCGGCGATCGGCCACCTGGGCCGGCACGGCTCACCCGTGCTGGTCCAGCGGGTCTGCTACGCGACGTTCTCGATGTTCGTCAGCTGGGACGCCTACGCGGCGTGGCGCCACACCGGCCGCTACCCACCGGCGTGGGAGTACCTGGCGGCCCGCCAGCACGACAGCTTCTACACGTCGATGACCCTCGTGGACGCGGTCGGCGGCTACGAGCTGGCCGCGCCGTTCTACTACGACCCGCGCGTGCGGGAGGCGATGATGCGGGCCGGGACGGCGTCGGTCCTGGTCAACGACCTGCACTCGGTGGCGAAGGACGCGGCTGACGAGAAGCCGGTCTGCAACATGGTGCTGCAGATCGCCGCCGATCGGGGGTGCTCGGTCGAGGAGGCGATCGAGGCGACCGTCGAGCTGCACAACAAGATCGTCCACGAGTTCGAGGACGGCCACCGGGAGCTGATGGCGGTCCCGTCGCCGGAGCTGCAGCGGTTCCTCGTGGGTGTCCGTTCCTGGATGGGCGGCGGCTTCACCTGGCACGCCACCAATCCCCGTTACCAGTAGTGACCTACGAATGATTGGGTGGTTTTCGCTGTGACCGTCACCGACCCGGTGGACACCGACCAGGCACCGCTGAGCCTCGGCCGGGCCGCCGCCCGGACCCTGGCCACCACGACCAAGTCGGTCCCCCAGATGCAGGGCATCTCCTCCCGCTGGCTGCTGAAGGTCCTGCCCTGGGTCGAAGTGTCCGGCGGCGCCTACCGCGTCAACCGCCGCCTGTCCTACTCCGTGGGCGATGGCCGCGTCACCTTCACCACCACCGGCGCCGAGGTCCGCGTCATCCCACCCGAACTCGGCGAACTGGCCCCCCTGCGCGGCTACGACGACGAAGACGTCCTCACCGAACTCGCGTCGCGGTTCACCCAGCACGAGTACGCCCCCGGCGACGCCCTCGTCGAATTCGGCTCCCAAGCCGACCAGGTCTTCCTCATCGCCCACGGCAAGATCACCAAAATCGGCACCGGCGCCTACGGCGACCAAACCGTCCTGGGCACGCTGGCCGACGGCGACTACTTCGGCGAAACCGCCCTCACCCACGGCGACGGGATCTGGGAATTCACCGCCAAAGCCGTCACCACCTGCACCGTCCTCACCCTCCCCCGGCACGCGTTCGAGGACGTCCTCTCCCGCTCCGAAACCCTGCAAGCCCACCTGGACGCCTACCTCGCCGTCGGCTCCACCGCCCGCAACGACCACGGCGAAGCCGAAATCTCGCTGGCCTCCGGCCACGACGGCGAACCGGTCCTGCCCGGCACCTTCGTCGACTACGACGCCCAACCCCGCGAATACGAACTCTCCGTCGCCCAAACCGTCCTACGCGTCCACTCCCGCGTCGCCGACCTCTACAACCAGCCGATGAACCAGATCGAACAACAACTCCGCCTCACCGTCGAAGCACTGCGGGAACGCCAGGAACACGAACTGAT